>JAESQX010000056.1 GCA_016764875.1 Gammaproteobacteria bacterium
ACATCCAATGGATTGTGCTCCATGTCATAAAAAATATAGTCAAACTCGTCATTGCGTGAGACCGCTACCGCGCCGCCGGGAGATTTGTCACCCCAGATCGGGCCAAATACAGTTTCACCCTGTTCCAGAAGCTCAATCATGGGATTTAATCGCTGTGTTTGAGCAACTGCCGCCGAGGAAACAAGTAGCAAGAAAATTGCCAGAGTCCGGGTTTTAATGGGGTTCATCATGGTCTCCTTAACCGTTGTTTATTGTTTTTTTAAATCTGGATACTCAGTAGCTTTCAGCTATTTCACCGTAGGATAAATAGCCTCTATTACCAAGTCTACCTGTTTGTGTTTTATCTTCTTACTGGCAAAATTTGACCCAAGTCAATTTCTTCGGATTACTGATTGTGGTATTTTACTGGATTGTTTAGACAGACATTTTTCGTTTTTGACGCTAAACAGGTGGTTTGGTTCGCCTTGACAGGTTAACGATGGACAGATTCAGACATCACAATAGAAATTCGACAGCGATTATTTATGGGTTGCTGGCGATTCTGCTGACCCTTTGGGTTGGCGGGGCTGTCAGTCATTACTGTCTTGACGGGCTGGAACCTACAGTCACTGTTCATTTTGATAATCTGAACGGCCATGTTGAGCACGATGCAGCGTCTGGCCATGACGACTTTGAAAAGAGCGCCATGGCAGAAAATTTACTGTCCAAGTTTTTTGAAATGGAATTTCAGCCTTTTCTGGTAATACTTTTTGTGATGGCACTTGCTTTTATCCGGGGTGGAAACATCTACTGGAAAGAGTTGGTGCACGAATTTTCCTCTCCTCAATTTCTCCAACCCCCCTTAAGAGCACCTCCCTTCTACGCCTGATCAATTTCAACTCATGATAGTCGCGCTGTTGAATTACAACGGCGGCTGATTTGAGCTTGCCCGTAAAGGGCTTCAGCAGGAGTAGGTTCAATGGTTTACAAAAAGCTGGTGGCGTGTCTATGCACGATCACCTTATTGTCGGGTTTGCCGCTTGTTTCCTACGCACAGGACGGCGTAATAAGTTTGCGCGAAGCAATAAGGCAAACCCTGGAAAATAACCCGCAGCTTCGGGAATATAACTTGCGTGGGCAGGCTCTGTCTGGCGAGATGCAAAGCGCAAACCTGAAACCTGCGTTACGTCTCAGCAGCGAAGTGGAAAATGTCATTGGCACCGGAGATCTCAACTGGTTTCAAGGCACAGAATTAACATTGGCTCTGTCCCAGGTGATTGAACTTGGCGATAAACGTGCTGCCAGAAGTGACGTGGTCAGTCGTAGGCAAAGCCTGTTGACAGCTCGGCAGCGGGTGCTGGAATTGGAGTTGCTGGCTCAGACAACCAGACGCTTCATTGAACTGGCTGCGGTTGAGCAACAGCGAAACCTGATGTCCCGGGCCACGGCGCTGGCCAGGGAAACCCAAGCCACCGTTAGTGAAAGAGTGGCGGTAGGCCGGGCACCGAATGCCGAATTGGCGCGGGCCACAGCGGCTCTTCGGATGGCGGAGTTGGCGGAGGAATCGGCGCGGTTCGAACTTAATGCAGCCCGTATTAATCTATCCAGTCTCTGGGGTCAGCTTGATCCTGAATTTGAAGGTGCCGCCGCTAATTTATTAGAGCTGGGAGAAACTGCGACCATTGAACTCCTGTTGAGCCGTTTGGAAAATAATCCTGCGATTCTTGTCTTTGGTGATGAAGAACGACTCAGGCAAGCGGAATTAAGAGAAGTTCAAACCCGCAGCCGCAGTAGCATTGAAGTGGGTGCCGGTATCAGGCACCTGGCCGAACTGAATGATACGGCTTTCACTGTTCAGGCCAGCATCCCCCTTGGTAGTAAAAAGCGTAACAGTGGTGCGGTGGCTACCGCACAGGCGAATCTTCTGCTGGTGGAGTCGCAGCGGGATGCGGCAATGCTGCGCATGAGTGCCCGCTTATTGAGCCTGGATCAACAGCGTCAGCAGGCGGTGAACAAAGTACGTGTAATCCAGCAAAGTGTACTACCGCAGCTTGTTATGGCCCTGGATGAAACACGTGCCGCGTTCGATAGCGGACGCTATGGCTATGTTGAGCTGAGTGCGGCCCAGCAGGATCTTCTGGATGTTGAATTTGGATTGATTGAAGCGGCAGCCCGTGCTCATCAGCTGACGGCTGAAATAGAGCGCTTGAGTGGTGAACCTTTTACTAATGGAGTAACACAATGAATTCGTTTGTAGACATACTGCGAAAACCAGCAGCACGTGCCAGGTTTAACACATATGGCTTGCTTCTGTTGACAACCCTAGCTTTTCCACTGTACTCAGCTGAAGAGCATGGTGATGCAGAGGAAGAAGAATTTGCAAGAGGAATCCACGGCGGTAGGTTGCTTGAGGACGGTAACTTCAGTGTTGAACTGGCCATATTCGAACAGGGGATCCCACCTGAGTATCGAGCCTGGGCAATTCAAGGTGACATGCAACTTGAACCAGGGCAGTGGCAACTTGATGTGGAGCTTACACGTTTGGGTGGCCAGGTGGATGAATTCAGATTTGCTCCCAACGGAGGCTACCTGTTGGGTGACGCGGTGGTGGAAGAACCCCACTCCTTCGATGTGAACGTGGTGGCGAGCTATCAGGGGCAGTCCTATCGCTGGCAATTTGAATCCCATGAAGGTCGGGTTCACCTGAAAGATGCTATGGCGCAAACCATGGGTATTGGTGTTCATTTTGCCGAAGCGGGGATTATTCATCAGACCCGGTTATTGTACGGAAAGATTTCTCCTGACCCGCAACAGGTCAGCCATATTACTGCCCGTTATCCCGGCCTTATTCAGGCCGTCAGGCCTACCCTGGGTGATACCGTGTCCCAGGGTGATCTGGTAATCACTGTGGAAGCCAACGACAGTTTACAAACCTACGAGATTCACGCCCCGATTTCAGGTGTTGTGGTAGACAGCCATGCCAATCCTGGCGAGTTCGCCGGCAATCAGCATCTGCTGACAATTGCCAATTATGACAATGTATGGGCAGACCTGAATGTTTTTCCGGGCGAGGCCCAGGTTATCCGCGCCGGGCAATCCGTGGAATTGCACATGGGTGAACTATCCGCCACCAGTACCATCCGTTATCTGAATCCAGGACAGGGACTTACCCCCAATGTTATTGCAAGGGTGCCGCTGGAAAATCCGGATTTAGTCTGGACTCCGGGTTTGCTGGTGGAGGCACGGGTAACGGTTGACCAGTTTGAGGTGCCGCTGAGAATTGATAACCGCGCATTACAGAGTTTTCGCGATTGGCAGGTGGTTTTTATAAAAATTGGCGAAGAATATGAAATTCGCCCCCTGGAGTTAGGTCGGACCGATGGAACATTCAGCGAGGTGCTCAGTGGTCTTAACCCGGGGGATCGTTACGTGGTTGAGAATAGTTACTTATTGAAGGCTGACCTGGAGAAATCCGGCGCCTCACACGACCACTAGGAAACTGACATGATCGAATTCATATTACGTAGTGCCATAGACCGTCGCTGGCTGGTAGTGACCATCGTTCTGGGTTTTTGTGCGCTGGGGATCTGGAGTTATCAGAATTTGCCCATTGATGCGGTGCCGGATATAACCAATGTGCAGGTGCAGGTTAATACCGAAGCCCCGGGGTATTCTCCCATTGAGGCGGAACAGCGAATTACGTTTCCGGTTGAAACCGGCCTGGCTGGATTGCCCAACCTGTCCTACACAAGATCATTGTCTCGATACGGTTTATCCCAGGTTACCGTGGTCTTTGAGGACGGCACGGACATTTATTTCGCCAGGAACCTTATTAACGAGCGTCTTGGCGTGCTTAAAAGCCAGTTACCCAATGGGCTTGAACCAGAGATGGGTCCAATCAGCACGGGCCTGGGTGAAATATTCATGTACACCGTCTCGGCACTTCCGGGGGCAACAAAGGAAGACGGTACACCCTATAACAGCACTGACCTCAGGGAAATTCAGGATTGGATAATCCGGCCCCAACTGATTCTGGTGGATGGTGTAACGGAGATTAACTCCACCGGTGGATTTGAAAAGCAGTATCACGTAAATCCTGATCCGGCACGGCTGTTACGCTGGGCTATCAGTATGGAGCAGGTGGTGACAGCCCTGCGAAACAATAACGATAATCGCGGCGCGGGTTATATTGAACCGAACGGACAACAACTACTGGTACGTTCGCCTGGGCAGCTGCGAACTTTTGAGGATATTGAGAATGTAGTTGTTGCCAATCGGGCAGGCGTGGCAATAAGAATCAAGGATGTGGCTGAAGTGGGAATAGGCCGCCAGTTACGCACTGGTGCCGCCACCCGCAACGGCACCGAAACGGTACTGGGAACCGCGTTCATGTTGATGGGAGAAAACTCTCGTGCGGTGGCCCAGGGTGTGGCGCAGAAACTTGAAGAGATCAGCTTAACATTACCACCTGGAATCGTGGCGGAAGCAGTCTATGACCGCACCACTTTGGTGGACAAAGCCATAGCCACGGTGTTGGAAAATCTGCTTGGTGGTGCTTTGTTGGTTATGGTCGTTTTATTCCTGTTACTGGGAAACGTACGGGCGGCATTGATTACCGCTGTTGTTATTCCTATTTCCATGCTGGGCACCATAACCGGCATGGTTACCTTTGGTGTGTCTGCCAATCTGATGAGCCTGGGCGCACTGGATTTCGGGTTGATTGTAGACGGTGCTGTAATAATAGTGGAGAACGCCGTGCGGCGCCTGTCCGAAGCGCAGCGACAGCAACAGACGCGAATTCCAGTGGACCAGCGCCTGACTATTGTGTTTGACGCGACCAACGAAGTAATCAGGCCGAGTCTGTTTGGTATAGGAATTATCACCTTTGTTTACCTGCCTATTTTTGCCCTGACAGGCATAGAAGGTAAAATGTTTCACCCTATGGCCATAACAGTGGTCCTGGCATTGAGTACCGCATTGCTGCTATCCATGACCCTGGTTCCCGCGGCGCTGGCGATTTTCATGACCGGTAAGATGGCGGAGCGGGAGAACCTGCTACTGCGTGTACTCAAGCGAGGTTACCGGCCAATTCTGTTACTTTCTCTCAAGCTGAGGTGGCTGGTTACTTTTGCTGCGTTTGTGCTGGTGGGGTTCTGTATCTGGTTGGCAACTACCCTGGGTTCTGAATTCATCCCGCAACTTGATGAAGGGGATATTGCTCTGCATGCCTTAAGAATCCCAGGCACCGGTCTGGACCAGTCTGTCAGAATGCAGCTTGTACTGGAACAGGAGATTATCTCCCTGCCAGAGGTAGATAAGGTATTTTCCAAAATCGGTACCCCAGAAGTGGCAACTGACCCCATGCCCCCAGGCGTGGCTGACACTTTTGTCATGTTAAAGCCAAGAGACCAGTGGCCAGACCCGGGAAAAACCAAGGCCGAGTTTGTTGAGGAACTACAAGCTACGGTGATGGAGGTTCCCGGCAATAATTACGAGTTTACCCAGCCCATTGAAATGCGGTTTAACGAGTTAATTTCAGGTGTGCGAGCTGATTTGGGCGTGAAGATATTTGGTGATGATATTGAGCAGTTACAGCGGATAGCGGAACAGATCAAGGGGGTAATTGAGCCGCTTGACGGAGCCACTGACGTGGCCGTGGAGCAGGTAAGTGGTTTACCCATACTGACCGTCAGTCCCCGTCGTGAAATAATGGCCCGCTATGGCATCAACGTCAGCGATTTACAATCGCTGGTTGCAACCGCCATTGGAGGAGAAAAGGCCGGAATTATCTACGAGGGTGATCGCCGGTTTGATTTGGTCGTCAGGCTCCCGGAAAAATTACGGGCAGACATCCAGCGCCTTGATTATCTACCGGTACCCACCAGTTTCTACAGTGACGGGCCCGGTTATGTGCCGCTGGGAGAAGTGGCCTTCGTGGAGTCAACTATTGGACCCAACCAGATTAACCGGGAAAACGGAAAACGAAGGGTGGTTATTACTGTCAATATTCGCGATCGTGACCTGGGTTCATTTGTCGCCGATGCCAGAGAGCGAATTTCTAGTCAGATCGCATTACCTCCAGGGTACTGGATTGAATATGGTGGCACGTTTCAGCAGCTGGAATCAGCGCAGCAACGGCTGTCAATTGTGGTACCCATAACGCTGGTAATTATCTTCGGTTTGCTACTGATGGCATTTGGTTCGTTCAAGGATGCGCTCATTATTTACACCGGCGTCCCCCCGGCTCTTACCGGAGGAATACTGGCGCTGTGGTATCGGGATATGCCGCTATCAATTTCAGCCGGTATTGGGTTTATTGCCCTGTCAGGTGTAGCCGTACTTAATGGGCTCATTATGCTGTCGTTTATTCGTAATCTGATGGAGGAGCGGGGCGATCTGAATGGGGCAATTGTTGACGGAGCCATGACACGCCTGCGGCCAGTACTGATGACTGCCCTGGTAGCCAGTCTTGGTTTTGTTCCCATGGCCCTCAACACCGGCACCGGTGCGGAAGTGCAGAGACCATTAGCCACAGTTGTCATCGGGGGCATTATTTCGTCAACACTATTAACCCTCGTAGTATTACCGGCGTTCTACCGCATCGCGCACTGGCGTGAAGGAGAAAAGCGAGGATTAAACGAAGCATAAGCAAACAAGGTACGCTCACAGAAAGCCCCAAAGCAGTAGACCAATCAAGGAAGCTTCCAGTAGACTGGCGTTCGGTTATACGCTTAGACTAAAAATAATTCAAAAGGAGACCGGATATGACTGAAGAGCAAAACACGGCGAAAAGGTCAAAACTGCAACTGATTCTAGGCTCATTGTTCGGGGTAGTAATCATCGGGGGAGCGCTGGGGTTCATCATCTATTCCAATATCTGTCCCTGTGAGCGTACGCCCGGTGGTTACCTTTTTGGTGACCGGTCGGACGAAGTCGTTACGGACTGGTCATTTGCCAACCAGGTTACCCTTTGCCAGATCCAGGTCTGGGTCGGAATTCGACCTCATTCCATCAATCTCAATTGTATGTCCACACCCGATGGCCGGCTTTATCTGAGTTGCTCATTTTGTGGTACTAAAACCTGGTCTAACGCTGTAGGCACAGATGAAGGGGCTCGACTACGGTTGAATGGGGTAATTTATCCCGTTGCTCTGAATCGTATACTTGACGCTAACGAGCTTGACCGTGCCTGGGCTGCCAGGGTTTCAAAACTGCGCAATTTAAGCG
>JAESQX010000057.1 GCA_016764875.1 Gammaproteobacteria bacterium
ACTGGTAACGTTTACCATTACTGGAATCAAAGTATAAGGTCACGCTCTGGGCCTTGATCGTTATACCCCGCTCGCGCTCAATATCCAGGGTATCAAGGATTTGATCCTCCATTTCCCGATCGGAAATGCCCTCGCAATGTTGAATAAACCGGTCTGCCAGGGTCGATTTGCCGTGGTCAATATGGGCGATAATAGAGAAGTTACGGATGTGGCTCAGGTCACTCACAGAATTCAATTCCGGTTGGCGCTTTTCGCAAAGGCCGCAATTCTAAAGTATCTGCCAAGGCGTGTCAGGAAGTTTCGTCGGAACGTCAATGATCGCGCAGACGATGCAACAAAAAAGGCAGCCTTGTGGCTGCCTTTTTTGTTGGCGATAAATTGAAAATTTAATTCATTTCCAGAACCAGAGTGGTGCCTCGACCTTCTCTGACGATACGAACAGGCACAAATCCATCGCCGGGTAATTGTCCCGCCACTTCCGCGAACTCGTCAGCGCTGGTAATTTCCTGGCGGTTAAGGGAAATAATTACATCTCCCTCACTTATCCCCGCATCCCGTGCCGGGCCCTCATCCACCTCTGTCACCCTTACTCCATTTAACCCGGAAACCTGTCTGGCCTCGCGACTTAATTCCGAGATTCTCAGGCCCAGTGGATTGTGTTTGACAACCACCACCTCAGGCGCCGCTTCCTGCGCCACATTCAGTGGAGAGCTCCCCAGCGTTACAGTCAAATTCAATCGCTCGCCGTTTCGATAAACAAGCACATCGGCTTTGCTACCGGGTCTATTCTGGCCAACATAAAATGGCAGGTCGGCAGAATCTTCGATGCCCCTGTCATTAAACTCCAGAATGATGTCCTCAATTTGAATCCCCGCCGCCTCGGCCGGACTGCCAGGAGATACAACATCCACAAAGGCCCCTCGGGGTCGATCCAGGTTAAAAGACTCGGCCAGGGCAAAACTGACCTGCTTAATCTGCACGCCCAGCAAACCCCGCTGCACACTACCAGATTCCTTTAATTGGGCGATAACATTCAACGCCACATTGCTGGGTATGGAGAATGAAATCCCGTTTGATCCGCCAGTACTGCTCAGAATTTGCGAGTTTATGCCAATTACCTCGCCATCAAGATTAAATAAAGGTCCACCGGAATTACCCTGATTAATAGCAACATCAGTCTGAATGAAAGACATATAGTTATAATTTGATTGACTATTACCCGGTACTGAACGCCCCTTGGCACTCACAATTCCGGCTGCGGCAGAAAACTCCAGACCAAACGGTGAGCCAATAGCCAGAACCCAGTTACCAACACGAAGAGAATCCGAATCCCCCATTTTCACGAAGGGCAGCCCATCGGCATCAATCTTTATAAGCGCCAGGTCAGACGGTTCGTCCAGACCGATTATTTCAGCACGGAACTCCCGTCGGTCAGTGAGGTGTACAGTAATCTCTTCTGCGCCGGCCACAACATGGTGGTTGGTAATTATGAATCCATCAGATGACATGATAAACCCGCTGCCAACACCACCACGAGGACTTAACTGTGGCTCCTCCGGTTTCGGATCAAGGTCAGGCATTTCCTCGGGATTCAGGCGACGTCGCAAAAACTCTTCCAGGTCTTTTTCTGAAAGGTAACTTCTGCTTGCAACCATACGAATAGCTGAAATCTCCACAATCGTAGCGGCGTTTTTCTCAACCAGATCGGCAAAGTCAGGCAGACCGGCAGCGCCATAGCTATAGCCACTAACGGCAATACTTAGCAGAAGAAAATAAACAGCGGTTGAATCATGGGTCGTTAAACGATTAAACAACTTCATAATAGTCTCCCGAGCCCTTTGTTAATCAGGCCTAAAATATTCACAAACAGTGTCCTTTGAACAACTTCAAGAGTGTACTTGAGACAGATATAAACGTAAACCGGACGACGGCCGTTCTTCAGTCGGGTTGACAGGAGGGGAGCAAAACCTGAAATTCAAGTAAAAATGATAACTTACTGGCTATTTTGAATCTCATTGACAAGGCGGTAAAGTGGCGAATTCTGAAGCGGCTCCAATTGCACAGGTTCCTCCGGCGTTATGGATACACTTTTTATGTAATCCTCCAGCCGCTGACGGGCCAGGGGGTCAACTTCCGACACAGTCGTTTCAGCCAGCAGCACACCAGTGTCGTTATCTGCTTGATTTTGTTCTTGGGGAACAAGCGGGGCTACCTGTCCAGCCAACGCAGGAACAGTCTGCCCGGAGAGCCCACTGTGGTTAGTGGTGGTCTGCATGCCCAGAAAGAACGCAAGTGCTACTGAAGCCGCAATACCAAATTTGGCCAGCGATTGCGTCCAATTAATATTCTTGATCACGTTCTGCGAAGGTCCAGGTTCCTGAGCAATAACCTCCGCCACCTTGGCGGCAAAATCCCCGCCCGTAAGTTTCAGACCTTTATAGTTTTTCACGTTGTCATCATGAAGCACGGCCTGTACCAGGTTCATCCGTTCCCATACATCCAGTAATTCAGAATCCTGCTCAACGGCCTTTAACAGCCGGCGCAATTCCAGTTCATCAGTTTCGTTATCTATCAAGGCTGAAAGGGATTCGGAATCTATTCTGTTCATAGCAACTCTTTACCAATCTTTAATTAATCAATCAGGTGCCAAGCCGGCGTTTATATTAACTCGCGAATTTTTTTATCGATTGCTTCGCGGGCTCTAAAAATTCTTGATCTGACCGTCCCTACAGGACAATCCATCACCTCAGTGATGTCTTCGTAACTCAATCCGGAAAATTCTCTTAAAGTAAATGCAGTCTTGAGTTCTTCCGGCAATTCCTCGATTGCTGCGTCTATCGCCTGTCTCAGTTCTTCAGCCGCAAGCCGTCCTTCCGGCGTCTCATGCTCCCTTAATGGAGCGGCAACTTCATTAGTTTCTGAATCTTCAATCTCCACGTCCGTGGCCGGGGGACGCCTGCTTCTCGATACCAGGTGGTTCTTGGCCGTATTTACTGCAATTCGGTATAGCCATGTATAAAAAGCACTTTCGCCCCTGAACGACGACAGGGCCCGATAAGCCTTGATAAAGGCCTCCTGACTCACGTCTTCCACTTCGTGTGGGTCGCTGATGAAACGTGAAATAAGTGCCGCCACCCTGTGTTGATATCTCAATACCAGCAGGTTGAAGGCCTGATTATTCCCTTTCCGTACACGATCAACCAACTGTTGGTCGGTATCCTCTTTCACGTTGTTCCAACTCCGCTCTCAGCTCCGGAACTATCACTGCTGGAACATTTACTCACGTTCACACACATAGACCGCGGGGATGTTCAAAAGTTCTCCGAAACTATAGAATTGCTACACTTTTATTACAACAAGAGCAGCTGACAAGTATTTTTCAGTCGCTTTAAACCTGAATTAATCTGTGGAGCATCCAGGTGCTCCCGACCCTAACCATAAATACACATCCAGAGAGGCCCATGACATTTTCCAGCCCCACCAGGATCAACAATACTAATGACTCGCACGACTAACGGCAACGAAAGCACCTGTGATGAATGCGATATCCTCGTTATTGGCAGTGGTGCAGCGGGATTAACCCTGGCATTACGCTGTGCTGACTTTGCCAGCGTAGCGGTGATAAGCAAGGGAAGCTTGCGCGAAGGCGCCACCTTTAACGCCCAGGGCGGCATCGCAGCCGTGCTGGACGATCAGGATAGCATCCAGAACCATGCCAGCGACACATTAACGGCTGGTGTGGGACTGTGCCATGAAGAGATTGTTGATTTTGTGGTTTCCAACAGCAACGAATGTATACGCTGGCTGGTAAGCCAGGGCGTCCCCTTTACCACTAAAACCAGGCAGGATCAGCAAAATCCTAACCAGGCAGAACCATCTCTATCCCCCGATGATCTAAGCTCACTGCACCTGACCAAGGAAGGTGGTCACAGCCACAGACGTATTATTCATGCCACAGACGCCACTGGTAAGGCCGTGTTCGAAGCCTTGCAGAAACGTGCATTGAACCATGACAATATTAAACTGTTTGAGAATCGCATTGCCGTTGACCTGCTGACACGGAACAAGCTTGGATTACAGGACCAGGCCTGTATCGGCGCCTATATAATGGATTCCCATACGCTTGAAGTAACCTTGTTCCGCGCCAAATTTGTGGTGCTGGCAACCGGTGGTGCCAGCAAGGCTTATCTCTACACAACCAACCCCGACGGGGCCAGTGGCGACGGAATTGCCATGGCGTGGCGTGCCGGTTGTCGTGTGGCTAACATGGAGTTCAATCAATTTCACCCAACCTGTCTGTTCCACCCCCATGCCAAATCGTTCCTCATCAGCGAAGCGCTCAGGGGCGAAGGCGCTTATCTGGAACTACCGGATGGCAACCGATTCATGCAACGTTTCGATGAGCGTCTTGAACTGGCCCCAAGGGATATTGTCGCTCGCGCCATAGATTTCGAAATGAAACGTCTCGGTTGCGATTGTGTCTACCTTAACATTACGCACAAGCCCCGGGATTTCATCCTGTCTCACTTCCCTACCATTCATAAGCGCTGTCTCACTTTTGGTATCGACATTTGTAAACAACGGATACCCGTAGTCCCCTCCGCTCACTACACCTGTGGTGGGGTAATGGTGAATCAGCAAGGAGAAACCGATATCCCCAACCTTTACGCTATTGGTGAAACCAGCTTCACCGGATTACATGGCGCCAATCGAATGGCAAGCAATTCCCTGCTGGAATGTTTTGTTTTGGCCTTCTCGGCATCACGGCGTATCGAAGATTTGATCGGTACCACCGAGTTGAGCACACAAGGACTACCCTGGGATGAGAGCAGTGTAAACAAATCGGAAGATGACGTGCTGATTGCCCATGACTGGGACGAACTGAGGCGCTTTATGTGGGACTTTGTCGGCATTGTCAGAACTGATCGAAGGCTCCAGCGAGCCCAGCAACGAGTGCAGGTACTGGAACAGGAAATTCAGGACTATTGCAAACATTACAAAATCAGTACCGACCTACTGGAGCTGCGTAATTTGATTCTGGTGGCACAACTGATCATCGACAGCGCCATACGACGAAAGGAAAGCCGCGGGCTACACTACACGCTGGATTACCCCGATCTGGCCGACAGAGCCCGGGACACAGTTTTGATGCCCGAAAATTACGGCCCACCCTAGACCGGCTGTTGAATTACGTTTTAAACCTTTGAAGGGTTAAATGAATGCCTCAGAAATCCGTGCAAATCCTTGCGCTGTGAGCGGGAGACAGCGTCTATAGGTAGTGCTACTAACATCCTGGTTCGCTTAACCAAACCCTTCCCCCGCAGCGACTTTTCGAGCCTGAACTCCAGCAGGGTCAATGGCTGACTCACATAGACAGCCCCGGTAAAAACAGCTTTTAACCTACCCCCGGGAGTTACCAGTATCGAGCTGTTATGGCCAATGTGGGCCTGTAATACACTTGAACCAGAACGTTGCAAAATCCTGTTAAACTGGGCCCGGAAACTTATCAGCACGAGAAGGATCAATACAATCTGCACTGCCAATACGGCATCAAGGTAAAAGAGACTGGCAAAAGCCAGCAAATGACACATTACCATCACCACAAATTCCAGCCATGAGATTTTCAGATCAAGCCTGAGCATGCTATTAGAGTTCCGCTGACAAGCTCTACCCAGCTTAGAAGTGGTTGCGGGAGTTTTCCAGAATCAGGCGAATTAAATCATTAAATGGTGCCCTGGCTGGTTCCTCCCGCAACATCAGCCAGGTATAAATGTCCTGATCTTCATAAGTAAGGAACTCCTGATACAACTGCTGTTGCTCCGCCGACAGAAGTTCGAATTGATGCCTGGCAAAGGGTTCCAGCAGCAAATCCAGTTCCAACATACCTCGTCGGCTCTGCCAGAATATGCGATTTTTATTCAGTTTTGACATCAAGCTAACCTGCTATCCAGTAGCTCCCTGCAACAGGGAGATTGAAGTAATTTCCAGTCATTGCGAATTATGCGGAAAAACGTATTATGTTGCGACTCTAACAAGCTTCTAAATCATCAGTTGATCAGATGAACCATAGCGAACAGGAAAAATCCACATGCATAGTACTCTGGTTGAACTGAGCACTTTTGATTTGCTTTCAGTCGACGGAGAAGACAGCAAAAAATTCCTGCAGGGGCAATTTTCCTGTAATACCCAGAACCTGAATACTGAGCTAAGCCTTATGGGTGCCTTGTGTAATGTTAAAGGCAGGGTCATTTCTGATTTCCGCCTGTTTGAATATCAACAGACCTGCTTTATACAGTTAAGCAGCGGTATGGCGGAGATCGTCAAATCGGTGTTGGACAAATATATCGTTTTCTCCAAAGCTGAAACCAATATAGTCAACAACCGGTTCCGTCGTTACGGCTTGCTCGGTAATGATGCGCACAGAGTGCTTGAAGAATTATTTACAGAGGTCCCCATGGACGATGGCGCCATGGTGACAAAGGAGGAGTACGTACTAATCAAGGTACCCGGTTTCATTCCCCGTTATGAAATCTGGCAGGATTCCCTTAGCCCTGAACAGGAAAACGAACACAGCAGCGATCTGATATCAGCCATACAGGCGCAGTCAGCCCAAGCCGACGCCGGGATGTGGAACATTGAAGACATTAAATCAGGCATTGCCCACATTGGCCCGGGAACTTCCGAACAGTTTCTTCCAGAAGCATTAAATTATGATCTTTCCGGTGTAATAGATTTTAACAAGGGTTGCTACACCGGGCAGGAAATTATTGCCCGCATGTTCTATCGGGGAACGGCGAAAAAAAGACTTTTCCATGCCCATGGCCCCACAACATCAACGCAGCCGATTTCAGTTAGTCACCAACACAATAATACCCTCGTCACCGACGATATAATCAGCCTCGAAAAAACAGCCGATGACCACTGTCACCTACTGGTGATATTACCCACTGATGCGGTCGAGACGGGAGTTCATTTTCACCTTAGCAGTGAACAAAATTCCCAACTTGAATTATCACCCCTGCCCTACTCGAGCTAACCGGGGTGAATTTAATAAGAGAAACAAACTCAGGAGTGAAGGTTTTGCTTGCTGGAGATTGACTCCCAGGTGTTTTCCGGCAGGGAATCGTTGATATTTTCAAGCATTTGAATCAAATCAATACAGCGGCCGACCCGTTCGTCATCCATTTGATCAACTTCAAGAATACGTTTGTTGAGGAATATCGCATCACTGATTGTTATCAGGTAAATAACAGCCTCAGAACCATCTGACAGCACCCGGGGGTGAACTGCGCACAAACCATGTCTGGCGATTGTGGCCAAACACCGATCTTCATCCGGCACCCCAAGTGCAAGCTCCACCGGGACAAGACTATCTTGCCATCGGTTGTGTTTGCGCCTAGCACTGACCTGATGATCGCTAAAGCGAATGACTTGTCCCATACAGCTTCCTCAAGCTTCAGCTTGAATGAGGCAACAATTGCCTTTCATTTTTATACTAGTTGGCGTCTGCTCCAAACAGGAGCCTGAATGAGTCTGCGTGGCCTTATGGTTACCGTCAATACGCTGATAGAACTATTTGATTCGTTGTCAGCATTTGTCTTTTTTAAAGGAAATCAATTACTGATTGATTAAAAAAAACGTGAAATTTCTAAATTGAAATCGTTGAATTAGTGACAAAATTCCATCTGAATAGAGCAAGGCGAGTGGTTGGTGGCGTATTCA
>JAESQX010000058.1 GCA_016764875.1 Gammaproteobacteria bacterium
CCGTGGCAGGAATACCAAACCTTGTTCATTTCGACCCACCACAGGTTAAAGCCTGGGAAGATTCACGGCCAGCAGCCAATTCACCCTGGGCGGCACTGTGGTATCCACCAATACCGCCCGAAGATGGCATCTATGACGTGACTGTCTCCTTCGACGCGCCTGGTACCTACTTACTCTGGGGTCGGGCAGATGATGGCGGGCTTTATCATGATCAGTACATGACGGTTAATGTGACGCCTTAACATAGATCTGAACACATTGGATTAGACGAAAAGCGGAGCCAGGGGAGATGTTCTTCCCCTGGTTTTTTTTGTGGTGCGCCAGATAGAGTGTGTGGCGCCGTAATTGCTGCTGTTCCGCTACAAAGTTAGTGCTGTTGACATTATAAAGCGTATAATCGCGACCCCAATTTAAGGCTGCCTGTGACCTTATAACCCTTGCGGCGCATATCATGACTCAAGTAATCGACTTCACTAAACTGGGTCTATCAAACCCCGTATTAAAAGCAATTAACGAGCTGGGTTACGAACAACCCTCTCCTATTCAGGCCCAGAGCATCCCCGTGATTTTGGCGGGTAAAAATTTATTGGGTGTTGCACAAACTGGCACCGGTAAAACGGGGGCGTTCGCCTTACCGTTACTCAGCCGTATCAATACCAAAAAAGGTAAGCCACAGGTACTGGTACTGGCACCGACTCGAGAATTGGCTATACAGGTGGCCGAGGCTTTTCAATCCTACGCTCGTCATATTAAGAACTTTCACGTCACGCCAATATACGGTGGCCAGGATATCCGAGGCCAGTTAAAAGCCCTGCAGCGAGGTGCTGATATCGTAGTTGGCACGCCGGGGCGAATTCTCGATCATTTGCGGCGTCGAAGCTTAAAGCTTGAAAACCTTCAGACGGTAGTGCTGGATGAAGCGGATGAAATGTTGCGGATGGGCTTTATTGACGACATTGAAACCATCCTTGGCAAGACTCCCAAGGACTGTCAGAAAGCACTTTTCTCTGCAACCATGCCTGCTCCGATACGCCGAGTCGCTGCAAAATATATTGGCGATGCCGAAGAGATCCGCATTGCTAGCAAAACAAGAACAGTTGAAAAAACCGAACAACAGTACTTAATTGTCCATCACAGTCATAAGCTGGATACTTTGACTCGCATCCTGGAAGTCGAACAATTCGACGGCATGATTGTATTTGTGCGAACCAAATCGAGCACGGTGGAGTTAGCTGAAAAGCTGGAAGCTAGAGGATTTTCAGCCTACGCCTTAAATGGCGATCTAAACCAGACATTAAGAGAAAAAACCATCAACCGTTTTAAACGGGGCAATATAGACATCCTTGTTGCCACAGATGTAGCAGCCCGCGGCCTGGATGTGGAACGCGTGAGTCACGTTGTTAATTACGACATTCCCTACGACACAGAATCCTATGTCCACCGTATCGGACGTACGGGGCGTGCCGGGCGTGAGGGCAAAGCGATACTATTTGTTACTCCAAAAGAGCGCCGCCTGCTCCACGCCATCGAAAAATCAAATTGTCAGCCGTTGACCGCTATAAACGTGCCCACCGGTGAGCAGGTAAGTGAACAGCGAGTCGCGCGATTTCACGATAAACTGCTTGCGACCGTGCAAAACGAGGACCTCAGTACATTTCGTGAGCTAATTGAGCAATTGGCTCACGATACCGAAATAGAGATTGGTGAAATTGCGGCAGCATTGGCCTGTCAGGCTCAAAAGGCAAGGCCCCTGTTCCCAACATTTAAACCACTACCAGACGCCAGTAAACCTTCGAAGACAGATAGAAATAAAAAAAGAAGTAACAGCACACGTAAGGAGTCCAAACCTGATGGTGCATCTATTACCGCTCCGAAGCGGCGCAAAAAAAAACAGGGGTCTGATGATTTGCCAATGGTGCGCTATCGCATAGAGGCCGGCAGTCATCATGAAGTAAAAACCGGCGATATTGTTGGCGCGCTGGCCAACGAAGCGGGGATTGATGGCAAATATATTGGTCGTATAGAAATCAATGAGGACTTCACTACGGTAGAGCTCCCTGAGGGAATGCCTAATGAGATTTTTCAGCACCTAAAAAAGGTTCGGGTTTGTCAAAAGGTTATGGATATCAGCCTGCTCAGCAATAGCACCAGTGCTAAAGCAAAGGAAAACAAATCACGTAGCGGGAAAACCAGAGACCCCAAACGCTCTTCAAAAACAAAACCCAAACCCGCGGGAAACTCGACTAAAAAGCGATCACCGAGTCGCCGGCCTGTGGACCGGAAAAAATAATATCGTACAAAAATATCCGAGCGGCCCAACTTTGATAAGCGGAATTCTGAATGAATCAATTGTCATGTGTTAGCGGCGAGCCTTTTCCTTTGTTGGGTCTGGGTACCTGGAAGTCAGGACCTGGCGAAGTTTCCCAGGCTGTTCGTGAGGCGCTTGATATAGGCTATCGACATATTGACTGCGCCGCCATATACCAGAATGAAGTCGAGATTGGCGATGCGCTTTCCCATGGCGGAATAAACAGGGGGGAGCTCTGGATAACCTCCAAATTATGGAACAATGCTCATCGCGGGGTCGATGTTGAACCGGCCTTGAGAAAAACCCTCAATGACCTGAGGCTCGATTTTCTGGATTTATACCTGATTCACTGGCCGGTTGCATTCAAGAAGGAGGTCATATCGGCTCGAACTCGCGATGATTATATTGGTCTTGATGAGGTGCCAATTAGCGAGACCTGGCACGCGCTGGAAGAATGTGTCGCAAAAGGGTTGGTCAGGCATATTGGCGTATCCAACTTCAGTGTTCGAAAGCTACAGTCGATTTTGCGTGATTGTTCAATAAAACCTGCGGCGAACCAGGTGGAATTGCATCCGTTGCTGGCCCAGGAAAAACTCAGAATGTTTTGCCAAAACAACGATATTCAGTTAATTGCTCACTCTCCGCTCGGCTCCAGAGATAGACTGGCGACCTACAAGTCGCAACAGGAACCGGACTTGTTCGAGTTGGAAGTTATCAAGGATATTGCAGCAGAAAGGGCTTTGAGCCCGGCCCAGGTATTGTTGGCGTGGGCAATAAACCGGGGAACGGCGGTCATTCCCAAATCGGTAAACCCCGGGCATTTGAGATCCAATTTTGAAGCGGCGGCAGTTGATCTGAGTGCCGCCGAAATGAGCCGTATCAACAAGCTGGATCGACTTTATCGCTACATTAACGGCTCATTCCTGGCAGGTAAAAAAAGCCCTTACACTATCGGGGGCATCTGGGATGAATAATCTCAGGCGGCCTTATTTTCTATCTTCCAGCTAAAGGTCGACCAATGGTTATAACCTGGCTAGGGGCAATTATTACCCGAAATCCCTCCGCGATTCGCTGTTCTACATTCCGGGCGTTGGCGGTGATTGCGCAGGGAATGCCAGCCGCTTTTGCTACCGCCAGGATTCGCTGGATGGCCGCTTCCGCTGCGTCTGCATCGCCACCGTAGGCCATGCTCAGGTCGGCTGGAGCTGCCATAAGCATACTCACGCCTGGCACTTTGGCGATTTCCTCAACATTCTGCACCCCCAGTTTGTTCTCGATCTGGATCATCACCATCAGCTCCCCGTTGGGGTCAAGTGGCCACAGATCAGCCTTGGCCGCGTAATCACTCCGGTTGATGCCCCAATAACGAACGGCGTTACCGTAGCCGCTGCCGCGCTGGCCTTCCGGCTCCATGTCAGGGGAACCATTAGGTTGCGGATAACGCATGGACTTGATTACGTTACGGGCCTGCTCCGCTGTTTCAATGTGGGGGGTGATAATTCCGTGGGCGCCGATATCCAGAATATTCTTGATCATCCATTGATTCATTTCTCTGCCGTTGGCCGGTATGCGCACCAGAATTGTTCGCTCCCAGCCGGGGCGGCCCTGTCGTTGCAGGCGACCGGGGTCAAGCATGAATTGCATAAAAGTCCGCAACTCTGGCACATCCAATGGATTGTGCTCCATGTCATAAAAAATATAGTCAAACTCGTCATTGCGTGAGACCGCTACCGCGCCACCGGGAGATTTGTCACCCCAGATTGGGCCAAATACAGTTTCACCCTGTTCCAGAAGCTCAATCATGGGATTTAATCGCTGTGTTTGAGCAACCGCCGCCGAGGAAATAAGTAGCAAAAAAATTGCCAGAGTCCGGGTTTTAATGGGTTTCATCATGGTCTCCTTAACCGTTGTTTATTGTTTTTTTAAATCTGGATACTCAGTAGCTTTCAGCTATTTCACCGTAGGATAAATAGCCTC
>JAESQX010000059.1 GCA_016764875.1 Gammaproteobacteria bacterium
CTATTTTGTCCCAGCTGTGGTTGCCTGTTCCGTAGCTTCGTATTTCGCCTGGTGGCTGTGGGGGCCGGAACCACGCCTGGCCTATGCCATGGTCAATGCAGTGGCTGTACTCATTATCGCCTGTCCATGCGCATTAGGTTTGGCCACACCTATTTCTATTATGGTGGGTACCGGGCGAGGGGCTATGGCCGGTGTCTTAATCAAGAATGCCGAAGCTCTGGAGGTAATGGAAAAAGTCGATACTCTGGTGGTGGATAAAACAGGAACGCTGACCGAAGGCAAACCAAAACTGGTTGTAGTGCATGCAAATGAGGGCTTTAGCGAGGAAACAATATTAGGTTTTGCGGGCAGTCTCGAGCGTGCAAGTGAACATCCATTGGCGGAGGCTATTGTGATGGGTGCACAAGATAGGGCCATTGAATTGTTGAATACCACCAATTTTAAGTATGTAACTGGAAAGGGAGTCAAAGGAGATGTAGATGGGCATGCGGTGGCACTTGGTAATGACAAGCTCTTGCAAGACCTCGGTATCGTTACCCAGGAGTTATCACAACGGGCAGATCAACTGAGAGCGGACGGTACCACTGTTATGTTAATGGCAATTGATCGGCAAGCAGCCGGTTTGATTGGTGTAGCAGACCCCATTAAGGCTTCGACCCCGGAAGCTATTGCTGAATTACATGCAGCGGGCATCAAAATAGTTATGCTCACAGGAGACAGCAGAACCACCGCTGATGCCGTTGCCAGCAAACTTGGTATCGACCAGGTTCACGCTGAAGTTTTACCTGAACAGAAAACTGAAACCGTCAAGCAACTACAAGCCGAAGGGCATATAGTGGCCATGGCAGGTGATGGCATTAATGATGCGCCTGCACTGGCCCAGGCCCACGTTGGTATTGCCATGGGTACCGGAACCGACGTCGCAATGGAAAGTGCTTCCATCACCCTGGTCAAAGGGGATTTGCGAGGTATCGTAAGAGCCAGAAAATTAAGTCAGGCTACGATGCGCAATATACGACAAAACCTGTTCTTTGCCTTTTTCTATAATACCGCCGGCATCCCAGTCGCCGCGGGCGTTCTCTACCCATTTTTAGGCATACTGTTATCCCCCATGATAGCGGCCGCAGCCATGAGCTTCAGCTCGGTTTCAGTGATTACTAACTCACTCAGGCTCAGAAATCTGAAGTTATAATCTCTAAATGAGTCTGTTTAATGAGAGCATTTGGCGAGGAGCTGAAAGTGGGTAATCCAGAGGAAACTCAATTTCTGATTGGTCGTACACTGCTGTATAAAAGCTGATGATGGATTGTGGGATTAATACAACGCTGATGCACTGTTTTGATTGGTCGGGACGGCGGGATTTGAACCCACGACCATTACACCCCCAGGAACATGACCAATCTGCTCTAGAGACCCCGTATTCTCTAGCCTTAATCCCTGAACAGGCTGCTTACAAAATACGCAAAGCGCTACAAAACAATCAATAACTTAGAGCGCGATTATTACAACCAATTTTTGAGAGAGATGCTACTAGCAACCTCATCTCAAAACTCGAATCGAAAGCCAATCTCAATCGCTCGACCTGACGCCGGTGCAACTTCCTTCAGCAACGATGTATGATGCCTGATCTGCTCGTCCATCAAGTTGATACCTTTCAGGAACATTAAACCGGATTGGTTGCCAAGTTGTACATGATAATCCACGTACAAGTTAAGTAAGGTATAACCGTCGGTTGGGCTCTCGTTAACTGCAATACTAGATTGATTCTCCACCCGAGTTAGCCGCAACTTGGTTTGCCAGTCAATATGCGAATGTTTCAGTTCGACGCCATACCTCATTGGTGGGATGCGCGGAACGTTTCCGAAGTTATTAAACTCAGCGGAAACGTAGTCTCCGAATATCACTAAATCTGACAGATGGTTTCCAGTTCTCAGCAGCGGAAGGTTGAGTTCAGCTTCAATGCCTTGGAATACCACATCTTCCTGCAGATATCTTGAAATTTCCAGATCGCCTATAAATATTCCGGTATCAAATAAATAGATGTAGTCAGCTATATCGTTACGGTAGATGCTTAACTCCGCAGTGACACGGCCAAGGTGTTTGCGCAATCCTATCTCTACATTTGTGGATTTCTCTCTACCTGCTGTGGGAGAACCGATCTCCAGACGCTGTGTAGCGGCATGTGCAATCAAATCACTATTGGCAAGCGCGTTACAACTCGTATCGATATTGGAATACAACTCCTCAACTGTTGCCGAGCGTTGTGAATGCGCGAAGGAAAACAACAGATTGGCGTCCTCCCTAATCCTCCAGATCGATGCTGCGCTTCCACTCCAACTCGTATTTGAATCGTCACAGTTACCATCGATTTGTTTCAGCGTCTGTTGTTCACCCCGTAGTCCAAATTCATAAGTTGTATTTCCCACATCGAGGCTATGCACCGTAAACAGGGCAAATGAATCGATATCAGTTTTGGGTATGAATGCTTCCTCGCCAAGAGCCGAGAAATTCCTATGGCTAAATTGCACACCCAACACAGCTTCGTGGCTTTCATAAGTATTGATATCAAATACAAATCTCCCTTCCGTGCCATCCTGCTGGAACAGAGTACCTACTTCGCCAGTCTGCTCTACTTCAGCATGTTGGTAGTCGACGGTACTGATCCGGCCATGTACTTCTTCAAATAATCCGCCCAGTGGAAGCAACAATCCAAAATCGGCACGATCCTGTTCCATGACGATACGAATATCGCCTTCTTCTTCATAACTTCCATTAAAGGGCGCGGGAATCCCATATTCATTCTCAAGGTGATTTATTGAAAGCCCGATATGGCCTTCATCGAGAATCCAAGATCCGCCGATTGTTATTACACGTGCCCTTGCATTGGAATTATTTAGCCGGCCTCTGCTCTTGAGAAGTGCTTCATGCTCTTCTTCATTGTCTAAATCCAAATCGTTGGATTAATGGCAAACCCTTTGACTTCAACATCATTGCTGTCTCTGTAAATACCGTCGAGATGCCATGCGAGTTGCCCCGCTGCACCTTCAAGCTTTACGACGCTAACCTGTTGATCTGATGCGCTATTGTTTCGAGTTTCAATCAGTCCACCAATTGAATCTGGCAAGCTGGTAGGAATACGGTTGTCAATAACATTAACAACACCACCGATGGCACCGTTGCCGTATAAAAGTGTAGCGGGTCCCCGTAACACTTCGATACGTTCAGCGAGTGATGGCTCCAGGCTGCTGCTATGATCAGCACTTATCGAAGAAGCATCAATATTCCCGACACCGCCTTGCAGTACCTGAACCCTATTGGCTCCGTGTCCCCGAATTACTGGCGCTCCTACCCCGGGACCAAAGGATGCTATGGTCACACCAATCTGATCCTGCAAGGTGTCCCCAAGCGTAGCACCAACTTTTTCTCTTAGTTCTTCACCGGCCAATATGTTAACCGTCAAGGCGGTGTCAGCTCTGCTTCTGTGTAAGGTAGAAGTGACAATTATCTCTTCCACTGCTTGATCTTCGTGCTCGAGTTCTGCTGCTATGGATACAACAGGAACAATGGGAAATGTTGCTATACATATTGACGCAAGACTTAATGTGAATCTTTGTTTCATTTTCGATTCCTTAACTCAATTGAATAAGGCATTAATCAATCAGTCCAATGCGGTGATAACATTACCGAGTGCAGCATGAAGAAATAATGCAATCTATTGAACTATTAGAGTTGAAATTAAGCTAGGGAGGGAGGGGCACGGGCTCTATGAGTCGGATGAGATGAAAATAGAATAACAGTAACAAAGACTTCGAATTTCTGGCTATCTACTTCACTGTTGAAGTTTAGTTGATCAGTGCCAAGTGGGTCTTCGACTGAACCAAACTTCAAACAAATTTCGCACTCGAACTGATCCTCCTCATCACTGTCATGGCTGTGAATAAGGCCTGCACTTTGCACGAACAATAGTAGTAGGCAAAGCATGCCCAAGACGGGCAAAGCCTTTGCTTTTACCATTCCGGAAAGCCTAGCTATGCTGGCTAAGTTTTTGTTGTGCATAAGATTTACAAAAAAGTTCTATAAGTTTTTATATCTACGCTAGTAGAACCCGGCTGCTGCTTGGAAAGTTTAGCAAAATTCACCACAAAAATTTATGATCCAAAGAAGAACGTGCGTCGGTTTCAAGAGAAATAAGTTGAATTTAAGTTAAATAGAACACCAAAAAGTACGCAATAGATTGATAATATTAAGGAAATTGGTCGGGACGACAAGATTTGAACTTGTGA
>JAESQX010000004.1 GCA_016764875.1 Gammaproteobacteria bacterium
CCTAAGCGTCCTGCCCTGAAAACTCCAAATTACCAAACCTTCCCGTTTTCGTTGGATATTTTTCCAAAGTTAAATATTTATCATCTACGTTTAGGCTTTTTCAATAATAGCCACCAAACAGCCAGGGAAGTGCATGGATATAGTCATCTCTACTGAGCCATTCCTGTGCCCGCTATTTTCGATAATAGGCGAAAAACAATTAACTTTTATTCACATTTTCATGACCCGGAAGCTCCGGCTGTATCAGGCTTAAGTGCCCCCGAATTTTTACAGC
Organism: Gammaproteobacteria bacterium; assembly: GCA_016764875.1. GTDB lineage: Bacteria > Pseudomonadota > Gammaproteobacteria > Pseudomonadales > Pseudohongiellaceae > NORP240. Next base: position 275 of record JAESQX010000004.1, read on the forward strand.
CAGTGAAATAGTTCATGTCCTTTTCCTGTCATATTGGTTAGTCTTGATCGAATTACGATTCCCAGCCAGAAGGCGGAACTTTAAGTGAAAGAAGTCAGCCAGCTAGAAAATGAAGTCCAGGACTATTACGGCAAAGAATTACAAAGCAGCGACGACCTTAAAACCAACGCTTGCTGCACAGTTGTTGACTACCCACAAAAAATCAAACAGGCATTAAAGAATGTCCATGATGAGGTGTTGACCCGATATTATGGCTGCGGCCTGACCATACCAACTCAGCTTCACGGGTTAAGAGTTCTGGATTTAGGCAGCGGTGCCGGACGTGATTGTTACCTGCTTTCCCAATTGGTGGGCAAGGATGGTCACGTGTTGGGAATTGATATGACCGATGAGCAGCTGGAAGTGGCAAACAGGCATATCGATTGGCACCGGGATAAATTTTCCTACTCAGATTCCAATGTCAGTTTCGTTAAAGGCAACATACAGGATCTGTCCAGCGCAGGAATTGAAACCGAAGATTTTCATGTTATCGTTTCTAATTGTGTAGTAAATCTGGCTGCGAACAAAAAGGCTGTACTTCAGGAGGCTCACCGGGTATTAAAAGACGGCGGTGAATTTTACTTTTCAGATGTTTACTGTGACAGAAGAATTCCCCACCACCTTGTGAATGACAGGGAACTATACGGTGAGTGCCTTAGCGGAGCGTTATATTGGAATGATTTTTTTAATATTGCCAGAGAAGTCGGCTTTTCAGATCCCCGAATTGTCGATTCCCGCAGGCTGACCATCGAAAACAAATCTGTACTGAAAAAAACCGAAGGTTATAATTTTTATTCTGTCACCCACCGACTTTTCAAAATACCCGGATTGGAGCCAGCCTGTGAGGATTACGGTCAAGCCGTCAGGTACATTGGCGGTGTTGAAGAAGAGCCTCTGTTTTTTCGATTGGACGATCATCACCTGTTCGAAAAGGGAAAGGTCGTGCCTGTGTGTGGCAATACCTGGTCTATGCTGGAAAACACCCGTTATAGCGATTACTTTGAGTTCTTTGGAAACTTCGAAAATCACTTTGGCATATTTCCTGGCTGTGGTACCGAAATCCCCTATCATGACCAGCCAACGAATAGTTCCGAAACACTAAACAGCAAAGACTCGGGCTGCTGTTAAAAATGGGCTATCAAAAACTGAACATAAGGGAAATAGAGGCGGTGCCGGAAAAGTTTTACGACCCGGATATCACGGTTACCGGTGAACCTCGGGCTTTCGTAGATCCCCGGGATTTGGAAACCCTCTGGATAAATACCGGCAGCCTTTGTAATCTGACCTGTGAAAACTGTTATATCGAATCCAGTCCCACCAATGATCAATTGGCTTACATTTCCCTAAGTGAAGTAACAAACCTACTCGACGAAATTGCGGCAGAAAATTTTCAGACCAGTGAAATTGCTTTCACCGGGGGGGAGCCATTTCTCAACGATGATATGCTGCCTATCCTGGAATTATGTTTGCAGCGAGGGTTCCAGGTTCTGGTGCTAACCAATGGAATGAAAACCATGCACCGGATAAAAGACTTCCTTGCTCAACTGAATACAACTTATCCAGGTGCTTTAAAACTGAGGGTTTCGCTTGACCACTACAGCGAAGAACTACACGCCAAAGAGCGCGGGAAACAATCCTGGAAACCAGCAATTCAAAGCCTGAAATGGTTGTCGGACAATAATTTTTCTTTTAGCGTAGCAGGTCGCACTTATTGGGGCGAAGACGAAAAATCCCTGCGCGAGGGTTACAGATTTTTGTTTGAGAAAGAGAACATTAATCTAAACTCTGATGACCCGATGCAACTGGTTTTGTTTCCCGAGATGGATTTGTCTGTTGATGTGCCCGAAATAACCACCAACTGCTGGGAAGTTCTGAACAAGGATCCAGCGGATATCATGTGTTCGAACTCCCGGATGGTGGTAAAACGTAAAGGTGATGCCTCCCCTTCAGTAATGGCATGCACGCTATTGCCCTATGATCAGCGGTTCAATCTTGGCAAGAATCTCAAAGAATCCTGGAGAAGAGTCAAACTGAATCATCCTCACTGTGCTAAATTCTGCGTGCTTGGCGGGGGTAGTTGTTCTGGATAGGAATGCATTTGACCAAAACCAGGTTTCCTGTTACCCGTAATCGCCGTTTTTTCAATTCCTAAAAAACCCGCGCAAATTCTCATAATCTGCGCGGGTACTATGGTCCTGATACACCTTTCAAGTTATACCGAAGACCGAACAGCCCTTCCATGCAAAAGCTCTACTGCCGACGTGGACGACTACCCTGGCCCGGTCGATGTCCACTACCACCTGCACCTGCTCCAGGGCGATTCTCCCGCCGCTGCCTCATTGCTCGACGTTGTTCGTCAGGCATGTTTTCAAAACGTTCTCGCCGTTGCTCACGACGTGCGGCTTTCTCTTCATCAGACAGGTTGCCAAATTCCTCACGCCGCTCCTGCCTTCGTTGCCTTTGTTCCTCCATGGCCTCTCGACGTTTTTCCCGCAATTCAATGCGTCGGGCTTCCCGATCTGCTGCCTGCTGATCCTGTGTATCATCCTGGGCCACGGCACCCGTTGACAATCCCATAGCCAGCAGAAGTATAGCTAATATTGATGTAGTCCTTGTAATCCTGCTCATTAGTAATGCCTCCGTTAAAAAGTCACCATCCCTGGCATTTCAGTCCCTCTACAGCAATAAACGCACTGTAATGAAACTGGTTTACATCAACTGTCAATTGCCTCACCAGCACAGCTAAGCCAGCGCCCAGGGAATGGCTAATAACGGCATTAAAGAGATGTTGGCCCGTGAAGACAGGATTGAGCCCGGTTACTTACAAATCAGCACCTGGAAGAATTTGCGCCTGCAGTACTGAAATGTGTAGCCAGATCAATCCTGGTATACCAGTTCGCCTGGCCCGGAATCTTCCTCTTCCTCCTCAAATTCCTCTCCATAACCAATCAGGTCGTGCAGCATCATGTAAAGACTCGGTACCAGGAACAAGGTAATCAAGGTAGCAAACAATACGCCAAAAGCCAGTGATATAGCCATGGGAATAATGAAAAAGGTTGCTGGGCTGGCCGTAAGTATTAACGGTACCAGACCAAAAAAAGTCGTAGCGGAAGTGAGAAAAATTGGCCGGAACCGACTAATGGTGGCAGAGACCACAGCTCGATGCATATCGTAACCTCTTTCGCGAAGACGATTGATGTTAACCACTAACACCAGACTGGCATTAACTACCACACCACTGAGGGCAATAATTCCCAGCAATGAGAAGAACACCAGGTCAGCACGCATTATAAAGTGTCCAAGGATTGCACCAATCGCACCAAAAGGAATAACACTCATTATGATCAGAGGCTGCAGGTAAGACTTGAGCGGAATCGCCAACAGAGCAAAGATAATCATCAGAGCCATCGGAAAAGTTGAAACCAGTCCCGACAATGATTCTATCTGTTGCTCTCCTTCACCCCCGACAACCATTTCCACATCAAGCTCTTCTCGCCAGTCTGCCTGAAATTTATTGATCAATTCGCGGCGAATTTCGTCCGGCTTCACTACCCCCCGGTCAATATCTGCGCGCACGGTAATTATACGCCTTCCATTTTGGCGGTTGATAACGGAATAACCACTACCCAGGGAATATTCTGCGACACTGGAGAAAGGCACCTCGGCCCCTGACGGAGTACGTATCAACATATCCTCCAGGTTATTCAGTGATGCTCGCTCGGCTACCGGATAGCGGACCATTACCCGAATATCATCGGTTCCTCGCTGTATTCGCTGTGCTTCAGCACCGTAAAATGCCTGGCGAACTTGCGTAGCAATATCGTTCAAAGTAAGCCCAAGGGTTTTCCCGGAATCCATTATATTAATCTGAACTTCCTGCTTACCAGCACGAAATGTATCGGAAATATCGAATACACCTGGATAGCGGGCCAGCTCTGAGCGCAATGTTGTCGCGGCGAACCGTAAATTTTCTTCATTGCGACTTTCCAGCCGGAAATTTATAGCATCACCGGCAGAAAAGGTATCCGACACAAAGGAAAGCTCCAGGGCATCTGCGACAGTTCCAACTTTTTCACGCCAGCGATCCCGAATCGTCACAGAACTCATTTCACCTCGAGCGAAATACGGCTCCAGGGTCAGTACTACTTCGGCGATATGACTGCCTCCAGCCACCCGGTTTCCCATCTGTGGTTGATCTCGTCGGGTGGCACGTTGTCCTACTACGGAAAGAATACTTTGTACTACGCTCTCAGTTGATGATGGGGCAAACCCTATGGCTTGCATTTCAGCGAGTTCCTGATCCAGTTCCCGGGTGAGTTCTCTGGCAGCGGATTCCAGCTTGTTAACCGCTTCCTCCGTGATACTTATCGCCACCCCTTCATGCATCTGCACACTGGCATAAATAGTGTCGCCTTCTACCGATGGCATAAATTGAAAGATTATCCGACCACTGATCATAAGCGCGGCGGTAAGAATGATCACTCCCGTAGCAAATGAAAAGGTCGCATAACGGTAATCCAGCACTTTGACCAGCGCGTTTCTGTAGGTGTGCTTGGCGAACCGTTCCATGCTGCCGGCAATGCTACCCTGGAAACGACGCCAGAATTTGACCACAGCGGAATGTTCCATAAAGTATCCGCTGGTTTTACGATGAGCGATATGCCCCGGAAGAATCAACTGTGATTCCAGTAGACTGGCAATCAGACACAGCACCACTACACCACCGATAGTGCTAAAAAATGCTCCCATTGGTCCTTCCAGCAATAAAATCGGTAGAAAGGCGGCTATGGTTGTGAATACGCCAAAAATAACCGGCACCGAAACTTCCAGGGTGCCTTCTACAGCTGCCTCTTCCTTGGGTAATCCTTTTCGTTCCCAGCTATGAATGCGCTCGCCCACCACGATGGCATCGTCAACAATAATACCCAGCACCAGGATAAATCCCATCACTGTCAGTGAGCTTATAGAAAGGCCTGCGGTGGGGAACAGACTCATAGCTCCCATGATGGCTATGGGTATCCCTGCCGCCACCCACAGCGCCAGCTTAAAACGCAGGAACAAGGCAAGAATCAGTAGTACCAGTATTAATCCTGTATAGGCATTGCCGACCACGGTACCTATACGTTGCTGAGTAGCTACAGCAGAATCACTGATTACTGATAGAGAAAGATGAGCTGGCAATCTATTCCTTTCAAGTTCCAGGTAGTTACGCACTTTCGCGGCCGATGCAACAATATCTTCATCACCAACCCTCAGCACATCAATGACGGCTGTATTTTCTCCATTGAATTTGGCATCCAGATAGCCCTCTTCAAAACCATCCAGCACAACGGCAATATCGCCAAGACGCAGTTGAGTGCCATCATCATAACTTTGCACGACAATGTTTTCATACTCAATGCCCTGATATACCTGACCCTTGGTACGCAGCAGAATTTCACCGGTTTTGGTCCGAATTATTCCGCCTGGCATGTCCAGTGAAGCTTGATTTATAGCATGGGCGATCTGGCTGAGGGTAAGCCCGTATTGACGCAGGGTGAATTCAGAGACTTCTACGGATATTTCAGGAGGAGGAACATATTGGATGTTAACAGTGGAGATCCCTTCAAGATCGATGATGTCGTTACGAATCTCTTCCGCATATTGTTTCAGGGTATGGTCATCAGCATCCCCGGAAAGGGCTATAGCGATGACACTTCCGGTTGCACTAAAGGCTCTGACAATGGGTTTCTCGGTTTCAATCGGAAAAGTAGTAATGGCATCTACTTTACCTTTGACATCATTCAGGACCCGATTGAGATCCGCTCCGCTGGCAAGCTCCAGGGTGACGTCACAGCCCCCTTCCCTGGCGGTGCTGGTCATTTCTTCAATGTCTTCCGCACTGTCCAGGGCCTCTTCCAGGCGAAGGCACACAGCTGACTCGGATTCCTCTGGTGTGGCACCGAGGTAGGGAACACTGACCTGAATAAATCCCATGTCGATGTTTGGAAATTCTTCCTGGTGCAGATTAAAAAACGCAAGTACGCCAGCCACCAGAAAAATCCACATCATCAAATTAGTGGCTACTGGATTCTTGATAAACCAGACAATAGCGGTTCTCAATTTAGTGCTCCTTCGAAAACTTTCAAACTTCTGATTTTTCTCATAACAGACGACCGCTTTTCACGGGCAAAGATGTGTCCTGACCTGCTCGGTTACCCTCAGATCAGTTCATTGATGGGTTGTACTGACATCCCATTGTAAATAGCCTGAATCGGCGAAATACAAATCGATTCGCCAGGTAATATCCCGCTGGAAATAAGAACCCGTTCTTTTTCCAACCGGAAGATTTCCACCTCTCGGTAATACAATTTATTTTCCGCATCAACCACCAGTACCTGGTTGTTGTTACGAATAACATTTCTTGGCAAGACAATAATATCATTCGCCATTTTTCCACTTATCTCTGCCTGCACATATAATCCGATAGGTAACGGAATATGTTTGTTTTTACCTGGATTAACTGCCGTGGCGCTGGGCTGGATTACGCGGATTATGGATTGTACTGAGTTACTTGCCGCATCTATCGACGCTTCCACACGCACTAATTTACCGTGCCAGCTATGAAAAACACCCCCGTACATACCCCTCAGGTGTACATCGGGTGCTGTTTCATAATCCAGCTCACCCCGCAAACCCAGGGGAATATCCAGGTAACCCAGCTGCTTTAAAGCCAGAGGCACACGTACCTCAACTTCATTGGCCCCATAAAGAACAGCGATGCTCTGGGCGCGATTAAGAAACTGGCCAAGCTCTACTTCCTTGCTGTTTATAATTGCATCAAATGGGGCTTTAATTTCAGTGCGGCGCAAGTCCAGTTCCGCCTGATTGAAACTCGCCTGGGCATCAGCAAGGCGCGCTGCAGCAACAGCGTTACCACGCTCAGCATCCTGTAGCTGGGCCTCACTGGCTAAGTTCTCCTCAGCCAGCCCTCGAATTCGCCTCAGATCTTCCTTGGCATATTTTGCTTCCGCTTCCTCCCGCATCAGACTCGCACGGGATCGCGCGACAACGGTTTCATAATCACTTGGATCAATACGCAGCAACGGCTGGCCCGCTTCAATATATCCACCGGGTTCAAGTGCCGGTGAAACCCAGATAACCGGTCCCGATACCGGCATGGAAAGATTCACCATCTGTGCCGCTTGTACCTTCCCCTGCGAATGCACAGCAAGTTGTACCGATTCAAGCTGAGCCTCAAGAACCCTTACCGCTACCGGCAGCACCTCCGGAGAGGTCTCGTCAACCTCGATGGGATTGCGTACCAGCAATACCGCCACCACGATTGCACCTGCCAGTATGGCAAAAGGCATTAAGATCCGTTTCATGTATAACACTCCCGCAGTCTTTCTTTTCAAGGGGTCTCGAGTCTTTTCTTAAGACTGTTCAGATACGAACCCCACAGTTAATCCGTTTCTATACAACCCGCTTCTGATACACAGGTTGTATGTTTTCAAGAGCTTCCCGCATTGCTGCGCGCATCTGGTCAAAATAATTTTCGAATGCCGTTGCTGCCAGAACACCATTTTTCCGTTTAAAAGCAGTTTCCAGAGCTTTTACGAAATCTACCCCGACGCCGGTCTTTAAACAGGGTTTTATTTCCAGCTTCAGCATGTGCCCAACGAACTGAGCCTTTACGTCATTACCGATCAGACGCACCACCAGGTTATTATCTATACTCGCCATGTAGTCCAGCATACTTTGCCAGCGAGGCTGCATGGACTCGAAATTATCGGTTTCCTGGCCAAGTTCCTTAAGCAGTTGATTCAGCTGATCCATTTGTTCGTCATTAGCATGTCCCACAGCACCTTTAACCGTAAGACTTGTCAGCATGGAAAATATCTTCAGGAACTGATCTACCAGCTCGGGATCCGGAACCTCCTGCAGCGTCAGCATTGGGCCCAGAATAGCCAGTGTGGCCTGCTCGATTTTCCGTACTCGCACCCCACCCGGTTGAGTCTCGGTGATGCCCTGTTGCTCCAGCTGTGACAAAGCTTCTCTTACAGCGCCCCGACTCACATCAAAACGGCTGGACAAATCCCGTTCTGATGGTAATCGCTCTCCCGCGCGATATTGCCCCCGTAGTATTTCACTACGCAGAACATCAGCGATTTCATGACTGACAGAGTTCGGTGAGGACACTCTCAAACCTCGATATTCAAAGGAAAAACCCGTTTCCCACTGAATAAACAGCCGGAATCTGGTCGGACCAAATTGGTCGGACCAAATATAGTGCCAAATCAGAAATAGTCAATAACCAAGATCACGATTTCGTCATATTCTCGATCAAAAGGCTAAATAGAAGGGTGAAATCGCGCGATCACAACCGTAATACGTATTGCGAACCCTCGATAAGGTAAAATCACGCTAAAATCGCTCGCCGAAGCCGGAAGTAAATATTTACCCGGGAAACTGTTTCAATAACATACGGCTATTGCCGGGGTGGATACAAATACCTTATTTTTACATCGTTTATCCGCTGCCATTTTCCATGAACAAACCGGGGTCGAAATTGCATCGCTTTTATTGCATCGCGGGCATCGCGCTTTACTCTGACCTTATCCGGCTCAGACTGCAGCACTTTCGGATTTCGAGATTTCCCCCGAGAAGAGATTGAAAATACCAGCTCTACTTCGTTCAGCGGTGTCTTCACCGAAGACGCAAGTTGCGGCATACCGGGGCGACGAAGAAAAGGCAGCGACTCATTCCAGGCAATAAAATCTCCCATATGAATACTATCACCGTCTCCATTTTCAACAGGCTCAGACTTATAGTTATAGCCTGCCTGCTCTTCTAATGCCTCGTCCAGGGAAAAATACATCTGCTCCACTGGCAATACTACTGGCCGTTGAAAAAATGCCTCAACCTGATCTTCGGTTTTTCCCGATTCCTTTAACTTTTCCATAGCCCTGCGATACAACTTGGCCGAGGTGCCGAGTTCCAACAACATCTGGTAATCAGCCTCATATATCATGGCCATAGCTTCGGCTTCCGTATCGCTGTGCGCGGCAACAATATTTCGAATACGCTTCACCGTATTCAGCCCTTCTCGCAGGTAACTTTTCAGTGGCCAGCCCTCTATTCGCATGATTTCACTGCGGGCATCGAAACCCAACTCATCATCTGCAGTTAGCATCGCGTATACTTGATACTGTGTGATGGCATGCTTGTAGAGCCAGGGAATTAGTTCCGGACTGTCTTCAGCGAAGGAATCTTCGGCGAAAAACAGATTTTCCCTCTGCCATTGCCTTGCCTTTTGAAAATTCCTGAACCGTATTCGGGGATTACCTACATATATGGCCGCCAGATGCCAGGCTGCCAGGTCATCTCTGGCGTTGAGAAGGGCTTCCGGAGCCGCATCCACATCTTGCCCCCGTAACCAATAGATATACTCGAACCGCTCGGCAACGTTTTTCCAGTCCTGCCGGCGAATATCATTGTTAATCAATTCGGCCACAGTTGGGAGCTGGTCCGGGTTTGAAGGACCATCAAGAGTACGCAGCAAATGCAGTTGTCGTTGCAACACCCGGTCTGCTTCATCGAGTTCACCGGCTGCGATCAATGCCGTAGTTAAACCCTGTAAAGACTCCAGCAGACGCCGGTCGAAACCACCGTATTCTGATTCCAGCTCCGCAATGCGGTCGCGGTAACGGCTTACTTCCTGTTGCTGCTCAATGCTGCTTTGCAACGCCGACTGTCCGGTATCCGGGTCGGAGGTGGACACCTCGGCAGCACTGACAAATTGACTCTGAACCAGGACGGTAAGAAAGAGGAGTATGCTTGCTGGCCGTGCAATCATCATAAGGCGTAACCAAGCGTAGTAAGACCAAACAGCATAAACAAACCCCGACGGATTGGCAATGCGTCATGACGGCACAAAAGAGGCTTGCCTTAGCCTACAAGTCCATACACACTATTATCCATAATTGGACAGTTTTCATGAGCTTGTTGAAACACACTATCGGCCTGTTGTTGGGTTTTGTTCTGCTGCCAGGTGCCTATGCCCAGGTATTCAGCGGTGCCAGGGGTTTGCAGGATTTGTATGACAGTGCCGGTGAGTTCGCCTTTGTCAGAGTGAAATATGACAGCTACTATAACGATGGCTTTTATGGTGGGCCCTGGCAAACTGATTTCCCTGCTGCCGATGAGAACTCTCTCCGTGGCGTCGCTCGGCTCACCAATGTCAGAATAATGAGCCAACCCATAGTTCTGCACTTTGATGACAAAGAAATATTTGACTACCCATTCCTCTATGTCCTGGAAATGGGTCGCGGTGGTGGCGTATCTCTCTCCGTGGCTGAAATAGAAAACCTGCGGGAATATCTGCTCAGGGGAGGGTTTCTATTGATAGATGATTTCTGGGGTCAACGGCAATGGGATGCCTTCTACCGGGATTTCTCGCAGGTTTTTCCAGACCGTAAAATAATCGAGCTACAGTCCAACCATGAAATTTATCGCACCTTTTATGATATTGACGGCGCTCAAATGATTCCCGGGCGAGGAGGTAGACAGGGTTTCGGTCAGGCCGGCATTGATGTTGCCAGCAACCATGCCATACTGGACGACGATGGTCGGGTAATGGTTTTAATCAACTGGAATTCCGACATGGGGGATGGCTGGGAACATACCTTTGATCAATGGTATCCGACTCAGTACTCCAACTCAGCTTACCAGCTTGGAATCAACTACCTGATTTACTCTCTTACCCACTGATGTTTCTTACTTTTGTCATCAACACTGTTTTAATTTCTGTTGCCGTGGTAATTCACTACGAAATACTGCGTCTGCTCTCCACCGTCATCCCAAAATTATCCGTACAAAACCGGTTAAGGGTAATCATCGGAGTGTTTGGCACTATTACGGCTCATGTTATCGAAATCTGGATGTTCGGAATCGCTTTTTTCCTGATGACCACTTATGGCGACTTCGGATCTTTACAGGGTAACTATTCCGGCACCATTCTCGACAGTGTCTATTTCTCATTCACCAACTATACGTCTCTGGGAATTGGTGACATCGAACCGCTGGGTGATATTCGCTTCCTGGCGGGACTGGAGGCACTGACAGGATTGGCAATGATTACCTGGTCAGCTTCCTTCATGTTCATCGAAATGCGCAAGTTCTGGGATTAACTCGCGAGCGGGTTGGTTTCCGAAATAAGCGCCTGCTGCTATACCCTGGCGCAACTGGTAAACTTGCGATGTATTTCCACATTCACCAACATTCAAACCTCCGCTGCTTTGCGACTCAATCATGAATTCCAGAAATAAAATCAAAACTATAGATATAACAAAAGCCGAAAAAATAAAGGTAGACAAGAAATGCTCCAGGTGCAAAAAATCAATTTGCTGTAACTCAATCAATCAGAAGGTGGATACTCCCCGCACGATTTATGACTTCGATCATCTGCTGTGGCAAGTGTCCCATGAAAACATAAATATTTTTAAGGACACTGATGGCTGGTTCCTCCATGTGCACAGTCGTTGCCAGCATCTGTTAAGCGGTGGAGTATGTGGTATCTATGACGAACGCCCGATGGTTTGCCGCGAATACGATAATGATTTTTGTGAATTCGATGAATCCATAGAAGAGGCCAGCGAGTATTTCTTTTCCACTTATAAGCAATTCGAAAAACACTGCCGCAAACGCTTTAAGAAATGGGACAACCGATTCAAAAAAGCAGGTTACGTCTGAACTTTATGACCGGTAAAAATTTCAATAATTTTTCCAAAATATCCCGGCGCCTTATATTGCTGAAGATTTTAGTATTGCCCAGCATATTAATAAATACCAACGCGGCTGAACTCAGCTTGCATGATCACCTCGAATTGGCCAGGGATGCGTTAGCTACGCTAGATAGCCTGGCCGATGCCTGCCTGAAAACTGATCCGGTAACACTAGAAAGTCCTTGCGCCAGGTTCAGTGAAGCACTCAATGGTGAGATCCTGAATCAATATCTCACAAATTGCCGTGCGGCAAAAACCTGGCGTGAGCAGTTTGTTGCAAGCCAGGTAGAAAATCCCCTTCTCAATGTGCCAATAGACGCCGATGAAAACCTCAGTTCCATGATCAATATCGAATTCCTCTGCGGTGAAGACGCTTTATTGAAACGCGCAGGCAGCGTTGCAATAGCCTATGGACAAACTCTACAGAGCAGCGGTCTGAGTTCATCGTCAGTCGGTTCTCTCAATCGACAACTAAACGAAATGCGGCAGCATGAGCTGATAACTCGTGAGCGGAATCGTTTATTTGAAAACATGCAACAGCAGCAACTGCAACAAAAGCAGGAAACCCAACGTCAGTTTCAAAACCTTGAGCTGGAAATTATCAGGCAGGAAAATTCCCCACGCTATGCGCGCTGAATCAGTACAGGATCAGGAATGAACCTGAAGGCGTAACGACGGCCGCTGGCGAGCTGTTATCAGGTATCTCTATTTTGGGATTGTCTGTTGTACCTACAGGGTTACCCAAGTTATCAAATAACTGCCAGTTAAGGGTACCACCCCGGGTAAAACTCACACCCTCTGCCCAGGCGATTAACTTATAGCCATCACTACTGAACGCAATACTGGGGTTCTTCTGTCGTGTTCTGATTCGAGGCTCAGCTACCCTGGATGGAACCTCACCAGTGGTAATGTTCATCTGTACAATTCGGCTTTCAGTTTCAAATATCAGCCAGTTATTCTTCTGGTAGTCACTGATTATATCGTTGGTAGTTACCGGGCAGGCGGATAAATCCCATTTCTGTAATTCGGCCAGCGCAGCATAGCTGGTATCACTCTTCCCATCACCACTAGTGGATTTATTTATTTTGGGATCAACAGTCAGTAACTGCATGTGTCTTCCTACACTATCGATAGCAGAGCGATAGGCAATCAATAGTTTATCCTGATGATCAAATTCAACAGCCAGGCTACAGCAGGCACAGGCACCAAGAGCCTTGTCTCCCACAGCGATTTCCGGGCTAAATGTATCGCCATGGTCTGAAGATAACCTAGTGTATACAGTGCGCTCATCTTCCATGGTCAAATCACCGGCAGCCCAACTGATGGCCACCTGGTTTCCGCTGGCGGCAATATCGGCACCGGCATCCACTCCGATCAGGTTATCTGTCACCATGGATCGCTTTGGTTCGAATTCACTGCGTTGAGGGTCTGAACGGGTATAAAAATACTGGGAAGGTCGTCCCTGGTACCAGACCACGTGTACTCGCCCATCGCCATCAATGGCAAAATTGGCTCGGTAAATTGGATCTGCATGATTAAATGACTGGCTTGATACCCGTCTGGCAGGACCCCAGTCAAAAGACGCCGCATCGTACTGCCGGTAATAAAGGTCTCCCTCTCTGGCTCGTGGATTTGACGAGCGTTTACGGAAATACAGTAAATGTACGTCGCCAGTTGAATCCTGTATCAAGCGAGGGTGAATTCCCTTCTCTGGCGTGCGCTGTACTTCTACGCCCGACTGGGCAAATACAGAAGCAGTAGCAAGTAAAATCAATGCCACAGCCAACAGTCGAAGCGGTAGAAATTTCCGAGAGGGGGTAAAAAATGGCATGGTATTCATCAACTGGGCTTTATATTTGATCAATTTAATCCAATAATAAGAGATATGATAGTTAAAAAAGGCTAAAGCTCCCAGTTAGTCGATTTTCACTCGAACGCTAATGTTTAGGATTCCACTATGAACAGCCCTATTTTCCGTATGCTTTTACTCACCACATTGTCTGGCCTTATTCTTTCCTGTTCACCGCAGGATTCCGAGTCTGGCGGAACCGTGGTGGAATCCACTTTTAACACGACTCTGGGAATAGTGGAGATTATGTCGATGGTGCTTGAACCAGCGGCAGACTCGTTATGGGATAACGCTGGCTGGATCGAGAGTGCCGCCGGTTACGAAGAGTTGTATCCCACCACGGATGAAGGCTGGGACTATGTAATTGCGCAGGCGGCTGTTGTTGCAGAATCCGGAAATTTACTGGCACTTCCAGGCCGGGCGCTGGATAACGATGCCTGGATGGTGTACTCGCAGGGTATGATTGATGCCGGTCTTATGGCCATGGATGCCGCCAAGCGCCGCCACGAGGAAGACTTTTTCCAGGCCGGTGCCCAGCTATACAGCGTCTGTCGCGCCTGCCATCAGTCCTATAATCCGGACATTCTTTCACGCTTTGTGGAGGATGACGCCCAGTGAGTCTGGATCGCTTTGCCGTCGTAAAGTGCCTGAATTTAAGTCTATGGACGGTATTTGCAGCGGGGCTGTTTTTCTGTTCCCAGGCACTCGCCCACTCCATTGCCAGCGATGATGCAAATTTTGTACTGAGTGTAGACGGCCCGGCGGTCATACCGTTCATTTACCTTGGTGCCAAGCACATGGTTACAGGTTACGACCATTTGTTATTTCTGGTGGGTGTGATTTTCTTTCTCTACAAGCCCAGACACGTGGTGCAATATGTCACTCTGTTTGCCGTTGGTCACAGCATTACCTTGTTGGCTGGTGTCCTGGCAGACTGGCAGGTAAATGCTTACCTGATTGATGCTGTTATTGGCTTCTCTATTGTGTACAAAGCGTTCGAAAACATTGGTGGATTCAAACTATTACCTTTCCAGCCAGATACCCGCGTTGCGGTATTTGTATTCGGACTGTTCCACGGTCTGGGGCTGGCCACCAAACTGCAGGAATTTGAGCTGTCCGATAATGGCCTGATAACCAATATCATCAGTTTCAACGTAGGTGTGGAAATCGGTCAGATCCTGGCACTCTCTGCCATTCTCATTTTTCTCAGTGCCTGGCGTACCAGTGCCAGCTATTTGAAGCATGCCTTCACCACCAATACGGCCCTGATGACCGGTGGATTTCTCCTGGTCGGATATCAACTGGCCTCTTTCTTTCTCGTACCTGTTTATCTTTAAATTCACTGGAATTCTATCGTGACTACAGAACCAACCCAAACCTCTTCACCTAAAACAGTGTTCACCGCTTCCCTGATTGCACTGGGGGTCGCCCTGGTCATTTTGTTTGTTGTTATATTGCCAGCCGAACTTGATTATGACCCCTTTGGCATTGGCCAACTACTGGGGATCAGCGGTTTATCTTCTGGAGAAGCACCACCCCTTGAAGGACAGGAAGCTGTGCACAGCACGGATTATGTGGAGTTTTACCTGGAACCTTTCCAGTCGGTTGAATACAAGTATTCCATGGACATTGATGCACCCATGATATTCAGTTGGGTTGCTGAAGCAGAACTCTACTACGATATGCACGCCGAGCCAGCTGGTCTGGGTGAAGAGTACGCAGAAAGTTTTGAACAAGGAACGGGGGCGCAGAAGATGGGTTCCTATCATGCTCCTTTCACCGGAATCCACGGTTGGTTCTGGGAAAATCGTGGCAACACGGATGTGACAGTGAAATTATATTCCTCTGGTTTTTACCACAGCTCAAAAGTATTCTCAGCCAATGATCAATATGACCGCGATATCTCGCCTGTTACACAATAATTAATCAGAGATTCCTTAATCCTGGGACAAGAAAAAGCCCACTCCGGCAAACCGGGTGGGCTTTATTTTGTTGCCTGGAAACTGACTGCTTACAATTTAACCAGTCAGTCCTATCAGACTATCGACGTTGGCTTGCATCAGAGCCATCTCGTGGCGCACCAGTTCCGGATGAACCCAGGAACAGTTTGCGGCCGTCCGGGAAAGTGATGTCCCGGCCATTGGCACGACAGGTAGGCTCGCACAGGCGGTCTTTACTCTGGTAACCGGTTACAATAATCACCTCACCCAGTTGCAGCGAGTTACGGTTTATACCGCGTCGTAACAAGGTATTTGGTGTTCCACCCTCAACCATCCAGGGACCACGCTCCTCTGTACTTTCGGAGTCATTGTTGTCCAGATGAATCCAGGTGTGCGGGTTGATCCACTCTACGCGAGTAATTGGTCCACCCAATCTCACCGGCAGGTTGGCATCAAACTCGGCAGAGAACGCATGATGCGCCGTTGCAGGCATTTCAATTGCCAGTACACCGGCTGCGATAAATGCTGCTGTTGCTATTAATTTCATTTTCATAGACTTACTCCTTATTTCCTTTATTACCCAACGAGTTGCTCGTCAGCACCAAGTGGACTCTACAAACTAACTATTACACCACATTAGAGCCAAACTAAAGCCCTTTGCGACAAACTGTCTCCCATTGTATATAAAGACCCATTAAATTACCAAATGTAGATTTATACACAGGCCTTTAATTCAATATTGGTCACTGGTTGTTCTCTTCCCGTAATCGTTGTTCGAATTCCCGGCCCTTACGGTACTGGCCATACATCATCTCTTCGACAAATTCGACGCATTTAAACTGGGGCAATTCGAAGCCCGCTTCAAGCCGTCGGTATATAGGCATTTTGATAGTCCAGGGACGCTCGAAAATATCGGGGTCTTCCATCGTAGCTTCGTATTCAATGACGTTGTCATCCACCAGGGTATAACGTTCAGTAACTTTCAACTGGTATGTATGGAAGTTTCCAGCACGGTCAAACCAGGAACGGTCATCCAACCCGGTAACTTCAACTACCCAGGTATCACCATCCCAATAACCGAAGGATTGCCCCATCCAGGAATCTATTGGCGCCGGACCCGGATCTTCCAGAAATATATTTCGCACCGCTCCGGCAAATGAATAGGCAATAAAGAAAGCGCTTTCACTTTGGAAAATCTGAAACGGATGAGGCGTATAGGTTGCCCGAGGAACACCTGGCATATAACACTTGATCTCAGGATCACTTGTCAGCCAGTTTGCATGATTTTCATTACGCTTAACCAGCGCCTCAGGCTTATAGGGAATTGTTCCACCTTCCACCACACCGAAACTGGCAGGGACAGCACCTATAGCCCCCATGGCTACCACTTCTGGTGCGGGGACCGGTACAAAATCACCCGGAACCAACTGGTAAGCTGCCTTGGGAGGTGCCGCTTCCAGATTGTCATTGGCATTCATCAAAACCTGCCAGATGCCATTAAAGTCCGGTTTTCCATTTGGTGTACGTGGTATGTCGTTGCCCTGGGACATTGCAGCGGTTTGTGCTGCTGCAGGTGTCTGTGCGACTTCCTGCTCGACCGGGGAACAGCCAACAGATATTACTGCAAATGCTAATAGCAGCCTTTTTATTTTCATAATTCAACTCGGCTAGATTTTTATTAGGATCTTGTTGTGACGGAGGGTCGATGAAACCATTTAGACCCCCACCTGTCAAGCCATACAAGGCTGTTGGAACCTGTGAATAAGGGAATTATCCTGACTGTATTTCCCAGGCCAAATCTGGCTATAAAAGCAGCATAAAACGGCGATTGAAAGTTACTCATTTCAGTTACGCGGTGACGGCAAAAACAGACTGATCCGGGATCCTCCCACAGACAGAACCAATCCTCGCGCCTTAAAAAAAACAGGCTCAGAGCCTGTTTTTTTTACATCGTTGCTGATTCCCACTACTTAACAAGAAACCTGCCGCGCGAAGCTATCTTGTCAGGATGTAATTGAGCGCCAGTTGTTCGCCAGATATTCTGCTGTGCGCCAGGCCAGAGCCTGCACTGTCAGGGTTGGATTACGGGCACCACTGGTTCCCATAACAGAGCCACCAATCACACCTAAATTAGGTGCTTCATGGGAAAATCCCCAGCGATCCACTACATTAGTCTTTGAGTTATCACCCATTCTAGTGCCACCGTATGCATGGGTAGTCGCACCCATAGTACTGCCAAGGCCATACTTGTAAATTTCTATTGCACCGGCTTCACGATACCATTGCTCCATCTTGTTCTGGGCGTACTCGGCAATTTTTAATTCATTCTCGCCATATCTGCCGGTAATTCGAGTCACTGGAAATCCCAACGGATCTTTAACTGTCGGATCCAGATCCAGATAATTATGATCGTATGGCAAGGTGGTTTTTTGAATGTAGGAGGTGTTGGTTCGATCGGCATTTTCCATGATGAATTTTTTCCACTGCGATCCCCAGTTTTTTGACACTACGTCAAATGTACGCATGAAAACGGCTGACATGGGACGGCGGTCAGTATGTGCCCACAGATTAGCGCCACCAATAAAATCCAGACTTGAGTGATCAAAATTATCATCAGCCCATTCGTCTATCGCTACGCCCTGGGCGGGCAGTCCATACCAGTTGTGCAGATCTTTTGGGAATAATGCGGTAATAGGTGCGCCCTGGTGATGGGTCATGTAATGGCGACCCACCTGACCAGTGTTATTGGCAAGTCCATTGGGGTAAGCCCTGGATTTTGACAGCAACAGCAGTCGTGTATTTTCGTAAGCGTAGCTGCCCAGCAACACTGCATCAGCCGGTTGAAAGTAAAATTCATTTCCACGCAGGTATTCAACTCCAGTGACCTTACCACTGTTATCAGCAACAATTTTTGTTACCCGGGCGTGGGTCACTACATCCAGGTTTCCGGTATCCAGGGCTTTGGGAATAGTTGAAAAAGCAGTGGAGCTTTTCGCCTGAACATGACAGCCCCCTTTATTGCAAAACCCATGATAAAGACAGGGGGAACGACCATCATAGGGTTCGGTAACAATGGCAGCCGGCCCTTGAAAAGGATTCAAGCCCATCTTGCTTGCTGCATCACTCATCAACTCAGTAAAAGGTGAGCTTCTCAGTGCCTGCATGGGGTACTCGCGGGAACGAGCACCTTCGAAAATGTTTCCTTGCTGGTCAATCTTGCCGTTTATGTTGCCGGCCTTGCCGGAGATACCAACCGTATATTCCACCTTGTCGTAATACGGCTCCAGTTCTTCATAATCAAACGGCCAGTCTTCCACCGTTGAATTAGCCGGAATTCTGGAAGCACCATAGCGCTCCGTGGTATTGCTCACCACTTTAAAATCCCAGGGATTCAGGCGCCAGCTCTGAGCCCAGTAATGCATGGTGGTGCCACCCACTGCATTCATCATGGGATGGCCACCCTGCTTTGC
Source organism: Gammaproteobacteria bacterium (assembly GCA_016764875.1). Classification (GTDB taxonomy): domain Bacteria; phylum Pseudomonadota; class Gammaproteobacteria; order Pseudomonadales; family Pseudohongiellaceae; genus NORP240. The sequence goes on from JAESQX010000004.1 coordinate 19,338, forward strand.
CGTGGTATTCGAATAGCCTCGCACCGTGGGTGCCTCCTGGGCACACTTTTGTACTGCCATTGGCCAATTGCGCGTATTGTTCCTGATTTCATCTGGCGCGAAATCCCGCCCTTCCAGCCAGCCCCCAGCTTCCAGGCCTATCACTTTTAATCCAGCACTGGTCAACGGAAGAGCCGCAACTCCACCGGCTGCCCCCAGACCTACGATGATCACATCAGTTTTAGGAAGATTAATTGGCATTGCCCGCACCTCCTGTTTTGCCCATATCCTTGGTGAAGGTGGATATGTCATAGGCTGATTGGTGGTTTGGTGCCAGCGCCCTGCCCTGGGCAACATCACTTTCCGAAGCCGCTATGCGTACCCCTGGATAACCGATCATGTCCCAGCCGACAAAATTACGATTTCCCCCATAATAAGGATCACTAAAAGTTCCCTGAATGGTATGAGCCCGCACCATGCCAAAAAAACCACGACCACTGGGATTGAACCCTGGCACGTCGCCGTCTATAACCGAGGTGATTATCGCGTCCTGGTCACTAGCGCCTAGTTGATGAAAAGGCTTGCCGTGATTGGATCGGGCATACTCATCAAGGATCGTGAGGCCGATAGCATAGCCTCCCCGAGCCTCTTTATTGTCCGAGGCCAGTGAACGATCAATATAGTGTGCGGCCCTGGCCTCCCTTGCACCCGGCCCATTTTCATCCGACGGCAGTATTCTATCCACCAGTGCTTCCAGGGTTTCGTTTTCCGCTGCCGTGAGGGTTTCCAGTGCCTCCCTTTCCAGAGGCTGTGGTGGGCAATTAGATGAGGATGAATCGGCGGCAATTACCTGCGTCGCTGCACCACTGCTTGCTACAGCAGCACCTACCAGGCCTGCGCTTTTAAGTAGGTTCCGACGAGAAGGATTCGTTGGCGCCTGGTTGTTCTTGCTATTAGCCATCATTGTCTCCAGTGAATAGTGACGACAAAAGATGGCTCGGAGCGTATCAAATATCTATTTTACTGTATATGCCCGGGTGCCCTAGATATTCCTCAGGAGACCACCCAGGTATTCCCGCTATTCAGCAAGGTTTGAAGATCACCTCTGCCTTTGCTGCGGATAGTGTCCAGTTGAGCGTGGGAATCAGCCACCAGACCAGCTTTGGGATTGCTGTAAAGAACACCTATCGCAACGGGAAAATCCGCACCACCCATGACACTTAACATTTGCGCCAGCACCTTATTGTGTTCATCGTGGATCAATAAATCAGATTCGGAAACATCATCACCAAGCTCCACTACTTCCAAACGCAATGTGCTGGTATTCAGGCGTATTCCCTTTTCGCTGTCCTTGCCAAATACAACAGGTTTACCATGCTCAACCTCAACGCGGAAATCTGCTGCGATTTTTTTGTCCTTTATCTGCTCGAAAATGCCATCGTTATAGATCGGGCAATTCTGCAGGATTTCCACAAAGGCAGCACCTTTATGTTCATAGGCTCGACGAATCATTGGCGCCAGGTGCTTCCCTACCGTATCAATGGAACGTGCAACCAAGGTCGCACCGGAGGCAAGAGCAATCTCACAGGGTGACAAGGGCAGGTCCAGTGAACCGGTAGGCGACGAAGGAGATCGGGTACCTTGTTCGGAGGTGGGCGAATACTGCCCCTTGGTCAAACCATAAATCTCATTGTTGAATAACAGAACCTGTAAATCGATATTACGACGCAATACGTGCATCATGTGGTTGCCGCCAATGCTGAAGCCGTCACCATCACCGGTTATAACCCATACATCCAGCTCGGGATTGGCAAGCTTCACCCCGGTTGCCACAGCCGGGGCGCGGCCATGTATGGTATGAAACCCGTATGTGTTCATGTAATAGGGGAAACGCGATGAGCAACCTATTCCGGATATGAATACCTGGTTCTCTTTTGGTGCGTCCAGTTCCGGCATCAGCTTTTGCATAGTCTTGAGAATGGCATAATCACCGCAACCGGGACACCAGCGAACTTCCTGGTCGGTGGCAAAATCCTTCAATGTCAGTTTTTCTACAACCTGGTTCATTGGTCGCTCTCCTGGTCGGCCAATTCGGCAAACTCGGTGTGAATTGCCGCCTTTATTTCACCAATTTTAAAAGGTTGCCCGGAGACCTTGTTCAGTCCCTCGGCATCAACAAGATATTCTGCGCGAATCAGTTTGATTAGTTGGCCCGTATTCATTTCCGGAACCAGGATGCGATCAAATCCCTCCAACAGTTCACCCAGATTCCGCGGAAGCGGTGAAATGTAGCGAACATGTATATGCGAGACATCAAGTCCTTCCGCACGGCAACGTTTTACCGCCTGATGAATGGCTCCAAAGGTTGAGCCCCAACCCACCAGCGCCAATTTCCCGGATGAATTTCCCAGCACCACTTTCTGTAAGGGGATGTCATTGGCTATACCGTCAATCTTGGCCTTGCGCAAATCAGTCATCTTCTGATGGTTGTCAGGATCGTAGGAAATATCCCCAGTATCATGACTGCGCTCGATGCCACCGATGCGGTGTTCCAGAGACGGTGTGCCCGGTTTGGCCCAGACTCTTGCCAGGGTAGTTTCATCACGCAATGAGGGTTTAAACCCATCAGGATTCTGATGATATTTCACCGGAATCGATGGCAGGCTGTCCACATCAGGAATTTTCCATGGTTCGGCTGCATTTGCCAGGTAGCCGTCTGACAATAACATCACCGGCGTCATGTACTTGATGGCGAGGCGCACCGCTTCGATAGCCACTTCAAAGCAGTCCGTAGGGGTGCTGGAAGCGATCACCGCTATGGGTGTATCTCCGTGCCTGCCCCCAACAGCCATATTCAAATCCGACTGTTCAGTCTTGGTGGGCATACCTGTTGAGGGTCCTCCACGCTGGGTGTTTACCACCACCAGAGGTAATTCTGTTGCAGCCGCCAGGGAAATACCCTCGGCCTTTAAAGCAATACCAGGGCCCGCGCTGGATGTAATGCCGAGGTTACCGGCAAAGGATGCGCCGATGGCCGCACAGACAGCGGCAATTTCATCTTCTGCCTGAAAAGTGTTGATTCGAAAATTCTTGCGATTGGCCAATTCATGAAGAAGACCGGACGCGGGGGTTATAGGATAAGAGGCAAACAGCAAATCAATTTCAGCCAGTTCACTGGCAGCGATAAGTCCCCACGCCAGTGCCGTAGTGCCGGTTATATTTCGATACTTCCCCGGTGCCACATTGGCCTTGGGAACCTTGTAAATATGAATGCCAGAGGGCAGCTCGGCGGTTTCGCCAAAGGCGTGTCCGGCATTGAGAGCGGCGATATTGGCGTCTGCAATCTCCGGATTTTTGGCAAACTTGGCTTTCAGTTCCTCAGTGGTAGCTTTACGGTCGCGATCGAAAAGCCACATGACCAGCCCCAGAGTCCACATGTTCTTGCAGCGAAGGGCGGATTTGTGGCCCAGGCCAAATGGCTCAACGGCGGCCAACACCTGTTTGGATATATCAATGGCCAGAACCCGGTAATCACTCAATGAATCGTCATCCAGGGGATTGGCCTGATATTTTGCCTTAGCGAGATTTTTCGCCGTAAACGCTCCGGTATCCACAATTATGAGCCCGGCATTCACCAGGTTATCGAGGTTGGTTATCAGGGCAGCAGGGTTCATAGCCACCAGCACATCGACGGCATCACCGGCCGTGGTGATGTCACTGGCACCGAAATAGATCTGAAATGCAGAAACCCCAAAAGTGGCACCAGCAGGTGCCCGTATCTCGGCCGGAAAATCCGGAAAGGTGGACAGATCATTGCCATACAGCGCGGTAGTCTGGGTGAAATTGGTTCCCGCCAGTTGCAAGCCGTCGCCGGAATCTCCGGCAAAGCGCACCACCACGTCCATCACGTCTTTTTCGTTCAGGTGATGTTCGCCTAATTGTTCTTCAACCAATTCCATATACTGACCTTGGACCGGATTCAGGTTCTTAATACTTAAAAATTTGAGGGCTGCCGGCACATGGCGCCAACAACTGAAAAGTCGCGGGATTGTAGCAGATTATGGCGAGCGGGTCTTTAGCCACATTACAGCTAAAGCCCCTGAAATATAAGGGGTTACTGCTTAATAAACTTCCGTATGATCTTGCCATCGCCACCTTCGCCGCCGGTAACTTCCCCGGTATAAACGTTTCCTTGAGCATCAACCACGACACCTTCCGGCTCTGACCCGGCAATAAAACCCATAATCATGCCATCTTCAGCGCTACCGTAGGTGACTCCCCGCTTGTTCTGATAGTCAGCCACGTAAAGGACGTCATTGCCATCAATGAACATGCCGCTGGGCCAGCCAAACTGGTCCCATTCGGTAATATAATTACCGCTCTGATCAAATATCTGAATACGGTGATTACCCCGATCACCTACCAACACTCGCCCTCTTCGATCTATAACAATGGTATGGGGTAAGTCAAATTCTCCCGGCCCGGTTCCTTTGTGACCCCACTCCATCAAGTATCGCCCTGCTTTGTCAAATTTGACAATGCGGTTATTCCAGTGACCATCTGCCACAAAGATATCTCCGTTACGGCCTATTACAGCATCCGCAGGTCCATTAAAAGTATTAGGCAAGGTACCGGAAAAACCCCGGGTCCCAAGGCGCTGCAACAGATTGCCATCTGTGTCATATCTGACAACTATGTGCCCGTTTTGACGATTATAGTCTGTCCCCAGTAAAGTCCCGTCTGGCTGAGCCCGAAATCCGTGGGGCAAGGCGATCTGACCGCTACCCCAGCTATTTATCAGCTTACCAGCGGGATCAAACTTCAATACGGGTGGATCGGCACGATGAAAAGCATAGATATTACCGTCCTGGTCTATGGTGACGTTAGGTACCTGACCCCATTCAATACCATCCGGCAGGGGCTGTGGCCAGTTCTCATCGAGCACATACTCCTGGGCGAAGACACTGTTTCCGGCCATGACCAGTATCACGATGACTAATTGTTTGACTGTTTGCTTTTTTGACCAGTTCATTGGGAGGAAGCCTTTAATTGGTTCATTTTTATGGAATAGCCGACTAACATTAGAAGTTAATCGGTTAACCACAGCAGGTCAATAATGAAGCAAGGCAAGTATCGACACTACAAGGGCAATAATTACGAAGTACTCGGCATTGCCAGACATAGTGAAACCGACGAGGAACTGGTGGTGTACCGGCCGATGTACGGTGAAAAGGGCCTATGGGTCAGACCGTTAGGGATGTTCAATGAAACTGTGGAAGTCGAAGGTAGGCAGCTTCCCCGCTTCGAGTACATAGGCGAGCCATAATTAACTTCATTCAGTTAGTGCAGAATCACCATCAAATCAAGATCCTGCAGGGCGCAAAAAAAGCCGTGTTGACAAGCCAATCTCGCTTCTTTACCGCCTAATACACACCTCCTCCCGCTGATTAAGGTCGGTTTTCTGCTACCAAAAGTTGCAATTCGACGGTTACAAGACTATGTCCAGTTGTTTATAATTTCAGTACATAGTTACACTTCGGAGCATGCAATAATGTTCAAGCAAATGAACCCATTCACCAGGATTGCCAGGAAGTTCGGCGCAATCCTGATCGCCTTGTTATTACTTCCCGTGTTCGCCCAGAACGTATCAGCTCAGGCCAAGCTGGGCGATCAGTACCCGGAACTGGCTGGCCTGTTCAACGCCTTTGATGTAACCCAGGGCGCACTGCTTGAGGGAATAGTCCGCATCAACGAAGACCCCTCAACGCGTACCGCCCGTGATGAAATGGAAGAACACCTGAACATGCTGGCTACCATGAGCATGTCGGACATGATGAAATCGGGAATGGGCGGCCACAGTCACGACATGGGTATGATCATTGAAGGACCCTATAACGAACTGGAGACAGAACACAGGACCGAATTAATCGGAATACTGCGTAAGGACCACTCCGCTGAGGAGGCAAAAAACGCGTTTGGCAATAGCAGCGCACTCAATACCCATACGGCAAGAGTATTTCAGCTGGGTCGGGAATTCGAAGCAGGTCTTTTCGAAATTTATCTTGATGACTCAATTACCGACAAACAACGCGCGGTGAATGCAGCGATCGAGGATTATCTCAGTGACAGCCGCCATTCCGTACCCACATTACCTAAATCTTATGGGTTGATGGCTGGCCATACACATGCCACGGCGTTTCAAACCGGGTTCCCCAAACTGAGTGGATTATTGTGGTCAAACCAATGGCTGCACCTGGCTGCTCTGGAAGCCATAATGGTAGAGTATTTTGACCGCCAGTTTTCCAACACAGTGCCGGTTACCCTGGAACGCTATTGGAACAAAGTGGGTTCTGAAAGTGGAATGACTATGTTCCCGGCACCGAACGACCTGCCCATGGCACCGACTATTGCACCCCATATCTATAGCTTTCACCCCCAGGCTTCAATAATTATTGACAACCTGAACATGCTGGAAACCATTGTGGCTGATATCCTGGCTTTCCCTAATCTGGAGGATCGCCAGGGAGTCATTGATGCGGCTGTTGGGGAGTTTACCAACAAGGAAACCAACTTCGATGCCGAATATGATTACCTGCTGGCTGCTCTGCGTGGCGGCATCTATAACCAGGGCGGTCCCGCTGTGGGTAACCTGGATAGATCAGAAAGAAATCGCTCCAGGCTGGATATGGACATGAAACACAACATGATCATGTCCAACCCTCAATAGTTCGCAACCACCAACGAAGGTTGAGACTTTTTTTAGCGAATATTCTCTACTGCCGAGTAGGGCACATAGCATAAGTCCTTGCTGCCAAAGCCTCCGGTTTGTCCCTGGCGATCAAAACAGTTGAAATACATTGTGTTGTCATCGGAAGTAAATGTGGGCTCGGCATCTCTTGCAGCCGAGTTAACAACCGGCCCCATATTTGTCGGCCCACCTACGCCCTGTGCCAATGCGTAGGGTATTGCCAGTAGGCGTTAAGAATGACGTAGCGAATAACGGCAGCCACTTGTTTTCATATTATACCCCTCACTTACGACCCCCATGCGCACTGTCATTTATTTCAACACATGACGTTCCAGCATGCGCCTTCGCACCACCGCGCCATAAACATTTCCATTGGCGTCCACACCCACTCCCTCTGCCCCGGAATGATCTTTGGTCAGCGGCTCTTTATCTTCAATAAAGGCGGTGACAGTGCCATCCACCGCCGAACCGATACGAATACCCTTCATGATGTTCATTTGTTCGTTGGCCCCAGTGTCCGGGCCCGACTCGGAGTCGGCCACATAAATCGTGTCGTCAGCGGTAATAAAAATTCCGCTGGGGCGACCAAATTGACGCCACTCGTCAATGAATTCGCCATCCTGGGAAAATATCTGAATACGGTTGTTTTCCCGGTCCCCCACGAACAGACGACCTCGAGAATCCATGGCAATAGTATGGGGTTCGCTCAACTGTCCGGGACCAGAACCCTTGCTGCCCCATTCCTTGATAAAAGTACCATCGGCGGAAAAATGTACGATACGGTTATTCATTCCCCTGCGATGACTTTCGCTGACAAAAATATCGCCGTCATTGGGATCAACAACCACGTCATTGGGCTGATGTAACAAATCAGGCCCGGAACCACCAACTCCCTTCTTCCCCAATGTCATGAGGATTTCACCATCCGGACTGAATTTGAATACCTGGTGACCAATGGTGCCGTTACCTCGAGCATCGGCTATCCAGAGATTTCCGTCGCTATCAACGGTGGCACCATGGGGAAATATAAACAAACCGCTGCCAAAGGTGTCCAACAGGTTTCCGTCATAGTCATATTTCAGAACCGGATCTTCGCTACGCCCTTCACAGGAGTTGGCGAAACAACGATGCACTACATAAATAAACTGGCCATTGGGTGAAGGTTCAACCGCCGTCACTGCAGCTCTGGCTACTCCCGGCGGTAACTCACCCCAGTCACGTTGAGTTTCATAGGGCCGTGGTAAATCATTACGCACACCATGGACAACCGATTGTGCCTGGATCTGCATCGCGCTGCCCACGAGCAGCAGGAAAATTAGTATTTTTATCTTCTGGTCCATCATTACTCTCTCTTTATTAATGTCAGCTTTCAACAATGTAGGCACGTTCATAAACCCGAAAAATATCTGCTCAGTTAACTATAGCTTCCCCCGGACTCAAGCCATTTCGCACAATCCGCCGGCAATGTCCTTTCCATGGCTTGATGATACAAGTCCAGTTCGTCTTCGCTAAGAACATCCTTCCAACGTCCATTGGTCCCCTTGTTGATAAATGTTTTCCCGCCCCCTTTGAATGACCCCGCCAGCATAGTATCAACAACCTTTTCCGGATTTGCTTTTACCGTGTCGAATTCGCAGGCGTGAACCACGTCGCCCCAGCGGGACTCGGGCACTTCTATTTCCAGAAAATCCGCCAAGGCCCGCATCTCCCCCTCCAGATCGGTACGCAAGTCATTGTAGTGAACAAGTTTTATATTGGGTAAGTGGCGAAACTCCCACCAGGTTTTCATATGATGTAGATGTGACCAGTACGGGTAGCCATCACTCTCCCAGGGGAACCAGCCTCGAGTGATCCAGTCGTGCCATAACTTGTGAATATCTTCATCAAACACCGGGAAAGGATCACCAACTCTGCCCGGGGTCTCATTCATCATTTTATAAAACTCTGGCGTGTGACTTCCCCAGTGGTTCAACAGGGACATGAATACGTCACGCGGGTCCCTGCCAACGGCAATGTATTTGACCTCAGCAAAATATTTTAAACCGTCCAATGGCAAATGAGACTTGATACAGCGCCGGTGGGTTTGAGACTCAAGATAAGCCATCGTGCCTTCCAGAGGCGCAATACGCATATCCAACCATGGTGATACCTGCATTACCGGCCCTGGCATATCACCGTTGGGAAAGAGCATATTAGTTACGATAGTTTGCGTTAGAGTCGTCCCGGCTTTGTAGGACGTTGCTATGACAATATCATCCGCCCTGGGCTTAAAGTTGTCCCACCGGTGAGAGTCCAGATGATGGTTCTGATATACATGACGAATTTCTGGACGATCTGACATTGGCTTACCTCTTTATTATTATGAAACCTCTGAATAAGTAGTCAGGCTTCGATGAACCAACGCCATTCAAAGCCAGCGCCTCACTTTCTCTTTATATTTTTTATATTCTTCGCCGAATTTCTGCTCCAGATATTTTTCCTCTTTGGCTATGGCCGTGTGAAAAATAATAAACGCACAGGGAACAAAGCTGATTAATATCCAGAAACTGTTTTGCGATAATCCTACCCCGATAATCATCAAACAAAAAGAAACATAGATAGGATTTCGGGAATGGGCATACAACCCGGTAGACATCACCTTGGTAGTCGGCTTCCAGGGTTCAATACTGGTTTCCTCGCGTCGAAATCGCAGCCCC
>JAESQX010000060.1 GCA_016764875.1 Gammaproteobacteria bacterium
GGATATCGCCGGGCACATTTTCAATACGGGACTGCTGATAGCCTTGCTCGGCTGAGTTACCAATCACAACCACATCATTAACAACGATAGGTGGTGAAGAGGACGTTATGTAGCCGGTTTCCAGCGGGATGCCTTCATAAGGATCATAGGGATGACCCAGATTGGCCAGCAGATCCACCACGCCGGTTTGCGGGAAACCCTCAATCGGAACCGGCCTGCCGAACCCTTCAAGCGGAGAACCAGTCTCGGCATCAAGCGCCACCAGGAAAAACCCCGGGGTTATGATGTAAACGACACCCTTACCGTTGATTCGAGAGTAACCCACGCCCTTGCCATAGGCTGCGCGCATGGAATATTCCCAGCGGCCAGTGTTCGGCAGGCGGAAAGACCAGATGGTTTCACCCGTTTTGGGATCGATAGCAACAACATGCCGTCTAGCTCCAGAAACAGTAAACAGTTTTCCGTCAATAAAGCTGGGTGTGGAGCGGCCGCTTTGACCTTGAAAGCTGCTGCCATCCCATTCCCAGGCCACTTCCAGTTCAGAAAAGTTTTCCGGGGTAATTTCATTAGCCGGGCTGTAGCGGGTATGGGCGTAATCACTGCCCAGGGTGAACCACTCGGTGGTGTCCAATGCCGCTTGCGCAAATACCAATTGCGGCAGTATCAACATCAGGGCAAGACCGGCCAAGCTGAATTTGCCAGACCTCGCAATGAGAGAAATTCGTGAAATAGTCACAGGTGTTTTCATTATTATGTCCTCTTTAATATGAGCAGCCAAAGGCGGCGCTTTACGATGATATTCTTGGCATAGTTTGTTCTGACTCTCTTCAGGCCAGGGCAGTGAACGTTATCAGGCAGCCTGAACAGGAATAGTGTTGGATGTGCGCTCTACGGTATTGTCTTGATTCAGATAAACCAGTTTGGGTTTGAAATTTTCCGCTTCAGCTTCGCTGAATTGAGCAAAGGCCGCAATAATAATGCGGTCACCCACCTGAACCTTGCGTGCAGCCGCACCATTAATAGAGATGGTCCCGGAACCGGCATCCGCTAAAATGACGTAGGTGGTAAAACGTTCACCGCTGGTTACATTATAAATATCGATCTGCTCGAATTCCCTCAACCCTGCCAGCTTCACCAGGCGGCTGTCAATTGCACAGGACCCGTCGTACCACAGCTCAGCCTGAGTAACGGTAGCCATGTGCAACTTGCCTTTAAGAAGGTTGAGCAACATAGATTGCCTCGTATTGCCTTTTCTTTGCCAGTTTAAACTGCTGGCGCTGTTTTCTGGTGATTATCCGGTGGCTAATATCTATTTATAACCGTGTTTTTGCCTGCTATCGGCTTCAATGCTATACAGAACTCGCTATTTTACCGAATTTTGACCTTGGGTCAAAAGCCCAGAGGGCCGTGCGGAGCACCACATCGTGGCGATGGGCCATGGCGGTAGCACACGGGAGCACTAGTCAGGTAATTTAAAGGCCAGTAATTCACCTGAATAGCTGCGACCACTGATAGCAACAACAAGATACTGCTCCCCATTCAATAGATAGGTCATTGGCGAGCCGGTTTGCGGCGCTGGCAATGTTACAGCACCCATTTCCTCACCGGTTTGCTTGTTATAAGCGCGCAAATTCGCACTGCTGACACCAGATTCGTCGGTGGTCAACTGGCCTTCTCCTACAATCACAAGGGTACGGGTAACCAGTGTGCCCATAGACGCATTCTGCCCGGTTCGTGGTATATCCAGGCCTTGCAGCATGGGGTGATTTCGCACCCGGTCGGGGGTTCTTCCGTGGGCAACCTGCCACATAATTTCACCCGCGTTCATATCGATTGCTGTGAGTTTGCCATAGGGTGGTTTCAGTAAGGGTAAACCCTGCACACGTATGCCGATGGGGGGTCTGCCTCGGTTAGAGGTGGGAACTTCTCTTTTAGTAGCATTAAATGCGGTACGTCCACCGCCGGCTTGGGAACCGGCACCGCCCGAGGTGCGTGGGCCCGATGTGGCATTGCCTTGAATATAAGCCATGTCTGATTGACCTGGATAGGGAGGCACCACGGCCAGGCTGCCCACCGAACTATTGGATGCTACATAGATTACGTTGGTTTCCGGATCGTAGGACCCGCCCTGCCAGTTGGTACCGCCACCAGCAGCGGGAGCCATTATGGTACTCAACGGACCATTTATATTGCTAACCACCGGCGGGGTGAAAAGCGGACCCATCTTATGCCATGAAACAAGCTCAAGTGCCTGCTCTCTTAACTCGGGAGTAAAATCAATCAGGTCATCAACCGTTACACCCTGGCGCTCATAGGCCGGGGGCCTGGTGGGAAATGGCTGAGTTGGAGAATACCACTCTCCTGGCACATCACCCGCGGCTACTGGCCTCTCTTCAATAGGCCATACAGGTTCACCAGTAACACGGTCAAAAACATAGAGGAAAGCCTGCTTGGTGGTCTGGGCAACCGCCTTGATCGGGCGGCCGTCTACGTTTATATCTAACAGGATCGGTGCGCTGGGAATATCGTGATCCCAGATACCATGATGCACCAACTGGAAGTGCCATTTCCGTTCCCCGGTGTAAAGATCCACGGCCACCAACGATTCAGCGAATAAATTATTCCCGGGCCGGTATGCACCATAATAGTCGCCAGTAGCGGCTTCCACGGGCAGGTAAACTGTTTCCAGTTCTTCATCAACGGATATCTGCGCCCATACTCCGGTGTTACCAGTATAGGATGCCGAGCCATCTTGCCAGGATTCATAGCCATATTCCCCGGGCATGGGGACAGTATGAAAAATCCATAGCCGCTTACCTGTGCGCACATCAAATCCACGGGCAAAACCTTTCACATTTTCCCGGCTTCTCGGATTACCCCCGGTGCGATGTGACGCGCCTACAATCACCACATCTTTTGCAACTATAGGTGTGGAATGCAGCCCGATCTCGCCATTAACCAGATCAATATCCTGATCGGCATCTCTTTTTAAATCGACTATTCCATTTTCACCAAAACTCTGAACCCGGATCCCGGTGTTGGCATCCAGCGCAATTAATCGATAGCCGGGTGTTACATAGATTATTCGAGCGTCATCTCCTTCCCGCCAATACGCCAATCCACGTCCGGAGAGTTGTCGAGGTGCCGCAGCACCCCGCTCACCTTCCTCGAGCCGATGCATCCATAACAATTCTCCGTTGGTAGCATCCAGCGCCACTACCGCACGACGCGATCCACCGGTCGAATAAATGACACCGTCTATCATTAAGGGCGTTGACTGAAAGCGGTACTCCGGGTTGGGTCCTAAATTATCCGTCTTGAATCGCCAGGCGATTTCCAAATCGCTGAAGTTGCTGCCATCGATTTGATCGAGCCCCGAATAACGGCTGTGACCAAGATCTCCTCCATAGGTAGGCCATTGACCGTCGGGCGCTCCGTGCTGGCCAAAGCTGGAAGTTGCAAGCAACAAACACATCAATGTGCCTGGATGAATCCATTTTATTTTCATTGAGAATTACCCTTTTTTATGACTCTCAGTTGACCCTGGGTGGTGCGCCAGAATTCACGCTAGTCTAACACGAACTTTTGTGGGTCTAGAAGCAAGGGCAGAGGACGAGGGACTTCTTCAAGTATGTAATCCCACGGCAATTTAAGCGTCACAAATAGACACATATTGTTGCATTCTGTTTCGAAATCCACGCAGTTTTCTCACCGCCTTGTTTCCCTCATTACCTGTTCGACCGAACCAGGTTGCATCAGGCAATTGTCGCCCCCTAAATAGATACCTGTCGCTTGATTTCTCACGTAATTCGGGGATATTATTAGAACTCCTGATCCCCCAACTTATCTTGGTAGTTATCTCTATGATTCAAGATCTAAAGAAAAAAGTACAATTGCTAATTGGGAAGGAAACGCCAGTAAAAA
>JAESQX010000005.1 GCA_016764875.1 Gammaproteobacteria bacterium
ATTACGTTCATAAGAATCTCCCCGGCCGGTGGATACTGACAAGTTAACTTCTAATTTGTCAGAATTCGAGTGTGAATTCTACAAAATGATGTACAAGCGCCACCGATTTCCACCTGATATCACTCGATATGCGGCAGGGCTTAACTTTAAATTCAACTTAAGTCATCGAAATATCGAAGACTTGCTTGCTGAGAGAGGAATTTTAGTGAGCTATGAAGCAAATCGTCTGTGGTGCAACAAGTTTGGATCGAAATAGGTTAAACGCTTAAGAAGAAATCATCAGGGTTTGGGTGATACGCTCTTCCTTTAGGGAGCCTATTCAGTGGTTTTTCTCAGCTTGGTACGTTAGCTTGTCAATACCACCCTATGACCGGTTGAGATCGCAGCCAAAAGCGCTGATTTTTGGTATTTTCCGCGTGCTACAGTCCTCTATATTTGTTATGGTTTCCTTTAAATTACAAACCACAAGGTACAATACCAAATTCCAAGGTTCGGTGTATTAATGGGTAGTTTTACAGAAGGTATAAAACGACGCAAAATCCTTCGGCATGCCACGCTTTATACGGCGGCAATTCTTGCGGCTGGCTGGATGGGCGGCGAGGCTATGGCACAAACTGCCACGGAATATCGCAGCCTTGTCGACCAGTACTGTGTTACTTGTCATAATCAAACCATAGTCAACAGCCCAAACGCACCGACTGATGCTCTCAGTTCACAGCTTCGGGCGCTGGGTCTGACCCTTGATACTCTTGACCTTTCTACAGTTCCTGCTAATGCCGATCATTGGGAACAAGTCGTGCGCAAGCTGCGAGCGGGATTGATGCCGCCGGCCGGAATGCCACGGCCTGACTTGGCGACGCTCGATGGGTTTCGTGCCTGGCTTGAAAACGAACTGGATACGGCCGCCGCGGCTCAACCCAATCCGGGTCGAACGGCGACGTTTCATCGGCTCAATCGAGTCGAGTATCGAAATGCCATAAGAGACTTGTTAGGTCTTGAAATCGAGATCGATGATTTCCTGCCAGCTGACGATGCCAGCTTCGGCTTCGATAACATCGGCGGCGTGCTGCGAATGTCACAATCATTATTGGAGCGGTATTTGGAAGCCAGTCGCGCGATCAGTCGGCTCGCAGTTGGCAGCCCACCGCCGCTGCCATTTTCCGAAACATTTCGCACCGCGCAGGACGAGCAACAACACGCACGTGCCAGCGGATTACCCTTCGGTACTCGTGGCGGGATGTTGGTGCCCTTTGTGTTTCCACTTGATGCCGACTATGACTTGAGCATCGAGCTAAGCGGCTTGCGCGATTTACGCGAAGATTACCGGCTTGAGGTGACAGTGGATGGCAAACCAATAGAGTGGGGCGACTCAGATTCAAGCACCGGCCTAAGTGCCACTATCAATCTTCGGATCCCGGTGGAAGCCGGTCCTCGGGAGATAGCAGTGGCGTTCTATCGCAAACCACTGGTACTGGTTGAGCAGGTAAGGGAACGTTTTCAGAATCCACGTACCGCAGGAAATAACGGCGGACCCTTTGGCCCGATGGCATTTGTCAGTAGTGTTACACTCGCCGGCCCTTTCAACCCTCGTGGCCCGGGACAGACGCCAAGCCGTGACAAAATATTTAGCTGTCAACCCTCAAACTTTTCGGAAGAATCGGCATGCGCTCGATCGATTTTGTCCGGGTTGGCAAGGCAGGCATATAGACGGCCGGTAGCCGAAGATGACATGGTGGTCCTGCTGGAATTTTTTGAAATGGGTCGCACTGACGGGGGTGACTTTAACAGTGGTATCGAGTTGGCGCTACGACGTTTGCTGGTCAGTCCGGAATTTTTGATACGAGTAGAAGCTGATCCAGCGAATATTACTCCTGACACGCCTTATGAGGTGACTGATTTCGAACTGGCTTCTCGTCTATCATTTTTTCTATGGAGTAGCATTCCAGATGAAGCGCTGTTGGCAAGCGCAGAGCGCGGAGAACTCAGTAATGCTGTCGAGCTCGAGCGACAGGTAAAACGCATGCTTGCCGATCCTCGCTCAATCGCGCTTACAAGCAACTTCGCGGGTCAATGGTTGCAACTGAGAAATCTGGCGACCATTGTTCGACCAGGTGAACTTTACGCTGTAGCGTTTGATGAGACCTTGCGCCAGGCTATGATCACGGAGACGGAATTGTTTTTCGACTCCGTGGTACGGGAAAACCGTGGTGTTCCTGAGTTGCTGACCGCTGACTACACTTATCTCAATGCACGTCTGGCAGGGCACTATGACATTCCCAATGTGCAGGGATCCCATTTCCGGCGAGTGGCGTTACCAGCAGATAGCCCGCGCCGCGGCCTACTTGGGCAAGGCAGCATTCTGACGCTTACTTCCCATGCAATCCGAACCTCTCCGGTGTTACGTGGCAAGTGGGTTCTAAACAACATCCTCGGTACACCACCGCCAGATCCGCCGCCGAATATACCGGCGCTTGATGATAGTAGGACTCAGGCCAAAATAGAAACGATGCGAGAACGCATGGCTGCACACCGAAACAATCCAGTCTGCGCCGCCTGCCACAACATGATCGATCCGGCTGGTTTTGCACTCGAGGGTTTCGATGCGATTGGTCGTTATCGAGTGGTTGATCAATGGTTCAATCAAATCGATACATCGGGAGTACTTCCCGATGGCACTTCATTCGATGGCGCGGTAGAACTTCGCGCCGCATTAGTTGAAAAGCCTGAACTATTCGTTGGCACGTTTACCGAGAAGCTGCTCACCTATGCTCTGGGCAGGGGTCTCGACCACTACGACATGCCAGCAGTTCGTCGCATCGTTAGCGAAGCAGCAGACGAGGGCTATGGTGTGCAGTCTATAATTATCGGCATAGTAAACAGTTATCCTTTTCTGCACAGGAGATCCGAATCATGAACTTCATTACCAAGAAGGCGTTGCCACGAAGAGCCGTGTTGAAAGGTATCGGCACCACACTGGCATTGCCGTTGTTAGGTGCCATGGTGCCTGCTATGACGGCTACGGCGAAAACTGCAGCCAACCCTGTTCCACGTCTCGGATTTTTCTATGCGCCCAATGGCATGTTCCTACCGAACTTCCATCCTACCGGTGATGGCGGGCGCGACTACACGATCACTCCAACCCTGAGCCCACTCGAGTCCCACCGTGAACAGATGGTGGTGATTAGCGGATTGAGTAACAGCGCCGTCGTTAGCCCGAACGAAGGTGGCGGTGTGCATACCCGCGCTCACGGTGGTTGGCTCAGTGGAGTGTTGCCGAAGCGCACAGAAGGTGCCGATGTATTGGCCGGTAAGACAATCGATCAGTATGCCGCCGACGTACTTGGAAAGGACACATCATTAAGGTCATTGGAACTCACCAGCGAGACGAATTACACGGTGGGTAATTGCGAAAATGGCTATAGCTGCACCTACCAGAACTCCACTTCCTGGCGCACGCCTACTACGCCGCTACCTCATGAAAGGGACCCACGGGTAGTATTTCAACGCTTGTTCGGTGACGGTGGCAGTTTGGAAGCTCGACTCGCACAAATGAAGACTGACCGCAGCATTCTCGACTCAGTCACCCAAAGTATTAACCAACTCGAAAGCAAACTGGGGCCGGGTGACCGTGTTGTGGTGGATGAATATTTGACGGCGGTTCGCGAAATCGAACAACGAATTCAACGCACCCAGCAGAACAACGTCTCGACGCCACTGCCCAATGTGGAGCAGCCGGCAGGCGTACCGGATTCCTATGAGGAGCACATTGAAACACTATTCGAGATGCTGGCCTTGGCCTTTCAGGCAGACGTCACACGGGTAAGCTGTTTCCAGATGGCTAGAGAGTTAAGCGGTCGTACTTACCCTAACATCGGTGTGCCTGAGGCCCACCACAGCGTTTCTCATCATCAGCTCAACCCACATAATATTGAACAGTACACCAGGATCAATACCCATCAGGTCTCACTATTCAGTAAATTGATTGAACGGCTGCACAATACTCCTGACGGTGATGGCTCGCTTTTAGACCACAGCATCATGATGTATGGCTCGGGTATGGGAGATGGCGATCATCACACACCCTACAACTTGCCGGTAATCCTGGTGGGTGGTGGCCGCGGGCAACTTGAAGGAGGTCGTCATATTAAGTACCCAATGCACACACCATTTATGAATCTCGGGCTGAGCCTGCTTGACAAGGTTGGCGTAGAGATTGAAAGTCTTGGCGACAGTACTGGGCGCTTGGCTGGCCTTTAAGTCAGCTCTTCTAATCTTGGTCTGGATTATGGAGAGGAAGGGTTATATGAAAGAAACTAGACATTAGAAAAAGCAAAGTGAATTTAGGAATGACATTAAGAGCCGTGTAATGAGAAAAATCTACCTAGCCATGTTGGTATTGCTGTTTAGCAGTGCCACGTTCGCACAACCATTGCTTGACGCGGTACGCAGTAACGACCTTGAGGCCACACGCGACGCACTAGTGTCCGGGCCTGAAATCAATGTAGCGACCACTGACGGCACCACGGCGCTGATGTGGGCGGTTCACAATGATCAGGCGGAATTGGTGGAACTGTTACTTCAGAAAGGTGCCGATGTAAGGCTAGCTAATCGCTACGGAGTCGGTCCAGCATCGCTTGCAGCTGAG
>JAESQX010000061.1 GCA_016764875.1 Gammaproteobacteria bacterium
GATCGGGCTATATTCCGGATTGTGAGTGTCTTTGTTTTGTTGCAGGTAGGTTTGTGCATCGTCAGGGCTCAGGGATGCTATCAAATCTCCCTTACCGTCCGTGACCCCCTGTCCGGGAATAAAGAAAATCAGTTTGTCGGCCCCCAGAGCAATGGCCGTTTCAGTTGCCACCTCTTCGGCACAGAGATTAAATATCTCGCCGGTTGGTGAATATCCCAGGTTCGATAAAAGTACGATATTTCCCTGACCCAGCTGTTGCTCGATTGCCTTCCTCTGTACCTTCCTTACCAGGCCAGTGTTGCAAAAATCTATGCCATCATGAATTCCATAAGGCCTGGCAGTGATAAAATTACCCCGGCATAGTTTGATATCTGCTCCGTGCATGGGTGAGTTAATCAGGCCCATGGAAAACAGCGCTTCCATGTCGATACCAAGTTTCCCAACAATTTGTTTTATGGGTTCCAGGCTGGCCGGATCTGTAATGCGCAGATCATTGTGGTAACTTGATTCGATTCCTGAGGCAGTTAAGGCGGCAGAAATCTGGGGCCTTGCGCCATGTATCAGAACCAGTTTTACACCCAGGGTGTTCAACAGGCTGATGTCGTAGACTATATTGGCAAGGTTTTCATCGGCCAGTGCCTCGCCAGTCAACAGAATCACAAATACCTTGTTGCGATGGGCATTGATATAGGCTGAGGAATAGCGGAACCATTCAATGTATTGGGGCAGCTTCTCTTTCATATTGTCGTAGTCTTTTTGTTGCAATGTTTACAGGCAGGTATTTTCTATTATCTGCTTTAAATAACCAATCCCGGGTTTCACCATGTCCAGGGACATATATTCATCGGGCTGATGAGCCTGATCAATATTGCCGGGGCCAAATATGATGGTGTCCATGCCCAACTTTTGCAAGTAAGGTGCCTCGGTGCTGAAAGCCACGGTGATTCCATCCTGGCCCGTCATGGTTTCCACCAGTGATAGAATTTCGCTATTGTTTTTGGCGAGAAAGGCCGGCGCGCCTGGGAAAAGCGGCACGAGTTCAAATTCTATACCTAAAGGGCCGGTTACCTGGGCTACTCTATTCGTGATGAGCTCGCGTATGTTGTCGATGTCCATATCCGGCATCAGGCGCACATCAATCTCAAGATCACAATGGCCACAAATCCGGTTGGGGTTGTCACCGCCATGAATACAACCAAGATTAAGCGTGGGATATTCGATCTTGAACAGATCATTTTGATATTTGTAGCGTAGCTCTTTTCTAAAAAGTAGCAGATCGGTGATAACGGCATGCATGGCTTCCAGGGCATTGTTTCCCAGGGATGGATCGGAGGAATGGCCACTTTTGCCCTGCAGCCTGATAGATTCCATCATTATTCCCTTGTGGGCTTTTACCGGAATCAGCCCCGTTGGCTCTCCAATGACGGCGAACCGACCCTTTGGCGAACCTCGCTCAGCGATGGTACGGGCACCCTGCATAGAGGTTTCCTCATCAGCAGTTGCCAGAATTATGAGTGGCTCCCGCAATTCAGTATCCCCAAGGGCTTTAACGGCCTCCATTACCACCGGGAAAAAACCCTTCATGTCGGTGCTGCCCAGCCCGTAGAGACGATTGTGCTTTTCGGTAAGTTGAAACGGATTAACCGACCACAGCTCTTCATCCAACGGCACTGTATCGGTGTGGCCGGAGAGAACCAGGCCACCTGGGCCGGTGCCCCGGGTTGCGATCAGATTGCTTTTCTCCTTACCGGATGAAGAGGGGCTGGCAACCAGTTCGCAGGAAAACCCCAGGTCCTCAAAGCATGTGGCAAGGTAGTCGATTACCTTGTGATTGCTCATGTCGATGGAAGGGTTGGCAGAACTTACGCTGGGCAGACTGACCAGATTATTCAGGTTTGAAATAAAGTCAGGAAAGTGAGTACTCATATAATCAAAAGAGGGTTCTTTATAACAAGTTGGCTGGAAACACTAAAATGTAATCTGTTAAATTTATGAGGCCACCGCTAAACCGTTACCTTACTCCATTCGTCAGAGTAACCATATACTTAATCAGAGGTTCCTTGGCAGGCTGTTAGAGGAACTCCTCAAGCAGACTATTGACGAATAACTGGCCTTTGGGTGACGGTCTGATCCGGCCATTGTCTTGTTGCAGTAGTCCCTGGGATTGCAGGTGTTTTAATCTCTTTTCAATATCAGCAAACGATCTGCCGGTACGGCGTTCAAACAAACCGGCATCAAAACCTTGAGTAAGTCGTAGGGCATTCATCATAAATTCAATAATCAGGTCGTTTGATTCGATGGCAGTCTGCTCAGCCAGGTAAGGTTTGTCCTGATTGAGATAATGGCTGGGTTGTTTCACCTTCCGGGTTCTGACAATACTATTCTGATCAGGGAAGGTGATTTTCCCATGGGCGCCGGCTCCGATTCCTATGTAATCGCCAAAGGTCCAATAGTTGAGATTGTGTTTCGAGGGCATGTCGGGAAGCGCATAAGCTGATATTTCATAACGCTTTAATCCGCCGCTTTCAAATAGATCCATAGCCTCCAACTGCATTGTCATAATGGTATCTTCGTCAGGGAGGGAAGGAGGCGCATTGTAAAAAGCCGTATTCGGCTCCACTGTCAGTTGGTACCAGGAGATATGTGCCGGTCGATAATTCAGCGCCGTTTCCAGGTCCAGTATCGCACTGTCTATTTCCTGCCCGGGCAGGCCATACATTAAATCAAGATTGAAGTTGTCAAAGCCTGCACAGAGGCAAGTTTCTATGGCGAACCTGGCCTGGTTACTGTCATGAACCCTGCCAAGGCTGGATAGTGACGGATCGTTGAAGCTTTGTATGCCTATGGACAGGCGATTAATACCAACATTTCGATATTCGCTAAATCGCCCGGATTCCACGGTGCTGGGGTTTGCCTCGAGGGTACATTCAAAGTCAGTCTCAAAACTGGCCATATTCCGTAACCCGCATAATAACTTTTCAAAAAATTCGGCCGGGAATAGGCTGGGAGTGCCGCCACCAATAAACACCGAATGGATCTTTCTTTCCTGAAAATAGCGAACATCTTCCCGGAAATCTTCAAGCAAGGCTGCCAGGTAATTTTCCTGCGGCAGTGACCCTACGGCTTCATGGGAATTAAAATCGCAATAGGGGCACTTTTTTATGCACCAGGGTATATGGATATACAGGCTTAGTGGCGGGAGTTCCAGCATTTTAAAAGTTGGCGAATAGCCTGACCTCGATGGCTTAACTGGTTTTTAACCTCTGGTTCCAATTCGGCCGAGGCACAGTTATGGGTAGGAACATAAAACAGGGAATCATAGCCGAAACCGTTTGACCCTGTTTCCTCGTATAAGACGCGACCTTCCCAGGTTCCCTGACAAACAAGCGGCATGGGATCGCGGGCATGGCGCATGTAAACAATGACACATTGGAACCGTGCAGTTCTGTCTTGTTCCGGGACATCCTTGAGTGCCAGTAACAGTTTGGCATTATTGGTCCTGTCACCCTCGGGAGAGTCGTCGCCGGCATAGCGGGCAGAATATATTCCGGGTTCGCCGTTGAGTGCGTCCACTTCAATTCCCGAATCGTCGGCAACGGAGGCTTTTCCGGTAACTTCACAGGCGTGACGTGCCTTGATCAAGGCATTTTCAACGAAGCACAGACCTGTCTCGGCAACTTCTGAAACGTTGAATTGTGACTGGGGAATGAATACCACATCAGCTCTGCCCAGAGTTTCCTGTAGTTCCCTCAACTTTCCGGCATTGCCACTGGCCAGCACGATCTCTTGCATATAATTACTCAGAGAGCTCGTGATCACGGGTAATATGATAGATAGCGATTTCGCCCAGCAAATTGGGCCAGGTCTTAATTAACCAGCTTCCCTGGTGATCGTTGTCCACCACCGTGCGGGTCAGTATCCTGATGTTTTTTTCAGCACAAAGGGTGTCGAAATCCTTGACCGTGCAAAAATGAATATTCGGAGTGTCGTACCATTGATAGGGCATGAACCTGGATACCGGCATACGTCCCCGTCGTAACAGGTAAAGTCTGGATTTCCAGTTGCCAAAGTTTGGAAACGTGACAATACAGTTCTTGCCTACGCGCAACATTTCATCTATCAGCAAATCCGGATTACTCAATGCCTGCAATGTCTGGGTTAACAATACCGTGTCAAAGCTGTTGCTCTGGAAGTTACTTAACCCGTTATCAATGTCCTGTTCCAGTACGTTGACACCCTTGGCAAGACACTGGTTAATATTGGCCGCATCAATTTCCAGGCCAATATCCGATACTTCTCTGGTCTGTTTCAGGTATTGCAGCAAATTACCATCGCCACAACCCAGATCCAGAACCTTACTTCCCGGTTTGATCCAGTGTTGTATGATTTCCAAGTCAGGTCTCATGCGGCAACTCTTCATGAACCCTCTGCAAGTATATTGAGAAGGCTTCTATATATCGGGGAACCGGTAACAGGAAGGCATCGTGCCCCTGGTCCGCTTCAATTTCAATGTAGTTGACCCTGCGCCCGGCGCGAAGCAGATTCTCTACTAGTTCTTTTGATCTTGCCGGTGGAAAACGCCAGTCGGTGCTGAATGACATGAGAAAAAACTTGCAGGCACTGTTAACGAAGGCCTTGCTTAGATCACCCTCATAATCAACAGATGGATCAAAGTAATCCAGGGCCTTGGTCATGAGGAGGTAGGTATTGGCATCAAAGTTTTCCGAGAAGCGTTCTCCCTGGTAATGTAGATAGCTTTCAACCTCAAAATCAATATTGAAGCCAAAGCTCAGGTCTCCGGTACGTAAATCCCGACCGAAATTACTGTTGCCGCTTCCAGGCTGGGCCGAGTCTTTGCCAAATTTGTTGCGTAACGCGTTTTCAGAAAGGTAGGTAATATGGCCAACCATTCTTGCCAGCGCCAACCCTTTTCCGGGAGATGTATCGTAGTCACGATAGCGCCCCTCATGGAAATTGGGGTCGCTGGTTATTGATTGACGTGCGACTTCGTTAAACGCGATATTCTGCGCAGAAAGTTTTGGCGCCGCCGCGATGGCAATGGCGTGCCCCAGACGCTGAGGATAGCTGATAGCCCATCTCAGTGTCTGCATCCCGCCGAGGCTACCGCCAATAACGGCGGCCCATTTTTCAATGCCAAGCCTGTCCGACAATCGCGCCTGGCTGTTTACCCAGTCTCGAACTGTCACTATGGGAAAATCCGGCCCGTAGTATTTGCCGGTATCAGGATTGACTGAAAGGGGGCCCGTACTTCCGCCACAGCCCCCCAGGTTATTCAGGCTGACAACATAAAAAAGGTCAGTATCTATTGGCTTACCGGGGCCTATGCATTCGTCCCACCAGCCTGGCTTTTTATCATCCATGGAGTGATAACCGGCCGCATGATGATCACCGCTCAGGGCGTGACAAATCAGGATCGCGTTGCTTTTGGCCTGGTTGAGTTTGCCGTATGTTTCAACCATCAGATCAAAAGCCGGCAACACTTTACCACTTCGAAGAGTCAGAGGCTCATCGAAGTGGTGTAGTTCCGGTTTAACCAGTCCTACAGAATCTGATGGTATCTTTTCAGGCATAACTTTTATCGGTTTGTAAGTTTTAACTCAGGCGGTAATCGTCTCGCTGCCGTAATACGAATTTTAAGACGATTCCCCACAATCTCAGCGAAATAGTCAGCGTTTGCATTTGGTTGAATACGACAGTCCAGTATCAGTTCCTCTTTAATCCACTGATAATACATATCGGCCGCGTAGTACCGGTTAGATTCCTATAATCACCAATGCAATGGAGCCGGTGATATTGAAAGATTGGTACAGAATATTTCTTATGAGCTGGATGGCAATAAAAATGACTATGGGTGAAAAATCCATTCCACCCATGGGCGGGATTACTTTCCGTACCGGAGCCATTACAGGTTCGGTAAGCTGCCAGATCAGTCTTAGCGCAGGGTGGGGACTCATTGTTCCTGAGAACATCATGACAAACGACATGACAATGGATGCAATGATTGCCCAGTAATAAATGTTAATGATGAATGAGATTACACCTACTACTGCCCAGGTAATAATGGAACCTATGCCCGGCATCTGGAAGCCGTGTAATATTATGAGGACCACAATTAAAACAATTTCAAGTATCAGGGCCAGTAACAGGGTGGAAAAATCCAGACCTTTGTATCCAGGCACGATTGGTCTGAGAATTTTAACCACCGGGTCGGTGACTTTTATCACGGCCTGGGAAACCGGATTATAAAAATCAGCTTTGGCAATCTGTAATAAAAATCGTAGTAATACGGCAAACAGAAAGAGGCCGCCCACTGCGCTTAGTAACATAGTTGCTGAACTTGTAAATACGCCCATTTTAAAGCCTCAAAGTAATAACCGCCCTTACATGACATGAGGACTGATTGTTGTCAGATTATTCGGACAGTTCCCTGGATCTTCTCTGTGCTGCCAACAGCGCTTTTTGTACCAGGTTCCGCAAACCACCCTGCTCAAATTGATTCAATGCCTGTTCTGTTGTTCCCCCTGGCGAGGTCACCTGGCGTCTTAGCTCAGCCGTACTCAAATCACTGCTCGCGGCCAGAGCCG
This sequence comes from Gammaproteobacteria bacterium, assembly GCA_016764875.1. Taxonomy (GTDB): domain Bacteria; phylum Pseudomonadota; class Gammaproteobacteria; order Pseudomonadales; family Pseudohongiellaceae; genus NORP240. The sequence continues at coordinate 6,606 of JAESQX010000061.1, forward strand.
CTGCCCCCGTTGCTGTTTGATAGGTGAGCTTTCTGGCGGTTTCTTCATCCAGGCCCATGTTTACAGCAGTCTCCTGCATGGCCTCCATAAACAGGAAAAAATAGGCAGGGCCACTACCGGACAGTGCTGTTACCGCATCAATGGCGGCCTCACTATCCAGCCAGAGTGCCAGGCCAACAGCCCCAAGGATTTCCTCGGCAAGGGCTTTTTGTTCGGAGCTTACTTTTTTGTTGGCATAGAGGCCGGTTGCACCTTTTCCCACCAGTGCCGGGGTGTTCGGCATACAGCGAACCAGGGCAACATGGCGGCCGAGCCAGTCTTGCAGGTGTGCAATGGTAATTCCGGCGGCGATAGACACCACCAGGGATTGCCGGGATTGCAGGCTGGCACAAAGTGGTCTACAGGCCTGCTCCATGACCTGGGGCTTTACTGCCAGTATCAGGACATCTGCCGTGGCGGCAATGTCTTGAGCGCTGGCAGTGCGAACGCCGCAATCGGAGGCCAGAGTTTCAAGTTTGGTGGTATCAATATCTGCCGCTATGAGCCGGTCCGGTGAAACTCCCTTTGCCAGAAGCCCCCGTATCAGGCTGTTTGCCATATTGCCGGCACCGATAAATCCTATGCTGTTGTCTTTCAGGCTCACTTGTAATTCCAGGTTAATCGCCACGGTGGGCGGTATTCTATCTTATTTGAGTAAATTTACATCCTGGGACCGAACAGCGCCGTGCCTATTCTCACCACGGTGGAGCCCTCTGCGATCGCCGCCTTAAAGTCGCCGCTCATACCCATCGACAGCGTATCAAAGCCGGGAAACCGGGGTACAAGATTATTAAAAGTCACGGCAAGAGCGCTGAATAACTGCCGTTGCCCGGTAAAGTCTTCAGTGGGTGCTGGTATTGTCATCAGTCCCCGCAGGTGCAGGTTGGGCAGTTTGGCAACTTCGTTACAGAGATTTTCCACCTCATCAATGGAGATGCCTGACTTGGTTTCTTCTCCGGAAAGATTTACCTGTATACACACATTCAGGGGAGGTAGCAGACTGTTACGTTGATCGCTCAGGCGCCGGGCTATCTTAAGGCGGTCTACACTGTGAACCCATTGAAAGAGATCGGCTATGGCTCTGGTTTTATTGGATTGAATGGGCCCGATAAAGTGCCAGTTTATATCCAGATCCACTAATTGACTGATTTTTTCTTCGGCCTCCTGCAGGTAGTTTTCGCCGAAATCGCGGATACCGGCCTTGTGGGCCTGTAAAATCTTGTCGATTGGTTGTTTTTTGCTCACTGCGAGCAGGGTTACAGAACCTTCCGGGCGATTATAACTTTGTTCAAATTCGTGGATCTGTTCAATAATTTGCTGAATATTTTCTGCTATTGTGTTCATTCTTACAGCGTGGACGATAACCTTAATGGTAAGAGTTTCCCTAGTATACGTCGATCATACTGATTGTGAACAAGTAGTAAAAGACGCCCGGTAAGCAGGAATAAAACATGGACATAACAGAACTATTAGGTTTTAGCGTTAAACAAGGTGCTTCTGATCTGCACGTAACGGCAGGAATGCCGCCACTCATTCGTGTAGATGGTGATATACGCCGTATTAACGTACCGGAAATGGACCATAAGGAAGTTTATAACCTGATCTATGAAATCATGAATGACAAGCAGCGCAAGGACTATGAAGAGTTCATGGAAACTGACTTTTCATTCGAGATTCCAAACCTGGCCCGGTTCAGGGTTAACGCCTTCAACCAGAATCGAGGCGCAGCCGCCGTTTTTAGGACCATTCCATCAAAGGTGCTGACCATGTCAGAGCTTGGCATGGGTGAAATTTTCCGCAAGATAGCCAATGTGGCACGGGGGCTGGTTGTGGTAACCGGCCCCACCGGGTCGGGTAAAAGTACTACTCTGGCGGCCATGGTCGACTACATTAACTCGGAAAAATACGAACATATTCTTACCATTGAAGACCCGATTGAATTTGTGCACCAAAGCAAGAAGGCCCTGATCAATCAGCGTGAGGTGCATCGAGACACGCTTGGATTTAATGAAGCATTACGCTCGGCATTACGGGAAGACCCGGACATCATTCTGGTGGGTGAATTGCGAGACCTGGAAACTATCAGGCTGGCTCTGACGGCGGCGGAAACTGGCCACGTCGTATTCGGCACTCTGCATACAACATCGGCTGCCAAGACCATCGACAGGATCATTGATGTATTCCCTGCGGCGGAAAAAGATATGGTTCGCTCCATGCTTTCGGAATCCTTGCAGGCTGTTATTTCTCAAACACTGCTGAAGAGGCCTGGTGGAGGCCGGGTAGCTGCCCACGAGATCATGATGGGCACACCCGCAATAAGAAACCTGATTCGTGAAGGCAAGGTTGCACAGATGTATTCTGCCATTCAGACAGGAGCGTCCCTGGGCATGCATACCCTGGATCAGTGCTTGAAAGATTTGCTGGCCAAGGGGTTGGTTACTCGTGAAGACGCCAGAGCCAAAGCGAAGATGCCGGATAACTTCTGACGCTTACTTCGGTGGGCATATAAGGGCTCACAGATTCGTGTATCAGCGGTTTTCCAGTTCTGCAAACCAGCTTTGCAGGATAAGTTGAGCTGCCACACTATCTACCGGATCGCTATTTCTTTTACCCACCAACTCTTCTGCTGCGACGGAAGACAGTCGTTCGTCAATGCCATAACATGGTAGATGAAAACGGCCATTGAGCCGATTGGCAAATTTAATGGCCCGTGCCAGTAACTCACTGTCACTGCCATCCATATTGTAGGGTAGTCCCACCACCAGAGCCCCGGGCTGCCAGGTGTTGATGAGCGTGGCTAATTCTGGCCAGTGGGGAATACCATCCCGGGCTTTCAGTATTGGCAGCGCGGTGGCTGTGCCAGTTAGACTCTGGCCATAGGCGACACCGATACGCCGGGTTCCATAGTCAAACGCCAGGACTGAAAGTATATCGGTGTGTTTCGCTGGGAACGAATCTAGTGCCATGGGTTTAATCAGCGCTTTCCTGGTTTATCGGCTCAGGAGTGGCCCGCTTCCGGGGACAGTTTATTCAAGTCAACGCCCAGTTGAGCGGCGGCGTTGACGGCCTTGTTTTTATAATCATCCGAAAATATTAATTCTGATGTGGCAGGTGCCGTCAGCCATGTGTTGGCGGCAATTTCCCGTTCCAGTTGGCCGCCGTCCCAGCCTGCACATCCCAGTGCCACGAGGTAGTGTTCGGGGCCGCTTCCATTAGCTATATCCCGTAACAATTCACGGGAAGTGGAAATGTTGATGGTGTCGGAAATTTTAACCGAAGACTTCCAGGCTTTGCTGGAATCATAAATGATAAAGCCTTTTTCACGTTCCACTGGACCTCCCGCAAATACTCTTTGTTGCCGTAGGTGCTCATCGTCATCGGGGCAGGTAATTTCAAGTTCCTTGAAAATATCCGCCAGTCTGGCTTTAAGAGGTTTGTTGATAACAATCCCCAGCGCACCCTCATCGCTATGTTTCCACAGATAGGTCACCGTATTGGCGAAATAGGGGTCTGCCAATTGGGGCATGGCTATGAGAAATTGATTTTCGAGAGAGTTTGTCAAGTCGGTATTGTTCATTACATGAGCAATTAAGCGGTAGGCTACTCGCTGAGGAATTTGTCCCCGTCGTGGAATCGCCAGGTTCTGATGATTTCCAATATATCTACATTGTCACGTAATTCAATGGGAAATGGTTCAAACGGTGCGGCGAGATTAACGATATCAATGGCCGCCTGATCCAGCACTCTGTTTGAGGAAGAGTGAAGTATTTTAATCTCGTGTATCGACCCGTCCGGAAGAAGTGCCACCAGCAGACGTAAGCTGCCGTAGATTTGTTGCTCGCGCGCGGCGGCAGGATAATTAATATTTCCAACGGATTCGATGCGCTTTCTCCAGCTATCCAGGTAAAGGGCGTCGTGGCTTTTCTGGGTAGAGGCGGAGGAAATGGTATAGGTTCTTGGTTTTTTTGAATACGCCTGCCTCTGTAAATCCAGCTGTGCCTGCAGGCTCGCTATGGCGACACTTAATTTTTCAGGGGAGGATATGTCTGAAACCGGGTCATTGTTCTCCGGGTTATCTTCTTCGATTTGCTGGCTGATTTGATCCTCGGACAGCTTTGTTGTCAGTACCGAAAGGTCACTCAGTTCACTTTGATTGGCAGCCAGTGTCTGCTGGAGAGATGAAACTTCCTGAATGGCATTGTCATTAAAATCAGATTCGAACGGTGTGCTGGGAGCGGCCCGTTCGTCCAGTGTGCCGCTACCGGTCTGGTTTTCCTGAGCCAGAAAATCGGCATCCTCAGGAGTAACTTCGCTACTGTACTGGGCCAGAGTAATCTCCATGGTTGGCGCACTGGTCAGTTCCTCGAAGTAGGTGAATCCTGCCCCAAGAATAATCATGGCGTGAAAGCACGTGGATAAAAACACAGTAAATCCGAAGCGCTCATTGTTATAACTGTTTTCCGACACTGCCATTCGTCGCCTTTTGCTTGGTTTACCTGAGTTTTCCGGCAATACAGTCCATTAAATCTCCGGCAATATCGAGGTTACAGGCCTTGTTGATTTCCCTTACGCAGGTTGGGCTGGTTACGTTAATTTCTGTCAGGTAGTCGCCTATAACATCCAGTCCGACGAAGAGTAAACCTTTTTGCTTGACGGCGGGGCCAACCTGTTCACAAATCCAGCGATCTTTTTCACTTAGTTCCCGGGTAATTCCGCTACCGCCCGCCGCCAGGTTGCCCCGTGTCTCACCTATGGCGGGCACCCTTGCCAGGGCATAGGGAACCGGCACCCCGTCTATAAGTAGAATACGTTTATCGCCTTTTTCGATCTCAGGGATAAATTTTTGCGCCATAATCTGGTTAGTTCCATTTTCGGTTATGGTCTCAATGATTACACTGACATTGGGATCATTTTCTTTCAGGCGGAAAATAGCCGTCCCCCCCATGCCGTCAAGGGGCTTGAATATGACATCCTGGTGTTGCTGGTGAAATTTACGCAGTTTATTTGAGTTACAGGTAACCAGAAACGGCGGGCAGCACTGGGGGAACTGGGTAGCAAACAGTTTCTCGTTGCAATCCCGGAGGCTCTGGGGATTATTGACTATCAATGTTCCCTTTTCCTGTGCCTGTTCAAGCAGGTAGGTGGAATAAAGGTAATGATTATCGAAAGGTGGGTCTTTGCGCATCAATATGACATCAAGATCAGATAGTGGCAGATCCATAGTTTCACCCAAGGTGTACCAGTCCTGCTGATCGTCTCTTACAGTGAGCCCGCGCATCATTGCCTTACTGATACCGCCTTCCATATAAAGATCGGATTGCAGCATGTAATGAATTTCCCAGTTCCGTTCCTGGGCAGCCAGCAGCATGGCCAGAGAGGTATCTTTTTTCACATTTATGGACTCAATGGGGTCCATAACGATGCCCAGTTTGGTGCTCATAATTCCGTGCCTGTGCTCTTTGAAAGAAAATAAAATGTTTAAACTTACCGCATCAACGATAATATCCCACTTTGAAAAAGGAAGCGATTCGCCGCCCGGATACGCGAAGGCCTAATCTTCCCGTTTCTGCTATCGCCCCTGATGCGGCTATAATGATTCTTTACAAATAAGACAGGATGGAAAGTTGTGGGTTTACTTGGGTTTTGCTGGGGGTTGAGTGGTGTTTTGGCGATGCTGATTCTTGCGATTTATCGACTGGCGCCTATGGCCTTTGAATTGAACGGTCTTACCTTGAGCTTGCTACAGTGGGTGACACTGGTCTTCAGTGTAATTTATATGGCCTATGCTGAAGGCTATAAAGGGTTTCACAAGGGCTTTGCCCCGCGGGTGGTAGTTCGGGCAAATTACCTGCTGGAACATCCCCGGCTCGGCACTACCATTCTGGCACCGTTGTTCTGCATGGGGTTCATCTATGCCACGCGCAAGCGCAAGATCGTTTCTGCCTCCCTTACTCTCATGATCATCACTCTGGTAGTTTTCGTCAGAATGCTGGCCCAGCCCTGGCGTGGAATAGTGGATGCCGGCGTAGTAGTAGGACTCTTTCTGGGGGTTTGTTCGATTATTTTCTACCTGATTCAGTTACTGCTGAAACCCGAGTTACTTACATTTTCACCCGAAGTGCCAGGTATGCCGTCAACCAGTTCTGAACCATGAGCTCCTGACTACAGGGGAAATCTCGTTAGTATGGAAAACAGTTCTACATATTCCAGCTGCGCCATAGTGGTGACTTTCAACCCGGAAGTCCCGGCGCTGCTGAAACTGTTGGGACAACTGAACAAAGAAACAGACTTTATTGTTGTTGATAATGGTTCGGAAAAAATAACGCAGTTCGAAGAGTCCGTGAATATTTACTCGCGGTGCCTGCAACTGATTCGATTGCCAGAGAATGTCGGCCTCGCCGAAGCGTTGAACATCGGAATTAAAGAAACCCTGGCGCGGGATTACGATTTCGTATTCCTGTTTGATCAGGACAGCAGTCTCTGTGATTTGTACGTGGAACGAATGTTGTCGGCATACAATGACGTAACGGCCCTCACTTCCAGCAAGATCGCGGGCCTGGGTCCACGCATAATTAACCCACAATCTCGGCAACAGACAAAATTTAAACTGTTCAATCGGGTCATTCTGCGCTCAGACCGGTTTTTCTGTGATAGCAGGCAACATTATCAGGCTGACTTCCTGATTACTTCCGGCACCCTGTTGCCACTGAAATATCTCGCTGAAATCGGTCTCATGAAAGCCAGTTATTTTATTGATAATGTCGATCTTGAATGGTGTTTTCGAGCCAGGTCAAAAGGTTTTGAACTGGTGGGAACCGATCAGGCTGTTTTGTACCATGCCATAGGAGAAAGGAGCGACAGCCCTCTTGTTCTCAAGGGAGTCATTGCGCAACATAATCCCTCCCGAACCTACTATTCAAGCAGGAATCGAATTCATTTATACAGCGTTTCATATTCCCCCTGGGGATGGAAGTTGCGCGATTGTTTTCGTTTTTTTCTCAAGGCCAGCTGGCTATTTCTATCATCACCTGATCGAAAGCTGTACTGGAAAAATATTACTGCCGGCATTCGTGATGCCCGCAGCCTGAGTTGAGAGCCGGTGGTGAATGACGCCAGAATAGCCCTGCTTTTGCCAACCTACAATGGTGAGAAATTTCTGGCTGAACAACTGGATTCCCTGGTCAGCCAGAGCTATGGGAATTTTATTGTGGTAATCAGGGATGATGGTTCAACTGATGGAACCAGGAAGGTCATACAACGCTGCCGGGATGATTATCCCGGGCTGATATACATTGTTGAAAACGACGGGCGCAATCTTGGTGCCAGTGGCAGTTTTTCCATGCTCATGCAGTATGTGCTTGATCATAAACAGGAGCTTGGCCTGGCACAGGCTTATATGATGTTTTGTGATCAGGACGACGTCTGGTTCCAGAACAAAATTGAGCTGGAAATGAATGCCATGGCCGAGGCAGAAACCGTGGGAACCACATTCCCGGTTCTGGTTCACAGCGACCTGCGGGTTGTGTCTGAAACCAGGGAACAGATCGCTGATTCCTTTGTTCGTTATCAAGGGCTGTTCATCGATAGAACCAGCTTTGGGCAGTTGCTGTTAAGCAATTTGGTTACCGGTTGCACTGCACTGATCAATGAAGAATTGGCATTAAAATCATTGCCGGTTTCAACTTCTGCCGTTATGCACGACTGGTGGCTGGCACTGATCGCGGCGGCATTCGGTAAGCTTGTTTTTCTGCATCAACCCTTGGTTGAATACCGTCAACATGATTTTAACTCCATAGGGGCCAAGGAATACATAAGACCCACCTCTACGGGTAAAAGGTTTTTAGAAAAGGTGGAATTGCATATGAAATCCAATCCTTTTCTGGATGAGGTGGCGTTGCAGGCCAGAGCATTTTTACTTCAATATGGAGACCAGCTTGGTTTAAGGCAGAAGATAAACCTGAAAATGTCGTCCGCCATGGAGGGGCGTTCAGGAGTTAGCCAGAAAATTTTCTACCGGTTGGTGCGCAGATTTTAAACTTTCCGGGTAGTAACCTCCGACGTAAGTTCGCAGTACGTATGAAGATTCAAGACCTGTTTCCACAGGGATTTAATTACGTTAAATTATGCTGAGTAATAAACTGATACCTTTTTGAAAAAAGGAGTAGCTCCAATGATCAAGAAGACAAGCAGGATGACAGGGAGATCCATAATAAAGGGGCTGTGTCTCACTGTCGCAATCGTGGGAACCTCATTGAACGTTTGGGCGGCAGAAAAACTACCAACGGCAAAGCCCGAATCGGTGGGAATTTCCACCGAACGATTGGCCAGAATCGACGACTACTTCCAACGCTTTGTCGATGACAATCAGATCGCGGGAGCGGTGACGCTGGTGGCCAGGCATGGCAAGGTGGTGCATCACTCAGCCGTGGGCTGGAAATATCGTGAACAGAATATCCCCATGACGACCGATACCATTTTCTATTTGGCGTCAATGACCAAACCCATCGTGTCGACAGCACTGATGATGTTATTCGAAGAGGGCCGATTCCGGCTGGACGATCCTATCTCTAACTGGATCCCTGAGTACTCGGATCACATGGTTCTGGAGTCCGATCCGTTGGTTCTATTGGGCGGTCGACCTCGCCAGCGCTTTCTGCCAGAGAAGCGGCCGATTACCATTCGTCATGTACTTACCCATACATCGGGCTTGACCCTCAACCCGGAAAACGCCGGGCTAACGGAACAGGATCTTCGGTGGGTGACTAATGATGGCGAGCCGTTTGCGACGCTGGGCGAGCAGATTGCCCGTGCGGCTATGATCCCAGGCGCGTTTCATCCAGGGGATCACTGGCAGTACGGGTCATCGACTGATTTTGTGGCTATTCTGGTGGAAAAGATTTCCGGCCAGTCCATCGACCAGTTCCTGCGGGAGCAAATCTTTGAACCCCTTGGTATGTACGACACGTTTTACAACGTGCCCCGCGAGAAAGTCGATCGGGTAGCGGCTGTCTACAGGCCAACTGAGGATGGAAAGTCGGAACTGCAACGCGCACCCGAATTCAGGGAATCGACCGCCTACTTCCACGGTACGACCGGGCTAGAAAGCACCTCGTCCGACTATTTCAGGTTCGCACAGATGATCGCGAACGGGGGAGAATTGGGTGGCGTGCGGTTGCTGGGCCGAATGACCGTCGATCTTATGATCAGCAATCACACTGGCGAAAAGGAAATCTACATCCGTGGGGCAGGATATGGTTTTGGTTTGGGATTCGGAGTACTTGGTGATCCCACGGTCTCTTTCGATACCTTATCACCCGGTACCTACGGCTGGGGTGGTGCCTTTGGCACATTGTATTGGGCTGATCCGGTGGAGGATTTGATCGGGCTCATGTTTATCCAGCTTCCCGGACACCGGCCGCTCAACATCCGACAGCGGTTCACTAACGTGGTGACTCAGGCAGTTGTTGACAGTGTGGCCGATCAGAAACCGACGGTGCGAGGCTATTCGATATCTCGGTAAAATAAACAAAAAATAAACTGGACACAAAAATAAACTGGACACCCACATGTAAATAAACTGGACACCCACAGAAATATCTGGCTAAGCCTTTGTTTTTATTGGCGCTAATTTGTGGGTGTCCAGTTTATTTGTCCCCAGTTTATTCGTTTTTATCAATGCCCCGACCTTCCCAGTGTTAATAATGCATTAAGAAAACCTTGATACCTTTTCACTGGCAGCCACTTGATCGGTAAATATTTACTTGGAATTGGGCCTTAATCTGGCCTTAGTACAAAGCAGCTGGAACGAATAACCATTTTGTTAAAAAGTAGTCGTGCATTTGGAAGGCCCCACCGCAGATATTTGTGTGGGGGAGTTTTCGAGGGGTTTTGGGAAATATGAAACACTTTTTAACGGCGCTACTCTTTCTGGGGTGCTCCAGTTTGGCATTTGGCGCTGATCCCTATGAGCCGCCCCGCCTGGCCAATGGCAAACCCGACTTTAATGGAGTCTGGCAAGTCCTCAATACGGCTAACTACAATCTGGAAGCTCATGGCGCCCAGGCCGCTATGGCATTTCGTGACGGACCGGTAGTGCCAGTACCGGCCAAGGAGGTGGTGGCTCTGGGCGCAATAGGCGCGGTGCCCGCA
>JAESQX010000062.1 GCA_016764875.1 Gammaproteobacteria bacterium
GGACGGCAGCCACTGAACCCGCACTGGCCACATTGGGTTTGCGGTAGCTGAAGATTGACCGCGTCCACCAGGGGGATCATCTGATAACTGGCTTGTTTGATCAGATTTTTTATAAGTAAAAAAATTGCCAGAAGTAATACAGCACATGCCGCGAGTGAGGCCGGTAGAAGAAACCACGGGGAGTAGGCCAGGGCATTCATGGCTTACACCGCACCGGTAAAGGCCATCAATGCCATGGCAACAATCCCGGCGCTAATCACTTCAAGGGGCAGTCCCTGGAAGGGGAGAGGTACATCAGCAGTTCCCACCCTTTCTCGCAGCGCCGCAAACAAAATCTGAAGCAGGGTAAAGGCGCAAGCGGCCGCGAGGGCGTAGGCCAGGGTTTCAAAAAATGCCATGGATAATCTGATGCCTGGCAGGCAAATTCCAATGACAGCACTGCTGCTCGCTACCATATATAGCGGCAATCGTTGACGGTGGTAGCGGCGGGGGAAGTGCTGGCTTATCTGGTTAAACAGCAGCCAGCTAAGTAGTGCGCTGATCAATACAAACAGCCACGGCTGTAGATACTCCAGGGCCAGGGGAATCAGTACGAAATGGTTGAGAATGAAATTGAAAATTGCCGAAGTCACCATCACTACGGCGCTGAACAAGGCCAGAACGGTGGCGTTTTGTAACCTGTCAAAACCCCGGAAGACGGAAGTGGCACCGGGAAACTGTATCAGTATCAGGTTATTTGCCAGTGTGGTGCCAATTAGTATCAAAAGGGATTGGGTCACTGTTTCAACCGTCTCATCATATGAGTTTTCGAGACGGCTATTCTAACATTTACTCGCACATTCGTTATCAAACAAACCTGGAGAATGTGCTGAAGGAATGCGGTATCTGGCGAGGATCTCGGATTCTCTCTTCAGGGCATCGCTATGATTAATGACCATCTGATATCCATTGGTGTTTTCGAAAATCATACTCTCGCGTTTATTATTTCTGACCAGATGAACAAATTGATCAAAGTCTCGCACAGGCTTGCCGTTGGCAAAATCAACAACCCAGTTGCGCCAGTCGTGGTAGCCAAGGTTCACATCAGCCGCCAGGACCTGTAATGCCACCACCAATTGTTTGCGTTCGGGTGAACTCCATTCGTTTCTGGCCTGTAACAAAGTCACCGGTGCGGTGCGGGCCCAGTCTCCGCCCCACCGTTTGATCAGATTCATATTCAATGGAACAAAAAGAACACCACCGTAAATTAAATACTCGGGCACCTTGTCAAATTGTTCCCCGGCGACCAGCCCGTAGTTTTCTGCCGCTTTGCTGGCAGTAATCACGGCAGTATGTGATTCACCCTTCCGGGAGAAGGTGATCTCAATGGGTTCACCGATATGATGCAGGTCTATGGCATGTTTATAATCGGTACGCAGATCGTCGGTAATATTGATACTGCCATCATCAGCCACATCAAAGTTGTCGATCTTGAGAATGACGTCATTTTCCTGCACCACGTCATATGCAGTAGAGCCTTCAAATACCTTGATAACCAGTACGCCGTTCTGGTCTTTGTCCAGGCCATGGGCTCGCTTGGCCGCAGGGCTGTCAAGGGTCTGGGTGCGAAATCCAATATCCGGGAAGCCCTCATTTGTGTCATCCTTACTATCCGTTAGCACATGTCGGATAATGCTTGGCGGGACAAAATACCCCAGATTTTCCGCCCGACCTCCGCTATTGGCCTGCATCACAACACCTACAATCTGGCCATCTTTTATCACCGGGCCACCACTATTCCCGGGATTGATGGCAGCGTCTATCTGACCGGCAAGAAGATAGCTCCCTGCATGGGCATATACCTGCTGTTCAACCCGAGACAATATTCCCTCGGTAACACTGAGTGTTTTGCCCCCTATAGGGTAACCAAAAACGGAAACCTCCTCTCGAGGTTCAGGAAGGTCGCCTATAGCCAGCGCCTGCAAGTCATTGAAAAAGGCTTCGTCATCCACCGTAATCAGTGCCAGGTCAGCTTCATGGGATACAAACACCACCCGGGCCTGGGAACGATCCGGGTCATTATGCTTTTGTGCCTGGATGAAACTTGCATTGGCAATGACATGGGCGTTAGTCAGAATTAAATTGCCCGCGATTACGGTGCCTGAACCGCTGCTCTGGCGCGGTGTCAGTAAACGCCAGGGAGTAAAATAGTCCGGTGCCGCCGCCGTTGTATAGATCTTTACCACCGAATCCTCGATGGCACTCAGATCCGAGCTTTGCCCGTGGGCCGTTATAAAAACCGATGCGGTTGTTATAAGCAGAAGTGTCGCCAGAACATTTTTGGCGTTGCTTGAGATATTTAATAACATTATTTCCAGCTGTTGCATGAAGCCCGTTCCTTTTCGATGAGGTTAGTTAGACCGCAATGTTGCAGCGGCTAATTCATCAATTACCCGATTTTTCCTGGTTAGCTTATTACGTTAATAGGCTGAAAACCAGCTCAGAGCTGATGCTGCTAGGTGACCTTCATCCCTGGTTTGGCACCGGAATCCGGTTCGAGCAGCCAGATATCTTTGCCACCGGGGCCCGCTGCAAGGATCATTCCCTGGGACAATCCGAATTTCATTTGTCGCGGTTTGAGATTGGCTACCATAACGGTATATTTGCCTACGAGGTCTTGCGGTTTATAAGCTGATTTAATTCCGGAAAATACAGTGCGCTGTACAGCCGTTCCGGTTTCATCCTCACCAAGATCCAATTGCAGCTTTAACAGCTTGTCTGCACCATCGATCTGCTCGGCACTAATAATACGTACAATTCGCAGGTCCACCTTGGCGAAATCAGGAAATTCAATTTCACTCCCCAGTGCTGGCCCGTTTTGCAAAGCCAGTGGTGCTTCAGTAGCGGGCCCCTGCAACTTGTCAACTTCCGCTCGTGTGTCCTCTACAACTGCCTTTACCTTATCCATTTCAACCCTGGTCATTAGTGGTTTGAATTTACCAATGGCACAATCCGTCAGTACTGAATCAAGATCTTGCCATTGCATCGGTGGGACCTGCAGAAAAGATTCAGCATCGGTGGCCATGGCAGGCAAAACAGGTTTAAGGTAAATCACCAATAAACGAAACAGGTTTATGCCCGTGCTGCAAATATCCTGCACTTCAGTGCTGGCTGGATTCTGTTTTGCCAATACCCAGGGCTGTTTGTCATTGATGAATTGGTTAGCGCGATCCGCCAGTGCCATTATTTCCCGTATAGCCTTACTGTACTCACGGTTTTCGTAAAGAGAAGCAATAGTTTCGTTGCTGTCCTGAAACTCCTGCAGCAACGCGTGTTCAGTGACTGCTGCTGATAGTTGTCCATCAAACCCCTTGTTAATAAAACCGGCACAACGACTGGCGATATTGACAACTTTCCCAACCAGGTCGGAATTAACCCGTTGCACAAAGTCTTCGAAATTCAGATCAAGGTCATCTACGCCATCTGACATTTTGGCGGCCAGGTAGTAACGCAGGTATTCAGGGTTCAGATGATCCAGATAGGTACGGGCGTTAATAAAAGTGCCTCTGGACTTTGACATCTTTTTGCCGCCAACAGTTAAAAACCCATGGACGTAAACGGCGGTGGGAGTTCGAAATTCAGCGCTTTTGAGCATGGCTGGCCAGAACAGGGTGTGGAAATTCACGATATCCTTTCCAATGAAATGGTAGAGCTCGGCCTCGCTGCCTGGCTTCCAGTAGTCATCGAAATCATATTCGCTGCGCTCACACAGGTTCTGGAAACTTGCCATATAACCAATAGGCGCATCCAGCCAGACATAAAAAAACTTGCCTGGATGGCCGGGTATTTCAAAGCCGAAATAGGGAGCATCGCGACTGATGTCCCACTCCTGCAACCCTGATTCCAGCCACTCGTCGAGCTTGTTGGCGACCTGGCTTTGTAAGGTGCCGCTACGAGTCCATTTTTTAAGAAATTCTGTGAAGGCCGGTAGCGCAAAAAACAAATGTTCAGATTCTTTTTCCACCGGGGTTGCCCCCGAAATTGTTGATTGAGGATCTATCAGATCGGAGGGGCTGTAGGTTGAACCACAGGATTCGCAATTGTCCCCGTACTGGTCTTCTGCCTTACACTTTGGGCAGCGCCCCTTGATGAAACGATCAGCCAGGAACATCTGCTTTTCGGGATCGAAGAGTTGGGTAATGCGGCGTCGATTGATATGTCCATTCGCATCCAGACGCTGAAAAATCAGCTCCGAAAACTTCTGATTTTCCGGCGAGTGAGTAGAATGATAATTATCAAAGTCGATATGAAAATCAGCAAAATCGGCCTGATGCTCCCGATTGATGCGATCAATGTGTTCCTCTGGAGTGATGCCGCCGGCCTGTGCACTCAGCATAATGGCAGTGCCATGGGCGTCATCGGCGCAAACATAGACACAGTCGTGACCGCGCATTTTCTGCAGGCGCACCCAGATGTCAGTCTGAATGACCTCCATTAAATGGCCGAGGTGGATGCTGGAGTTTGCGTAAGGCAGGGCGCTGGTTACGAGGATTTTTCTTTTTGCCACAGGGTTACCGTTTTCCATAGGAACGGGGTTCAGCCGATCCCTATCATTTCAAAGTCTTCCTTGCCGACGCCACATTCAGGGCAGCACCAGTCATCCGGGATTTCGTCCCAGGGGGTTCCAGGCTCGGTCCCTTCTTCGGGTAAGCCCTGTTCCTCATCATAAACAAAACCACAAACTATACATTCCCACTTGCGCACTGCTACTACCTTCCCAATAATTGATTAAAGGCTGATTGAATGGACAACTCTGGCGGGGGCGTTGTATCGGAATTCCATGCTGCTGACGGGCAACCCTGATCGGGAATAATAATACTGCAAGCCGGTTTTAAATTCAGCCTTTTTGTCTCCGGGACAACTTAGTTAGTGAACTGTGTATGATTTACATTTATTATTCGCGTCTTGCAGAAATCGGTGGGAGAACATTCGGGCACATGACAATTAAATCAGATAAATGGATAAAGAAAATGGCGGCCGAGCAGGGCATGATTGAGCCCTTTGTGGCGAACCAGGTTCGCTATGTCAATGATAAGAAGGTGATTTCCTATGGAACCTCAAGCTATGGTTATGATGTTCGCTGTGCCAGTGAATTTAAAATTTTCACTAATGTTCATACTACCAGCGTAGTTGATCCGAAAAACTTTGATGAATCCAGCTTCATAGGGATCAACGAAGATATCTGTATCATCCCTCCAAACTCTTTTGCTCTGGCACGTACTATCGAATATTTCCGAATTCCCAGCGATGTGTTGACCCTTTGTCTGGGGAAATCCACCTACGCTCGCTGCGGGATTATTGTCAATGTTACTCCTCTCGAGCCGGAGTGGGAGGGCCATGTCACACTTGAGTTTTCTAACACCACACCATTGCCCGCAAAAATATATGCCAACGAAGGCGTGGCGCAAATGCTCTTTTATCAATCTGACGAGCAATGTGAAATCACTTATAAGCAACGGGGTGGAAAATACATGGGGCAAACCGGGGTAACACCGCCGAAAGCGTAATGACCTGTTCATAACAGGCCGCAACGAACCGCCTTCTCAACCGTTAAAAAAATGGCGCATCAGCGCTCGATAAGTCAAGAAACCGTCTTTTCTCCTGCCAGAGATAACCATCTCACAACCCTTGTGAATCTCTCCTGATTCCTGCAAGCCACGTTTTACGCACCCTGAGCTTAATTCAAAAAACTTTGTCAGGTTTGGAATAGTTTTTGCATTACTTACCCACAGGTCAGATCCAGGGGCAGACGTTTAGTAAAAAAGGGGCCTGTTTTTACTTGAAGATGCTGTTCGAAGTTAACTGGGGTATGGATCTAGTACGGAAGCAGCTTGGTGTAAAACCGTAAAAAATTTTCCCGTAAAAACTGATACCCGGGTTGTCGACACCGCAAGGAACAAGTTTAGAGCAAAATTACAGTGAGCGAAGCAATGGGCTGACGTCGAAAAATACTAGAGCTAAAAAATAAAGTAACAAGGCAAAAGAAACAGAAAAAATAATCAAGGTTCAGTGAATCTGGCTTCACTTATTACTAAAGGATGATTTCCAATGGCCGCCGTACGCGAGACTACCGCTATTAATAATGCCCAACCACGCAAGCATAAACCAATAAATACGGATCTTAATGTGGTGGTTGATCGTTATGCTCCCCTGGTCAAGCGTATAGCGCACCATC
Source organism: Gammaproteobacteria bacterium (assembly GCA_016764875.1). GTDB lineage: Bacteria > Pseudomonadota > Gammaproteobacteria > Pseudomonadales > Pseudohongiellaceae > NORP240. The sequence continues at coordinate 6,215 of JAESQX010000062.1, forward strand.
TGCTGTTGCGGATGCCGGCAAGTGTGCAGGTGGATGATCTTATACAGTCAGGCATGATCGGATTGATAGAGGCCGCGAAAAAATACGATGTTTCTAAAGGCGCCAGTTTTGAAACCTATGCCGGCATCAGAATTAGAGGTTCGATGCTGGACGAAGTTAGAAAAGGAGATTGGGCCCCGAGATCAGTGCATAGAAAATCTCGCAAGGTCGCCGAGGCCGTCAAGTGTATTGAGGCTCGCACGGGTAATGATGCAAAGGTCACAGAAATCGCCAAGGAACTTGACATTAACCTGAAGGAATACTATGCAATATTGCAGGATGCCAGTGGCAGTCGTTTGTTCAGTTTTGATGACATTATGGAAGGCGATGACTCGGCAATAGAAACGGCAGCTGGTGAGTTACCCGGTCCTTGTGACGGATTTCAGCGTTCTTCATTTAAAGCCCACTTGGCAACAGCTATTGACGGTTTACCAGATCGCGAAAAACTGGTGTTATCGCTTTATTACGATGAGGAGCTGAACCTGAAGGAGATTGGAGAAGTTATTGGAGTCAGTGAATCCAGGGTAAGCCAGATTCACAGCCAGGCCGCGCTGAGGTTACGGGCCAGGCTGGTTGACTGGAGTTAAGGGCATTTGAGCGGCAGCAAGTTGGTTCTCTAATAAATGTGCCACCTGACGTTTTTAAATCCGATATGCCGGGCGCCCGCTTAGGTTTGAATTTCTTGTGAGCAAGGACCGCAATTTAATTGGCCAGTACCATGGAGGTTTCCGGGCCTTCATTTTCTGCCTTTATAAGAATGGGGGTGCCAGCGAAAGGGGCGGCAAGGCTGCCTTTCAGGCTCGCTCAATGCAAGCAATAGCCGTATTTCTCAGTTATAATCCATCGTTCCGCCTATCCCAGTAAAGCAAGATGCCATCTGAAGTTAATCAGAACACACAGAACATGCTCAGCGCCCGTCAGCTATTTTGTGAGCGGGATGATCGGGTGCTGTTCGACTCACTGGACTTTGACCTGGCCGAAGGAGAAGTATTACAGGTACAGGGTGGTAACGGCAGCGGCAAAACTACCCTGCTACGTATAATTTGTGGCCTGCATGACAGTTTTGAGGGTGCGATTTCCTGGTACGGTGACCCAATCGAGAAACAAAGGGAACTGTTTTACTCATCCCTGCTATATATGGGGCATCGAGTTGGGGTGAACAAGATCCTCAGTCCACTGGAAAATTTGCGCTGGTCCTGCTCGATGCATGGTTCCACAACACCGACTCAAATCGAATCTGCCCTTGCGCAATTAGGCCTTAGAGGATACGAAAATTCTCCCTGCCATATGCTGTCAGCAGGACAGCAGCAACGGGTGTCTCTGGCAAGGTTGTTAATCAGCCCGGCAAAGCTCTGGGTGCTGGATGAACCCTTCACCACACTGGATGCTCATGGTGTAAAAGATCTTGAAAATCTACTTGCAAACCATGTCGACAATGGTGGGTCTGTGCTGGTGACTACCCACCATAAACTCAATGTCAGTAGCGGGATTCATTATCTGAAACTGGATGATGTAGGCCATGACTGAATCCGAAACAGAAATAATAATGGGCGAGCGTGGCATTTCTACGTTTGAAGCCTTTCGGGCGACCTTGAAAAGAGATTTGCTGGTAGCCTTCAAGGGGCGGAATGAGTTATTAAATCCGCTGATGTTTTTCTTTATCGTGGTGAGCCTGTTTCCCATTGGCATTACTCCCGACCGGGAAGTCCTTACCGAAATAGCCGTAGGTGTATTATGGGTATCAGCCTTACTGGCATCGCTTTTATCCCTCGATAATCTGTATCGCTCTGATTACGAGGATGGCTCTCTTGAGCTATTGTTGTTGAGTCCACACTCCCTGTATTTCATGACGCTGGCAAAGATTCTGAGCCACTGGCTGGTGAGCGGATTACCCCTGGTGCTGTTATCACCATTACTGGGCTATATGCTGGCACTGCCGACTGAGGCTTATTGGACCATGATAGTCACCTTACTTCTGGGGACACCTATATTGAGTCTGCTGGGGTCAATCGGCGTGGCATTGACAGTTTCGCTGGGTAGCAGGGGACTTATTCTTGCCATGATTATATTGCCCATGAGTGTGCCCATACTGATCGCCGGGACCCTCGCTGTAGGTTCTGTTATGGATGGCAATCCAGTGGGAGGCCATATCGCCATAATGGGAGCAATGCTGGCTGTAGCAGCGAGCTTGGCCCCTCTGGCATCGGCGGCAGCCCTGCGAATCAGTGTTAACTGATTACCTTGTAATTACAATCGGTTACAATGTATGACCGGACCGGGACAGCTGGGTGGGGCGTGTTATACTTTGGCGTATATAGTCTAAAGCGCAGGGCAAGGATTGATAATGTGGCAGTGGTTTCATAAATGGGGTTCTCCCAAATGGTTTTATGATCTGTCAGGCAGGTGGCTGCCATGGCTGATTGCTGGCATGGCGGTGTTTTTAACGGTTGGCGTAGTCTGGGCTCTTCTGTATGTGCCACCTGACTACCAGCAGGGATATACGTCCCGAATTCTGGTGGTACATGTAGCCGTCGCTGGCACCTCACTGGCTTTTTTTCCAATTATGGCAATTGCCGGCACCGTAACCCTGGTGTGGAAGATGAAAATGGCGGATATGGTCGCCAAAGCTGTTGCATCATTGGGAGCATGGTTTTCTGCAATTACCTTGGCAACGGGTTCTATCTGGGGTAGCGTCATGTGGGGAACGTGGTGGGAATGGACAGACAGCCGACTTACATCAATGCTGTTTCAGTTTTTCCTGCTAATAAGTGTTATTTCCCTTCGCTCCGCCCTGAATGATTCCGAGACGGCGGCCAGGGCTTGTGCTTTATTATCCATAGTGGGCTGTATTAATGTAGTAGTTATCAAGTATTCGGTAGAATGGTGGAACACCTTGCATCAGCCTGCCAGTGCATTGAGCGCCAGTAGCGGGAGCGTCAACGGAATTGAATTCTGGCTGCCGACACTGATTATGGTGATAGCCATGTACCTGTTTGTTGCCGTATCCGTGATGATGGGGACCCGCAATGAAATTCTGCAGCGCGAGGGTCGCTCGAAGTGGGTACAAGACCTGGTAAAAGAAGGTTAAAAACCAAATATGATTGACGCAATTCAGTTTTCAAGCTTTAGTGAGTTTCTCAATATGGGTGGGTATGCTTTCAATGTGTGGACGGTATATCTGCTTTTTGCAATTTTTGTGTCTGTCAATTTGATTGCACCTGTGCGCAAAAGGAAGCAGATTATGCAGGACCTGAAACGGCGGGTAAGCATGTCCGAATTATCGGAATCCACAACCAGCGCTTCGCGGGAGAGGCGTGATTCAGAAGCGGTGGGGGGGGAATTAATGAAGCCATTGCGACGTAAACGGTTATCAATAGTAATTTTTATCGCACTCGGTCTGAGTGTCGGTATCAGCCTGGTACTTTATGCCCTGAGGCAAAACATCAATATGTTTTTTACGCCTACACAGGTAGTTTCTGGCGAGGTGGCCAGCGGTCAGAAAATTCGGATTGGCGGTATGGTTAAGGAAGGCTCTGTGCGTAGCGTAGATGGTTCTCTGGAAGTCAGGTTTATCGCAACAGATTACGCCAGTGACGTAACGATTCATTACGAGGGCATCCTGCCTGATCTGTTCAGGGAAGGACAAGGTGTCGTGGTGGAAGGGCTGGTGGACACCGCCGGTGTTTTGCAGGCATCCAGAGTTCTGGCCAAGCACGACGAAAACTATATGTCGCAGGAAGTGAAAGCAGCACTGGACGCGGCTGATGTAGAAAAGCCGGGCTACGAAAACTCTGCTGAAGGGCTGTCGGATGGTACCTGAGTTAGGTCACTTCACTCTCATTCTGGCGTTTTGCCTAAGTGTTATTCTTGGCACCCTGCCGATAATCGGGGCAGCACGTGGCAACATTCTATGGATGAACTTCGCTCGTCCGCTCACCGCCGGTGTGTTCGTTTTCTTGAGTGTCAGTTTGATAATTCTTGCCTATGCCTTTGTCACAGATGATTTTTCTGTACAGTTCGTGGCGCAGCACTCCAATACACTTTTGCCAACCCGTTACAAGCTTACCGCCGTGTGGGGTGGCCACGAGGGTTCATTCCTGCTCTGGACCTTCATGCTTGCAGGCTGGATGCTTACCGTGAGTATCTTCAGCAAGAGTATGCCGCTGGACTTTGTGGCCAGAGTTCTCGGGGTACTCGGATTCCTCTGTGCAGGGTATACCCTGTTTATGCTTGCCACATCCAATCCATTTGATCGTGTGCTACCCCTGGCTCCGGCAGACGGCGCTGACTTGAATTCTGCGTTACAGGACTTTGGATTTATTATTCACCCACCGACGCTTTACATGGGATATGTGGGGTTCTCGGTTGTGTTTGCTTTTGCCATAGCAGCGCTACTAAGTGGCAAATTGGATGCGGCCTGGGCTCGCTGGTCGCGGCCCTGGGCTAATGTTGCCTGGGCAATTCTTACTATTGGCATTGCCCTGGGAAGCTGGTGGGCCTATTACGAGTTGGGCTGGGGTGGCTGGTGGGCCTGGGATCCAGTGGAGAACCCGCCATTGATTACCTGGCTGCTGGGAACAGCATTGATTCATTCAATGGCTGTAACCGAAAAACGGGGTATATTTAAAAGCTGGACTGTACTGTTAGCCATTCTTGCCTTTGCCGGAAGCCTGCTGGGGACCTTTATTACCCGATCGGGATTGCTGACTTCTGTGCATGCATTCGCCAGCGACCCTACTCGCGGCGTATATATTCTGGGTTTTATTATCCTTACTGTAGGCGGATCTTTAACCTTGTATGCGTTTCGAGCCCCCCTGATCAGGAACAACTCCGGATTCGCGATGATTTCCAGAGAAGTGGCGCTGCTGGCAAATAATATTCTACTGGTTGTTGCCAGCGCTTCTATTTTGCTGGGAACGCTATTCCCAATGGTTTTTCAGGCAATTACCGATGAATTGATTTCCATTGGCCCACCCTATTTTAACGCTATATTTGTACCTTTAATGGGCATATTAGTATTGCTTCTGGGAATTGGGCCAGTGTGTCGCTGGAAAAGTACTTCGGTGTCCTTTCTGGTGCAGCGTTTATGGCTGATTGCCGCTGCCAGCATTGTGTTGGGAGTAGTTCTTCCCCTGTTAATAACCACGAAGTTTTCGTGGTCGGTAACCATTGGCATCAGCCTGGCATTGTGGATTACGTTTTCTATTGTGCGGGATATTCTGAGCAAAATTGCCAATAAGGCCAATAAGCTTAAGGGTTTAACAGGCTTGCCAGCGGGCTATCTCGGCATGCAGCTTGCTCACTTTGGTGTGGCGGTAATGGTGGTTGGGGTTTGTCTGACCAGCAATTTCAGTACGGAAAAAAGTGTTCTGTTGGGCCCCGGTCAGACAATTGACCTGGGTGATTACGATTTTGTATTTAATGGTACGATTCCCATAACCGGACCTAACTATGTTGGAGATCAGGCTATTATTGTGGTAAGTCACAATGGTGAGTATCTGCGGGATCTGAACCCGGAAAAAAGAATTTATATTGCCAGCAACTCTCCCTCCACAGAAATGGCCATAGACTCCGGACTATTCCGGGATCTATTCGTTACCCTGGGTGAGCGCAGAGACGGGGGAGCCTGGTCAATGACCATATATGTTAAACCTTTTATTCGCTGGATCTGGCTGGGGTCCATTTTCATGGCATTGGGTGGGGTAACCGCGGCGGCTGATCGGCGCTACAGACGCTTGCGTCTGAAAAGCAATGAGGCTGTTGGTAAGCAGGGCGCATTATCCTCAAAACTCCAGACGGTAACTTAAGTAGCTTTTTGCAGGAGGTTGCCATGTCACGATTAAAATTCTTTGCTCCTGTAATCGGTTTTCTGGTTCTCGGAGTGTTGCTGTGGCGGGGGCTTTACCTTAACTCGAGAGATCTGCCTTCCGTCCTGATAAATAAGCCTTTGCCCGAATTCCAGTTGGAGGATGTTTATGACAACCACCTGGTTGGAAAACAGGATCTGCCTGATGAGATGTTTTTGTTGAATGTGTGGGGAAGTTATTGCTTGCCTTGCCTGGTAGAACATCCAACTTTGATACGACTTTCCGAGGAAAACATAATTCCCATAGTTGGTATCAATTATAAAGACGAGCAGGATGCTGCTCTGGACTGGCTGGATACCAACGGAGATCCGTTTTCCTTTAGTATCATGGACGTGCAGGGCCGCTTGGGTATAGACCTGGGGGTGTATGGTGCTCCCGAGACATTTTTGATCGATAAAAACGGCTTAATCCGTTATCGCCATGTCAGTGTCATTGATGAACAGGCCTGGAAAGAAATATTTGTGCCTGCCATTGAAGCATTGAAACTTGAGGGATCTTAATTGAAAGCCAAGCTGTTGCTGTTGTGGGTTTTCCTGGGGCTGCTGAGTGTCAGTGTGCCAGTCTACTCCCAGGTGGATACTTTCGAATTTGACACCGATGAGCAACATCAGCGTTTTCGCAAGTTGTCTAACGAGCTCCGCTGCCCCATGTGTCAGAATACCAATCTAACCGGCTCCACCGGTGGTGTGGCAGAAGATTTACGCCGGGAAATTCACCGCATGATTATGGATGGGATGACGGATCAGGAAATTGAGCAGTTCATGTTTGAGCGCTATGGTGATTTCATTTTTTATCGTCCCAGGCTCCGGGCTGAAACTATTTTACTCTGGTTTGGTCCATTAGCCTTCCTGTTGATTGGTGGCTATGTGATTTTTAATATCGTCAAAAAATCAAAGCCAGGTGAGGTCGAGTCTCTGGACGAAGAGGAACAACAGCGACTCGATGAGTTACTTGAGCATAAATAAATTCACTTCTCATCAGAGAAAACCTAGGTACACCCCTTGTTCTGGATAATCAGTGTTTTTTTCATGCTGTTGGCTACGCTGTTCATGCTGTTTCCGCTATGGAAACACTATCGCTCCGGCGTTGATAGTACGGGAGGGTTAAGGCAAGAATTTAATCTTTCCATATTCGAGGACCGGCAGCGGGAGCTGGAAGCAGAACTGGCTGGTGGTAGTCTGGACCAGAAGCAATATGATTCCCTGCTTCTGGAGTTAAAGAAAACCCTGCTTACCGACACTGGCAAACCGGTAGGCGAGGCAACCACGGCAAAGCAACCAAAAAAGCAGACACCTAGCAAAGAACCTGCTTTGATGATCAAGGCTGTACCTCTGGTCATTGTGCTAATGATTCCTCTGGTAGCCTACTTCTTATACGGACAGTGGGGACATCTTAATGATATTGAATTGATGGATCTGTACGAACGCACCGGTGCCGCTGGAGATGATCAGGAAGAAATCAGGAACCTGGTGGTTCAGTTGGGTGCAGTGGTCCGTGAAGACGAAGAAAATGAGTGGGCGTGGTATTTTCTAGGCCGTAATTTTTCCAACATGGGTATGTATACCGAAGCTGAGGTGGCTTTTCAGCGCGCCAGTGATTTGATGCCGGAGGGGGCTGACAAAGCCGCAACATTGGGTATTTATGCGCAGATAAAATATGTTCTCAGCGGCGGTGAACTGACCGATGAAGTACAGGCGATTCTTGACCGGGCCATGGCCATCAATCCGTCAAATTTTACGTCCTTGCAATTGCTGTCTATAAATGCCGAAACAACCGGCGACTATAAGAGTGCCATTGGGTACTGGCGTTTGATGATTCAGGGAAATCCAAATTCGTCAATGGCCCGGGAATTGCGCGGCCAGATTGCAGAGGCTCAACAACTACTGGCACAAGCTGGTGGAGACGGCGCTTCAGCTGGGCCCCGCATTGAGGTCAGTATTCAGTTGGCCGAAGGGCTTGAGCTACCCGCCGAATTGCGCGTGTTTATTTCTGCACGTAACGCCGAGCGGGAGGGCATGCCTCCATTGGCTGCCTTCGACCTGTTGGTTCGTGACCTCCCAGCGACAATTACCCTTGATGACAACCTTGCCGTTGGACCTTTCAACCTGTCTTCCGCTTCAACGGTATATGTTACTGCGGCCGTATCCCGTTCGGGGTCTGCGACGGTGCAGTCAGGAGATTATCGGGTGGTGTCAGAGAGTTTTTCCCTTGCCGGTGAGCAAACTACCAGAGAGCTGGTTATCAGCGATATTGTGCCCTGACGGGCTACCGGTTTTCAGGCAATATGTACCTTGCTGAATTTCTAACCATTGCAATAGCGCATCTGTTCGCTGTCGCATCCCCGGGGCCTGATTTTGCGATTGTATTGCGCTATACCGTTGTTGGTGGAAAAAGAGCCGGCCTTTGGACAAGCCTGGGAATAGCCGCCGGAATCCTGCTTCATGTAAGCTACGGTTTGCTGGGGATAGGATTGCTGATAGCCAGTTCGGAAATTCTGTTCGGTGTTCTAAAATTACTTGCTGCGGTATATCTTGTTTATCTCGGGATAAAAGGCATCAGGGAATCTTTTCGCCACCCTGGCTATAAACTATCGGCAGGCGAGCATTCCTACCTCTCAGCAGGGTCCCTGATATTTACCGGGTTTCTGACTAACGGGCTCAACCCCAAGGCTACACTCTTCTTCCTTGCAATATTCACGCTGGTAATTGAACCAGGTACGCCGATGCTGGTTCAGCTCGGCTACGGAATCTATCTCTCCATTGCAACCTTCATATGGTTCGCGCTGTTGTCGCTATTATTGGGAATGGAACCGGTAAAGCGTATTTTTTTAAGCCGTGGACGCTGGTTTGATCGAGCATTGGGGATTGTTCTTATCGCCCTGGGAATACAGCTTTTAATAACCACCGCCCCTTAATAGTATTACGGACTGTCTAAAATCAGCATAATGCTCGGAAATATTTGGTAATATACCGCTATCCTGCTAAAACACTGAGCAAACATGTCTACACAGAATCAGCAATTGATTGATAACTATGGCCGACGGGTTGACTATATTCGCCTGTCTGTTACCGATCGCTGTGATTTTCGTTGTGTCTATTGCATGACGGAAAACATGACTTTTTTGCCGCGCAATCAGGTTCTCTCCCTGGAAGAGCTGAATCAGGTAGCCCTGGCGTTTACCGAACTTGGTGTCGATAAAATTCGTGTTACCGGTGGTGAGCCAATGGTACGCAACAACATTATGTCGCTGATGAACTCCCTGGGTTCACTGCCAGGTTTAAAGGAATTATTACTGACTACAAACGGCGCACAACTGGATAAATACGCCCCCCTGCTGAAACAAGCCGGAGTGAACCGGATAAACATCAGTATAGACAGCTTGATACCGGATCGATTTCGACGGATTTCAAGGGTAGGCAAGCTGGAGAAGGTAATCGAAGGAATAGATGCGGCGATTGCCGCCGGATTCGACAGGATTCGCCTGAATGCTGTGATTATGAAAGGTTACAACGATGACGAAGTGTTGGATCTGGTTAAATTCTCTCTGGATAAAGGGGTGGATATTGCTTTTATTGAAGAGATGCCCCTGGGGCAGGTATCTGACCATCGCCGTGAAGATACGCTATGCACCAATGACTGGGTCAAACAGGTGATTGAGGAACAGTTCACACTGGTGCCCACTCCCAGTAAAACAGCGGGGCCTTCGAAATATTGGCAGGTCTCCGGGCAGTCCAGCCGTATAGGTTTCATTTCTCCGGTAAGCCATAATTTTTGTGCAGATTGTAACCGGGTAAGGGTAACGGTGGAGGGGCGCTTGTTGCTTTGTCTGGGTAATGAGCATTCGGTGGATTTGCGCGAGGTGTTAAGAGATCCAGACAGGAATTTTGAAGACCTGAAGCAGGTAATCGTGGAAGCAATGAATCTCAAGCCAGAGCGGCACTATTTTTACGACAGTGATCACGAGCAACCGGTGCGATTAATGAATATGACTGGTGGTTAAACGTATTGTGTCGAATATGAGTAAGACCGTTTTGAATATTAAAGTAATCACTGTCTCCGACACTCGTACCCAGGAAACGGACAAGTCAGGCAATGTGCTGGTAGATAGAGTGCAAGCGGCCGGACATAGTTTGCTGGGCAAGCGCATCATTCCTGATGATGTGTACCACCTTCGGGCTGAAGTGTCGGCTCATATTGCTGATCCAGAGGTGCAGGTTGTGTTGATGACAGGGGGAACCGGTTTTACAGATCGTGATAATACCCACTATGCCATTGCGCCACTGCTGGAAACGCCCATTGAGGGCTTTGGCGAGCTGTTTCGTCAAATATCATTTGAGGAAATTGGTTCTTCCACTATCCAGTCCAGAGCTTTCGCAGGATTGACTAACAAGACGATTATTTTCTGTGTTCCAGGTTCACCCGGCGCTTGTGCTACGGCCTGGGATAAAATAATTGAAGCGCAACTGAACAGTTCCCACAAGCCTTGTAATTTTGTCGATAAATTAGTATCTGACGCTTAACCACTAATTCTGATCAAAATTTGCTTTGAGTTCTTCAGGCCGCCCTGGATTGCCTGTCTATGCAGAATTTGACAGCTGGAGTGAGGTCTTACAGGTGGGGAGTGAAACAATCACCAGCCAGGAAATGGTTTGTTCTTGAATAAGAACATTTTGCTTCGCTAGCTGGTGAAAAGCTCTTGAAGGAATGTATTGCATGATGCTCTCCTTCTAGCATCCGGTGCTAGTTACACTGCTGCGAACATTATCAAGGCCGGAATCGCTACTGCACTCACTACGACGGCGGTGCTGACGGCGAGGGCTTGGATGGTAGGCCATGCTTTCCTCAGTACTATGCTCATTTTATGCTCCTTACGTGTGTTTGATTGAAAATCAATCCATGGAAACTCCAGTTCCTCTGGAATTTCGGGGCAAATGTTACCACACAAGCGGGCATAAAGGTAACATATATCACTTTTATGTAACTAGCGGTAACAAAAATGGAGCGGCTGGTGTAATTAGTCTGTTTACTCCGGGGATTTGACGGTTCCAGTGCGGCAATAGCGACATGAATTGATTCAGCGGGACTATTTTTTGCCAGAATTCAGCAAGCTGGTTACACTTGCGCTCCTTTTATAAATTAAACACGGAGAATCGATCCAGAGCCATGCGCATAATGACTTTCAACTGCAACGGTATTCGGGCAGCGGCTCGTAAAGGCTTCTTCGACTGGCTTAACACCACCGCTGTCGACGTGGTTTGTCTACAGGAAACCAAAGCCCAGGAGCATCAGCTTGATGACAAAATTTTTCATCCGGAACAATTCCACTGTTACTATTTTGATGCCATCAAGAAAGGGTATTCCGGTACCGCAATATACTGCAGGAAGCAGCCTGGCCAGGTGACAACCGGATTGGGCTGGGAGATTGCTGACACCGAAGGGCGTTATATCCAGGCAGATTTCGACAACCTCAGCATCGCCTCCCTATACCTGCCATCTGGTTCCAGTGGACCGGAAAAGCAGGCTCGGAAATTTGCTTTCCTGGAAGATTACCTGACCCATATGGAAAAACGGCGGGAGGATGGTCGGGAATATATTATCTGTGGTGACTGGAATATCTGTCACAAGGAAATCGATTTGAAAAACTGGCGTGCCAATCGGAAAAATTCTGGATTTTTACCGGAAGAACGGCAGTGGCTTGACAAGCTATATGACCATGCGGGCTATGTAGATGCGTCTCGACTTGTTAACAAGGAACCGGATCAGTACAGTTGGTGGTCGAATCGAGGGAACGCCAGGGCAAATAACGTGGGGTGGCGGTTAGATTACCAGGTAATAACGCCAGGGCTGGCCGAGAAAGTCAAAAGCACAGAAATTTATACGGCAGAATATTTTTCTGATCATGCACCGGTAATATTGGAATACGATCTGAGCTTATGAAGAAACAAATAACATGTTTGATACTGGTGCTGGTTGCGGGGCTGGGAGTAGCTACTGGTAGTTTCGCCCAGGACCTGTTGGCGATCATTGAAACCAGCAAAGGGAGTATGCAGGTTCAGTTAAATCATCGGGCCGCCCCAACCACGGTTGCAAATTTTGTAAACCTGGCGATGCGCGGGTTTTATGATGGTTTGACGTTTCACCGTATTCAGCGAAATTTTATGGCCCAGGGGGGTGATCCTCAGGGCACTGGAACCGGAGGCCCTGGATACCGTTTCACTGGCGAGACAATTCTTCACCATAATCGCCCTGGCGTTATATCCATGGCAAATTCCGGTCCGGGTACTGACGGCAGTCAGTTTTTTATCACCCATGTTGCCACGCCCCATCTCGACGGAAAACATTCGGTATTCGGGCGAGTGATTGAAGGACTGGAGGTTGTGTATAAAATTCAGCGGGGAGACATTATTAACAGCATTGCTATCGTGGGAGATACGGCTGTTGTATTAAAGCGAAAACAATCCCAGGTGGATCAGTGGAATGAGGTTCTCGATGCGAATTTCCCCGATTTGAACCCAGCAGCTCTGTAGTCTTGTCGAGCCTTCCAGCCTAAGGCAGAAGCTTTTTGAAAGGTTTTACCGTTACCTTTTTGTAAACGCCTGCTGTTACGTAGGGATCGTCGTTGGCCCAGGCCCTGGCTTGTTCGAGGCTGTCAAACTGGGCAATTATCAGACTGCCACTAAATCCTGGCTCAGCCGGATCTTCGCTATCCTCAATCGGATGCGGCCCAGCCACGATCACTCGATCCTGTTCCACCATTTGCTTTAATCTTTTGATGTGCGCTCCCCTGGCAGCCTGTCGCTTGCCGAGGCTGTCTTTAACGTCTTCGCTGATTATGGCGTATAGCATAATAGAGATTCCTTAAGTTGAACGGTGCTTCCCAATGTCGGCCTGTTTCTCTCAAGGAGGGCTGGTGGTGGAGCTGCTTTGTTCTTCTTCTTGTTCTTCCTCGGTGATGTATTTTGCAAGATAGGGCATTTGCGCAAATACAAAAATAAAAGTGATTATCAAGTTGCCCCTTACCTTGAAGTTAATCCACATGGACTCGGAAAGTGTAAACGCCACGGCCAGGTTCACTGCGCCCAGAACAATAAAAAACAAAATCCAGACGGTGTTTAATGTATGCCAGACATGTTTGGGAGCATCCACAGTATGCCCCATCATATGCTCGATGGCTGACTTGTCACTGACAAACCTGGAACCTAGAAACACGGCTGCGAATATCCAGTTAACAACTGGAGCTTTCCATTTCAGATAATCCGTGTTGCGGAAATAAATAGTCGGAAGGCAGGCCAGAATCACCACCACCAGCGTAACAACCTGCATTTTGTCCAAGCGTTTCTGAACCAGGAAAATTCCACCATAAACCAGAATTGAGGTAACCACGAGGAATTCGGCGGCACTGAAAATACCGCCCAAGGTGTAATCGAACCCGGCAATATTGATGACCCTTTCATCCAGAGTCCAGACGGTGAAAAACACGATCAGGGGAATGTAGTCCAGTAGTTGTTTCATAGGGGATAAGGGGTCAGAGTTGGTTGAATTAACTGCGCGAGCTTAAAGCAGGAGAGCACATAAGCGCGCATTTTAATGCATTTACCAAAAAGAGTCTGCTTTTCTTGCCGGTTGTAATAAAATCCCCGGCTTTATTCTCCGGCAGAGGTTCTCAGGGTAAGTGGCGCTCTGGCGGATAACAGCCTATGTGGTGGTAGGGCATACATGACTCAATATCTTCAGGTACACCCGGATAATCCAGAGCCGCGGATGATCAAACAGGCGGTCACGGTACTGATGAACGGTGGAGTTATCGTTTACCCTACTGATTCTACTTACGCTCTAGGATGTCATCTTGGGGATAAGGCCGCGTTGACGAGAATCAGGCGACTGCGACAATTGGATGACAAGCACAATTTCACTCTGGTGTGTGAAGACCTCTCCTCCCTGGCCAGTTACGCCAGAGTGAGTAACAGTGCCTACCGTATACTAAGGGCTTACACACCGGGGCCTTATACTTTTATTCTTAAAGCAAGCCCGGAAGTTCCCCGTCGGTTGATGCATCCAAAGCGAAAAACAGTAGGATTGCGGGTGCCGGATAACATAGTGGCACAGGCGCTGTTAAAGAGTTTTGGCGAACCTATCATGAGTACCAGCTTGATACTGCCGGGGGAGGAAGAACAGTTAATCGACCCTTACGAAATGAGGCTCAAACTTGGCAAGCAGGTGGATCTGATTATTGATTCTGGTACCTGCGGACTGGAACCTACCACCATGATCGACTTGGTTGAGGGTGTGCCAAAAGTAATAAGGACTGGGAAGGGAGATACCGAACCGTTTTTGTAAGAATCCGGTTGGCAAGTTCGCGTAAAAGCTATTACTCTGCCTCTAATTTGAAATTACCTACTTTTACAGGAGAAAGTGTTGTCTACGGTTGATTCACAGCAAAGGGTATTGTCTGGTATGCGACCAACAGGTCGTCTGCATTTGGGCCATCTTCACGGTGTGCTTAAAAATTGGGTTAAATTGCAGCACGAATACGAGTGTCTGTTTTTCGTTGCCGACTGGCATGCGTTGACTACCCATTACAACAATCCGCAAGTGATTGAGGAAAATGTTTTCGACATGATTATTGACTGGCTGGCGGTGGGAGTTAATCCCGGTTCAGCGGCCATTTTTATTCAGTCAAGGATTCCCGAGCATGCGGAACTACACCTGTTGCTGTCAATGATGACTCCGTTGGGTTGGCTGGAGCGTGTTCCCAGCTACAAGGATCAACAGGAAAAGCTCAAGGAGAAAGACCTGGGGACTTATGGCTTCCTTGGTTATCCCTTGTTACAGGCAGCCTATATTCTGATTTATCGAGCCGGACTGGTGCCGGTGGGTGCCGATCAGGTAGCCCACGTTGAATTAACCCGGGAGGTGGCGCGCCGGTTTAATCACTTATATGGCAGAGAACCGGGATTCGAAGAACTGGCAGAAGCCGCTGTTAAAAAAATGGGGAAAAAAGCCGCGCGTATGTATGCTAATTTGCGGGTAGCCTACCAGGAGCAGGGCAATCAGGAAGCCCTGGAAAAAGCCCAGGCGTTGCTCAGGGAGCAACAGAATATTTCCATTGGGGATCGGGAAAGACTTTATGGCTACCTGGAAGGTTCGGGCAAAATGATATTGGCGGAACCACAATCCTTACTCACCCCAGCCTCCAAAATGCCGGGTCTTGATGGGCAGAAAATGTCGAATTCCTATGGCAATATCATTTCCCTGCGGGAGCCACTGGATCAGGTTCAGAAAAAAATACGTACCATGCCAACGGATCCGGCGCGGGTGAGATTATCGGACCCTGGCGACCCCCAAAAGTGTCCGGTGTGGCAGTTGCATCAGACCTACTCGGATGAGAAAACCAAAGAATGGGTTTGTGATGGTTGCGTCAGTGCCGGGATAGGTTGTCTCGAATGCAAGAGGCCGGTAATCGAAGCGGTGGTGGCAGAGTTGGAACCGATTCAGAAGGAAGCAGCTCAATACGAGAAAGACCCGGACGTGGTTAAAAGTATCGTCGCCGAGGGTTGTGAAACTGCCAGGGAAAAAGCCCGGGAAACCTTGCAGGAAGTGAGGCAGGCTATGGGCCTAAGTTACTGGTAGGAAGCGCAATATAAAGTATAAAGTCAGGCCGCGAAAGCGGCCCGATTAATGATAGAATATGCCGGTTCCTTGGGTAGTTATATGTCCCCTGCGATGCGCTGCTGATTCCTGTACCAAGGCGGTGCCTGGTGGCAGAATACGACAGGGCAATTCTATAAATATTCGGCAGCTCCCTTGCCACGACTAAAATAAAAAGTAGCAATCAAATTGACAGTTTCAGGCACAGAATCAGATAACGTGGACCAGCTTGAAGATCAGCCGGGGCAGGAAGAACTGCCTTTTGCCTATGTGGCTGGCCAGGCTATAACCGAACTTCCCAAAGACCTGTACATTCCCCCGGATGCCCTGGAAATTTTTCTTGAAGCCTTTGAAGGTCCGCTGGATTTATTGTTATACCTGATCAAACGACAGAACATTAATATTCTGGAGATTCATGTAGCCGACATCACCCAGCAGTACATGTCCTACGTTGATCTCATGGAAGCGTCGCAGTTTGAACTGGCGGCGGAATATCTGGTAATGGCCGCCACCCTGGCGGAGATTAAATCCCGTATTCTGTTACCGAGGCAACAGGAAGAGGAGGCCGACGAAGACGATCCCCGGTTGCAATTAATCCGTCGTCTACAGGAATACGAGCGTTACAAAAAGGCAGCAGACGATATCGGTGAAATGCCACGAATGGATCGTGAATTTTATTCTGCCAGTGCCGCTCTTCCCGAAATGGAGCGAATAACCCCCGATCCAGAGGTTGATTTGCAAAAAGTGCTGTATTCCCTGGCCAACGTGATGCGTAGAGTAGAGATGTTTGAGCATCACCACATACAACGCGAGACCCTGTCCACCAGGGAAAAGATGTCTGAAATCCTGGTAAGAACCTCTAACCATAAATTTGTACCTTTAGTTTCCCTGTTAATGCGTGATGAGGGTCGTCTGGGTGTGGTAGTAACATTCCTGGCGGTGCTGGAACTGATGAAGGATTCAATGGTTGAGATAGTACAGAGCGAACCTTTTGGGCCTATTCACATCAAGGCGAGAAGCTAGGGAACCTCTGGTCATATCATTTGTCAGAGGGTTCCAGATTTTGATAATTCCGGTTTGGAAAGATAGTGAGAATACCGAAGTATGAGTGACGTTGATAACAAGATTAAAATGATTGTTGAAGGCTTGTTACTGGCAGCGGGGAAACCGTTGAACCTTGATGTGATTGCCGGGGTATTCAGCGAAGATGAAAGGCCAGACAAGGAAGAGCTGACTGAGGTATTAAAGTCCATTAGTGACGATTGCAATGATCGTGGTTTCGAGCTGAAGGAAGTTGCCTCGGGGTACAGGTTTCAAGTCAGGCAGGATCTGAGTGAGTGGATAGCGAGGTTGTGGGAGGAGAGGCCACCTCGTTACAGCCGTGCTCTGTTAGAAACCCTGGCTTTGATTGCCTATCGCCAGCCCATCACCCGGGGAGACATCGAAGATATTCGCGGTGTCGGAGTCAGCTCCTACATAATCAGAACGCTGCTGGATAGAGAGTGGGTGAGAGTAGTGGGGCATAAGGATGTCCCGGGTAAACCGGCGCTGTTTGCCACCACCAGGGAATTCCTTGATTATTTCAATTTAAAAAGTATTCAGGAGTTGCCCCCCTTGTCGGAAATCCGGGACTTAGCGACGGGCAGTGATAAATTTGATGTTGAAGATGACCTAGCGGACATGAACGTGCTCGAACTTCCTGAGCTAGATTCGGATGTTGAAAATGACGATATTATAGGCGCTTACAGCGCGGATGAGTTGCCCCCAGAAGATGAAGCGGTAGCGCTGGCGAAGAAACCCCTGGATGAGATTCTCGGCCTGGCGGAAGAGGAAAGTGAGGACGAAGACGTCCAGGGTTCTGAATCGACATCTGAAACTGAAGAAACAAGCGTCGAAGCCGAAAGCAAAACGGCTAAAGAATCGCTTCCCGATGATGAAACCTCTCAGCTACCGGCATCAGGTTCATCAATACATTAAGGCAGGAAACCTCGCGTTAATTCCTATGGATGAAAAACTACAAAAAGTGTTGGCCCGTGCCGGCTTTGGCTCTCGCCGTGAAATCGAGAAGTGGATTGTTGCCGGTCGCATTAAAGTAAACGGTGCCCCGGCTAAACTGGGTGACCGCGTGACTGAGCATGACGCGGTAGTGGTGGACGGGAAAAAACTGGCACCACAAAAGACGGTAAAGGAGCAGCGCCGCGTGCTGCTCTACAATAAGCCGGAGCTGGAAATATGCACCCGCAAGGATCCTGAAGGCAGGCCAACCGTATATGACCAGCTGCCAAGTCTCAAACACGGACGCTGGGTGGCTGTTGGCAGGCTGGACCTCAATACCAGTGGTTTGCTGTTGTTTACAACCGATGGTGAACTGGCCAATGCATTGATGCATCCCAGCGCCCGGATTGAAAGAGAGTACGCTGTGAGAGTTATGGGAGAAGTAACTCCTGCAATGGTTAAGGCCATGCACGAAGGTGTGGTACTAGAGGGGCACCTGTGCCGATTTACCGATATCCAGCACTTCGGTGGGAAAGGTATAAACCAGTGGTATCACGTTGTGTTAATGGAAGGACGGAATCGTGAAGTACGCCGTCTGTGGGAAAGCCAGGGCATGAAAGTGAGCCGCTTGAAGAGAGTGCGCTTTGGGCCTATTTTTATCCCGAGCAAGATAACCAAGGGTAGGTTCCAGGAGTTGCCGAAAGCAGAAATAAATAAACTGTTAAGCGCCGCCGGGATGAAGTGAGCGACAGGTTCAAAATACCGTTAATGGGCTTAACACAGTAATGCCGCCGAAGGGATTGTGTACTGAATGTAGCAGGGACGACCTCAAGGCAATCGTTGAATATATGTTGAAAAAGAGCAAGTAAATTCGATAGTACAAAACACTTCGAGGAGTCTTGTCTAATGCAAATAACTAACTCTAAAAACCGCCACATAGTACTGACGATTCTTATGCCCCTACTTGCACTGGGGGCCTGTTCTCAACAGGAGCAACCCGGTATGGGCCTGGCAACCGAGACCAATGCTTCAGGAATTACAGAATTTGAGTGGCCGCTACACAACCTGAACCTGCATGGCAGCCGCTTCGCTCCCACTAACCAGATCACCCCTGGAAATGTTCAGACCCTGACGCCGCGATGGTTGTTTCAGCATGGGGTCATTGATGGTGTCAGCAATCAGACTACCCCGATTATCGTAAACAGAACCATGTACGTGACTGATTCCCGTGGCAGTGTCTACGCACTGGATGCGGTGGATGGTCATCTGTTATGGACCTACGATGTTACCGAGCTGTTGGGTGGTGGCCGTCGGGAAGGTTATGTCTTTCGCCATCGGGGAGTGGCCTACGCAGACGGTGTTGTTTATTCTGCTGCCGGCTCGTTTCTTTTTGCTCTGGATGCTGAAACGGGAATACCTCTGCCAGAGTTCGGTGACAATGGTCAGGCAGCCGTAATTCTGGATGTTATAAAGGAACGTTTCCCTGAAGTAAACACAGCTATTGAACTGGGCTACTGGTTTACCACAGCGCCGCAAATATACAACGGCGTGATTTATGTGGGCACAACTCGAAGTGAAAGCCATATTCCAGGGGGCCATGTGTTGGCGGTGGATGCCACCACCGGAGAGGTCTTGTGGAATTTCAATACAGTCCCCCAGGATGAAAGAGACCAGGGTTGGGATATTGCCGGGCCAACCTGGGTAGGCGGTGAACGTAACGGTGGTGGAATATGGGAAACGCCATCTATTGATCCGGAGCTGGGTCTGCTTTATGTGGCGGTTGCCAATCCCTATGGCGACAGCACCAAACGTGATGGCATAAACCTATTCAGTAATTCTCTTATTGCCCTGACCCTGGATGATGGCACTCTGCAGTGGTATTTTCAGCAGGTGCACCACGATGTATGGGATTACGATTCCGGCAATCAGCCGGTGCTGTTTGATATGAAAGTGGACGGAGAACCAGTGAAGGCCCTGGCCCAGGCCAGCAAAAGTGGATATCTGTATATCCTCAATCGTGAAACCGGTGTTCCGGTACACCCGGTTATTGAGGAAGCGGTTCCAACACAGACGGCACTGGAAGGTGAAGAGCCTTGGCCCACCCAGCCTATTCCCTACACGGCCGCTGGCGAACCAATGGAGCCGGTATCACCGGTATTCCCCATTGATATACCTGCACAGCAACTGGAAACCAACACCCTGGTTCCTATCTTTACGCCCATTGGACCGGGACAAATTTTTGCTCCCGGCTACAGCGGTGGCTCGAATTACTCACCAATTGCCCATAGTCCGGATACCGGATACCTGTATGTGAATGCTATCGACGCCCCGTTTAATTCCGGTCGTGGTGCAAAGGGGTATTTTTCTGCCTATGATCCGGTGACCGGAGAATTGATATGGCGTCAGATTTTCGAGGGGTATGGACAGGCGGGTTCCGTGGTGACAAGGGGTGGATTGGTATTTGTTGGTACAGGCAGAATCTTGCTGGTTATTTCTTCGCCTTTGATGCAAAAACCGGGGAAGAGTTGTGGAAGTTTAATACTGGCGCCGGGGTGTTTTCTTCGCCATCCGTTTACATGATCGATGGTGAGGAGTTCGTGACTGTCGCCTCAGGAGGTGGCTCGCGGGGTCGACGTGGTGGTGACCTTATTTTGAGCTTTGCCTTGCCAAAATCACCCTAGGTGGAACGACGGAGGAAATCGCACAAAAAACCAGGCCTGGATAATTGTTTGAACCTGGTTTTTCTATCGCTTCGGGGTTACCGGCAAAAAACTATGCAGAGCTCGGGTCAAAAGATTGCACATCAAGAGCACGGCCATGGAGATGATCGCTATCAGGTCCCATCATGTACAGGTAAACCGGCATCAGTGATTCTGGAGTCGGCTTCGTTTGGGGATCTTCTGCCGGGTAGGCCTGACGGCGCATTTCAGTACGGGTGCCGCCAGGGTTCAGACTGTTGACCCGAACTGAACTGGTGTTCTGCAATTCATCAGCCAGTACCTGCATTAATCCTTCCACGGCAAATTTGGTCACACTGTAGGCACCCCAGTAAGCACGGCCGATACGTCCTACACTGGATGCTGTGAACAGCATGCGTCCGGCATCCGATTTAGTCAGCGCTGGCAACAATGCCCGGCTCAAGAGAAAGGCCGCATTGAGGTTTACCTGGACTAATTCCTGCCATTGCTGGTAAGGGTAATGCTCAATTGGGCTGCGCGGCCCAAGCTGTGCGGCATTGTGGAGCAACCCATCCAGGCAGTGAAATTGCTCAATCAGTGAGTCAGCCAGTATCTTGTATTCATTTTCATCTGCTTTTAATAAATCCAGTGGTTGAATCACCGCTTGATTCGGGCAGTCCTTCTCTATCAGGTCATAGACCTGCTCCAGTTTGCTCTGGGTTCTGCCGGTGAGAACTACATTGGCACCGTGCCGGGCAAAACTGATGGCCGCTGCCCGGCCAATGCCGTCACCGGCACCGGTAATCAGGATAGTTTTATTGGCTAACAGGTTTTTGGCTGGTTGGTAATCAAACATGACAATGGCTTCAGGTAAATTTTAATATTGACAGCAGGTTTTCGGTATCTCCAGCTGACTTGATAATAAAGTCAGCATTCCACTGATCGATGCTGGTATCAGGGGCAAGATAACCATATTGAGCAGCAATGGCGATAATCTCGGCATTTTTTGCGGCCTGCATATCCCTGATGTGATCTCCGATATAAACAGTTCGCTCGGTGTCACAGTCGAGTTGCTTGCAAGCCAGCAGCAGAGGCTCCGGGTTGGGTTTTCGCGCACTGACATGTTCGGGACAAACAAGGGTTCCGCAGCGTTGTAATAGATCCAGCTTCTCCAGCAGTAAACGAGTGTATTTCTCCGGTTTATTGGTGACAATGCCCCAGAGGATATTTGAGGCCTCCAGCTTCTCCAGCAATTCAAGTACGCCGGGGTAGGGGCGGGCAACGGTGTGTTGTAACTGCTCGTAATACAGGTCCAATAGTTGCTCGAGATAACGGCCAAAATCAGCGTGATCCTCGTCTATTTCAAAGGCCAGCTTTACCAGAGCGCGAGCACCGTCTGATACTGTCTGGTTTATGCGTTCGCTGGGCACTCTCTGGCGGCCTTCTTTATCCATTAAAATATTCAGTACCTGCTGAAAATCGGCAGCGGTATCGATAAGGGTTCCGTCCAGATCGAATAAAACACACTGGATGGACGTAGAAAGGGTTTCCATGGGGCCAGGTCCTTCAGGCGGGTTTTGTGTACTGTGCAATATAATTCACATCAAGGTTTTGTTGCAGAAAGTATTTCCTGGTGAGGGGGTTGTAACCCAAACCCACCTGGTCACCGGAGTCCAGATTGGCATCTCGACACCAGCCTGCCAGTTCTGAAGGTTTGATGAATTTAGCAAACTCATGGGTACCCCGCGGCAGCAGGTTTAGCAGATATTCCGCGCCGACAATGGCAAACACATAGGACTTGGGATTGCGATTTAGGGTGGAGAAAAAAACCAGTCCGCCGGGTTTCAGCAATTTCTCACAAGCCAGCACAATTGAAGCCGGTGTGGGAACGTGCTCGAGCATTTCAAGGCAGGTGACCACGTCAAACTTGCCAGGATGCTGGCTGGCATAATTTTCTGCCGAACTTTTCTGATAATCAATATCAAGTTTGCTTTCAAGTTGATGAAGTTTCGCAACCGCCAGGGAAGCATCGGCCATATCGATGGCGGTAACCTGTGCGCCATGATGAGCCATGGATTCGGATAGAATGCCGCCGCCGCAGCCGATGTCCAGTACTGACTTGCCGGCCAGATTTATTTTCTGGCTGATATAATTCATGCGCAGAGGATTTATCTGGTGTAACGGTTTAAATTCACTGTTCGAATCCCACCAGCGAGAAGCTAACGCCTCAAACTTGCGGATTTCTAATTCGTCTACATTTTCCATGGTTTAATCTTTCTTAATCCGATGTTGCCAGTGTCTGGCCATTTCCTGAATTGCTCGTCGTTCCAGGGTGAGTAAGTTGCCGTCTTCTACCACAGCCCGGCCTCCAACCCACACATGGCTGACTTGCGAAGAGCGGGTATTATAAACCAGGTGAGATACAGGATTGTAAAGCGGTAGTGCGTTGATAGTATCAAGGCGTACCGCTGTTAAATCGGCGAATTTTCCGGTTTCAATACTACCGATGCTGTGTTCCAGCCCAAGGGCGCGGGCACCATTTATCGTTGCCATTTGTAATGCCTGGTAGGCTGGCAGTGCGCTGGCGTCTTTAGCCACCGCCTTGGCCAGCAACGCGGCTGTTCGTAGCTCAGAAAACATATCCAGGTCATTGTTGCTGGCACAGCCATCTGTGCCCAGGGCAACATTGACTCCCTGGCTCATGAGTTTGGCGACTTCACAGAATCCGCTAGCCAGTTTTAGATTGGATTCAGGGCAGTGAATAACGTGGGCACCCATGGTATTCAGCATGGCCATTTCTTCTGCGGACAGTTGTGTGCCATGTACAGCCAGCAATCGCGGGCTGATCAGGCCAAGGTCAGCAAGTCTTTCCAGTGGTCGTTTGCCTGTTGTGGCAACGGCCTCCTCAACTTCAGCGGCAGTTTCGTGGATGTGCATGTGAATGGGAATATCCAGCTCTTCAGCAAGTATGGATATTTTCTGTAGCGGCGCATCTGATACGGTATAGGTGGCGTGGGGGCCGAATGCGGTATAGACCAGCTCGCTGTTACGATAGACATCGTGCAGTGCGGTGGCCTTCTGGATATATTCCTCCGGGCCTTGCCCCCATACGGTGGGGAAGTCCAGTATCGGGCTTGCCAGCTGGACTCGAATATGTGCATTGCTAGCGGCCCTGGCCACTGCATCCGGAAAGAAGTACATATCAGCGAAACAGGTGGTGCCACCCAGCAACATCTCGGCAATTGCGAGCTCAGCACCTTGATACGCGAACTCTTCGGTAACATGTTCGGTTTCAAGGGGCCAGATATGCTGTTCCAGCCACTCCTTGAGGGGCAGGTCGTCGGCAATGCCTCTAAAAAGGCTCATGGGGGCATGGCCATGCGCATTAATCAGGCCAGGTATCAGGGCATGCTCAGCAAGGGTGATAACCTGATCCGCCTTGATTGAATTTCGCCCCTGGTCAATGGGGAGAATGGATGTTATGCGCTTGTCCTTTATGGCGACGGCATGATTTTCCAACACCGCAGCGTTTGCTGTGGCAGGGATAACCCACCTGGCCTCGATAAGGGTATCTACCCGGGAATTGTCTTGCAGGTTGATCACGTCAGTACTTTGAAATTGCTTGCTGAATCAGGGCTGTATTATAGCGTCAGTAAGCAAAAATAGCTTGGCGAATTTCAAGTCGACGCAGCGGGCCAATATTATTGATTAAAAAGGATATTTTCCTCAATTAAACAGGCTAATTTGACTGTCAGAAAGCGGCCTTTGTATGCTATTATTGCGAGCTTCTACCAAGGCGGATTTTTAACTCAATGACGGTTCAGAATAAAAGTATTTCGGAGCCTGTTTCGGTACCGAAAAAGTAGTAAATATCATCCAGAGACTGTTCAGATCCAAATACCAACGAGTACCAAATTACGATCCTTCCCAATAAGGGAGATGGGGGCTTATGTCTGAGTTTGCGAAGCAGGTTACACCGGTTGCGCTGGAAAGCGAAATGCGGGAGTCCTATCTTGCCTATGCAATGAGCGTCATTGTAGGGAGGGCGCTGCCTGATGTTCGGGATGGTCTGAAACCGGTTCACCGGCGCGTGCTATTCGCCATGAATGTGCTCTCAAACGACTGGAACAAGCCCTACAAGAAGTCAGCCCGTATTGTGGGTGATGTGATTGGCAAATACCATCCCCATGGTGATTCTGCGGTCTATGACACCATAGTGAGAATGGCGCAGAATTTTTCCTTACGTTACCCCCTGGTAGACGGGCAGGGAAATTTTGGTTCCGTCGATGGCGATTCAGCGGCGGCGATGCGTTATACAGAAATACGTATGTCCAAAATTGCCCATGATCTGCTTGCCGATCTGGACAAGGAGACTGTCGATTTTTCACCTAACTATGATGGTACCGAGCAAATCCCGGATGTTTTCCCCACCCGGATTCCGAACTTGCTGGCTAATGGTTCCTCCGGGATCGCTGTTGGTATGGCGACCAATATACCGCCCCATAACCTGACTGAAGTAATTGGCGCCTGTATAGCCCTGATGGACAATCCTGACATAGCCCTGGAAGGGCTGATGGGGCATATTCACGGACCTGATTTTCCCACGGCAGGCATCATAAATGGACGAGCTGGTATTTTGCAGGCCTATCGGACCGGGCGGGGCCGGATTTATATCAGGGCCAGGGCCAACATAGAAGAAAATGGAAAAACCGGCAAGTCGACCATTATTGTTACCGAGATACCCTACCAGCTTAACAAGTCAAAACTTATTGAGCGCATTGCGGAACTGGTCAAGGAAAAGAAACTTGAAGGAATCACCGAGTTACGCGATGAATCGGACAAGGACGGTATGCGTATTGTCATTGAGTTGCGCAGGGGTGAAGTTGCTGACGTAGTGTTGAATAACCTTTATGCCCAGACCCAGATGCAATCGGTTTTTGGTATTAATATGGTGGCCCTGGTTGATGGGCAACCACGCCTGCTTAATTTAAAAGAGATTATTGACGCCTTTATTCGTCATCGACGGGAAGTGGTCACCAGGCGTACCGTGTTTTTGCTGCGCAAGGCTCGGGAACGTGGTCATATCCTGGAAGGGCTGGCTGTGGCCCTTGCAAATATCGATGCGGTTATCGAACTGATCAAAAGTTCACCCAACTCAGCCGGGGCCAAGGAAAAGCTACTGGCGCGTTCATGGAAATCTGACAGCGTGCTTGAAATGCTTGGGGAGTCAGGCCCGAATGCCTGCAGACCTGATGGACTGGAATCGCAATATGGCATGAAAGAGAATGAGTATTATCTTTCACCCGGGCAGGCCCAGGCAATTCTTGATTTGCGGCTGCATCGGTTAACCGGCCTTGAACATGAAAAACTCATTAATGACTACAGCGAGTTACTAAAACAAATTGCTGACCACACGGATATCCTGGAAAACCAGTCGCGTTTATTGTCAGTAGTGCGGGAAGAACTTGAAGCGGTAAACGAAGAATATGGCGACGACAGACGAACAGAAATAGTCGAGTCACAACTTGATCTTACTATGGAAGATTTGATTACCGAGGAGGATCGGGTAGTCACAATTTCTAAAACAGGTTATGCCAAGTCGCAACCTCTTACCGATTACCGGGCTCAACGACGTGGAGGTAAAGGCAAGGCGGCGGCGGCGGTTAAAGATGAGGATTTGGTCGAACATCTATTGGTCGCCAATACCCATGACACGCTTCTTTGTTTCAGCAGTACAGGGAAAGTGTACTGGTTGAGAGTATTTATGATTCCACTGGCGAGCCGAACATCAAGGGGCAAGCCCATAGTAAACATTTTACCTTTGGAAGAAGGTGAACGAATTACCAGCCTGTTGCCAATTAAAGAGTATACCCCTGATCATTACGTTTTCATGGCCACAGCAAATGGTACGATTAAAAAGACTGATTTAACCAATTTTTCCCGGCAGCGTAGCGTTGGGTTAAGAGCCATAGAATTGGATGATGGAGACTCGTTGATTGGTACCGCGATTACCGACGGTTCGAAAGACGTAATGCTGGTAAGCAGCAGTGGTAAAACCATTCGGTTTAAAGAAAGTGATGTGCGCCCTATGGGTCGAACAGCGCGCGGTGTCAGGGGTATCAGATTAGTGGAAGCTCACAAAATGATTTCCCTGATAATCCCGGAAGCAGGTAAACAGATTCTTTCGGTAAGTGAGAACGGTTACGGTAAACGAACCACAGTTGAAGATTTCCCTGTCTACGGCCGGGGCGGACAGGGTGTAATCGGTATGCAGACCAGCAAGCGTAATGGCAAAGTTGTTGGCGCTGTCCAGGTAGATGATGGCGATGAAATAATGCTGATTTCGGATAAAGGTACGCTGGTGCGAACCAGAATCGATGAGGTTTCGGTGCAAGGCCGAAATACCCAGGGAGTAAGGCTTATTACTCTTAAAAATGAAGAGAAACTAGTGGGCCTGGAACGAGTCGATGAACCGGAAGAGACAGAGGCAGAAGATCTTGCGGACGACGAAAGTAGCGAATAGGATTGTACGCTGGCCTGACGATTTTCACCCGACAGTTTTATTAATTTCAAATCATCTTTATCAGCGAGTGGATCCTTGAGCGAAACTAATCTTGTGGAAAAAAAAGTTGCCTACCTTGGTCCGCCAGGCACATTTTCTCATTCTGCGGTATTGGCTTACTTCGATGGGGGTATCCAGCTTGTGGATTGCCCGACAATTGATGATGTGTTTACAGCGGTAGAAAATGACGAGGTAGGTTTTGGTGTGGTGCCGGTGGAAAATTCCAGCGAAGGCGCTGTCAATAACACCCTTGACTGTCTGGTGAATACCCCATTAAAAATCATTGCCGAAGTGGTGCTGCCTATAGAGCATCACCTGATGGTGAAAGCGGGTGCACAAGCTGATCAGCTAAAAAAAATAGTTTCGCATAAACAGTCCCTTGCCCAGTGCAGGAAGTGGCTCTCGAAGCGCTGGCCAACCACAACGCAGGAAGAATGTGCCAGTAATGCCGAGGCAGCCAGGCGTGCTTCCCGGGAGGACGGTACAGCGGCAATTGCCGGTAAAATGGCCGCTGAAGTCTATGGCCTGGATATACTCGAGTCCGCCATTCAGGATCAGGAGGACAACAGTACCCGATTTCTGGTGATTTCAAAATCGATGCCCGCGTCGAGTGGCAGAGATAAAACCAGCACTCTCATTTACACTGAAAATCGACCAGGTGCTTTGTTTCGAGTATTGGAACCCTTTGAACATAACCAGGTGAGCCTGACTCGAATAGAAACACGTCCGTCCAAAAAGGATATATGGGACTATGTTTTTTTCATCGACTTCGAAGGTCATATCAGTGACGAGTCGGTGAAGCAGGTTTTGAAAAAGCTGGCAGAGTGTACCGTGGAGGTTAAGGTATTAGGCTCCTATCCGGTGGCCAATACTCAATGAAATTTTTGATCATTTTTTTCTGTCTCGAATGAAGGAAATGTCCGTGTCCTCGTTTGCTGAAAGCACAGTCCTGATTGTCGGCCTCGGTATGATCGGCGGGTCTGTTGCGCGCGGATTAAAACAACGAAATCCCCATCAGCAAATACTTGCCGTGGATACTGATCAGCAGCAACTTGACCTTGCTACTGAACAGGGAATTATCGAGCAAGGTTCCCTGACAGTTAAGGAATTTGCGGCACAGGCTGATGTGATTGTCATTGCGGTGCCAACATTGGCTATCGGCCAAATATTGGTGGCTCTGGAGGGAACGCTCAAACCAGGCGCGGTAATCACCGATGTTGCCAGTGTCAAGGAGGCTGTTATGACCCAGGCACAAGCAAAACTGGGCGATAGCAAATCAAGATTTGTACCTTCCCATCCCATTGCAGGCTCCGAAAAAAGCGGATTTGGAGCGGCCAGCGGTGACCTGTTTGCCAATCGAAAGGTCATTATTACACCTGAGCCTTACATGGATGCAGATGCAATTCAGACGGTTCATCAACTGTGGAGACGCCTGGGTGCTGATGTGCTGGGAATGACAGTGCGCCGACACGACGATGTTCTGGCCGCAACCAGCCACCTTCCTC
Source organism: Gammaproteobacteria bacterium (assembly GCA_016764875.1). Taxonomy (GTDB): domain Bacteria; phylum Pseudomonadota; class Gammaproteobacteria; order Pseudomonadales; family Pseudohongiellaceae; genus NORP240. The sequence goes on from JAESQX010000062.1 coordinate 34,509, forward strand.
ATTTATTGTCGTATGCCCTTGTTGATGTGCTGGTAAAAAGCAAGCGAAACGAAGACATATTTCGTTATGCGGCCGGTGGGTTTGCGGATTTCAGCAGGCTTGCCTCAAGCGACCCCACAATGTGGGCAGATATCTTCGTTGCCAACTCCCGGGCAACCACTGCTGTTCTGGATGAGTATATTGAGCACTTGCAACTCTTGCGTAAGGCCCTGGTTAACAAGGAACACGGTTTTTTGAAAACTACCTTTACCCAGGCAAAGGCAGCGAGAGACTCTTTTGTTCAGAAAATATTTAATCCAATGGCCGAACCGACAGCACAGGAAAGCAGATTGCTTGATTATGTTGTCGCCCCTGGAGGACAGGTCACCGGTGATATCAGGGTACCCGGTGATAAATCCATTTCCCATCGGGCCGTAATATTTGGCTCTCTTGCCAGAGGCGTAACCGAGGTTAGCGGTTTTCTTGAAGGTGAAGATGCGCTGAATACCCTTGATGCTTTCAGGGAGATGGGGGTGACGATTGTTGGTCCCGAGGATGGAAAACTGACTATTTACGGTGTTGGCAGGGAGGGCTTGCAAGCACCCCGAAAACCTCTTTACATGGGGAATTCGGGAACCGCAATGCGGCTTCTGGCCGGGCTGTTGGCGGCGCAACCTTTTCCCAGCCAGTTAACCGGAGACGAGTCCCTGTTGACTCGACCAATGCAGCGAATTGCAGACCCCCTTGGTGATATGGGCGCTCGGGTTGATACCGCAAGGGGCGGTACGCCGCCACTTACCATCACGGGCACCAGGTTGCACGGCATTGATTATGAAATGCCCATGGCCAGTGCGCAGGTTAAATCCTGCCTGCTGTTTGCGGCAATGTATGTAGAGGGCGAAACCCGAATCAGGGAGCCTGCCCCCTGTCGCGATCACACCGAGCGTATGTTGAAAGGTTTTGGCTATCCGGTGGAAACAAATTCTGCGACGGGCGAGGTAATAATTTCCGGCGGTCATGAATTGACGGCTTCAGATATCGACATACCGTCTGACATATCGTCGGCTGCTTTTTTTATGGTAGCGGCAGCCATAAGCCCTGGCTCGAAGTTATTGCTGCGCCATGTGGGGGTCAACCCCACCCGAACAGGCATAATCACCTTATTGGAATTGATGGGAGCGGATATTCAACTCAGCAATACCCATGAGGTGGGAGGCGAACCGGTGGCAGATATCCTGGTTCAACATGCTCCGCTACGGGGCATTGAAGTACCTCGCGAATTGATACCACTGGCGATTGGTGAATTCCCGGCCCTTTTTATTGCGGCCGCCTGCGCCGAGGGGACTACGCGCCTGCGTGGAGCAGAGGAATTACGCGTGAAAGAGAGTGACCGATTGCAGGCAATGGCAAATGGATTGGATGTGCTGGGTATTAAAAACACCCTGGTTGCGGACGGCATTGATATAGTTGGTGGTGCTATAGGTGGGGGAGAGGTTGATAGTGCAGGGGATCACCGTATCGCCATGGCATTCACTATCGCGGCCTTGAGAAGTTCAGCAGCCATCACCATTGGAAATTGCAGTAATGTTGCCACCTCATTTCCCGGCTTCGTCCCATTGGCGAATAAGGTGGGTGTTGCGGTTCAGATCCATGATCAAACTGACAGTGGCGCTGATTAATGGTGGAAATCCCTGTCATTACCATTGACGGGCCTAGTGGGTCAGGTAAGGGCACTGTCAGCCAGCGGGTGGCGGAAGCATTGGGATATCACCTGCTGGATAGTGGTGCCCTGTACCGGATTCTGGGTTGTGTAGCCCTCCGACAGGGCCTGGATCTGAATGATCATGCGCTTCTGGCACAAACCATACAGCAGTTGGACATCCACTTTGGTGACCAGGGTCCTGGCTCGGTCAGCGTAAATGGTGAGGATTTCAGCGACATTATCAGACAGGAGATCGGCGGTGACATGGCCTCCCGGGTAGGGGCAATTCCTGCCGTAAGACAAGCGCTGTTGAATCGTCAACTGGCATTCAGAAAATCACCCGGGCTGGTGGCAGATGGACGTGATATGGGGACCGTTGTTTTTCCCCGGGCAACGGTAAAAATCTATCTTACAGCCAGTGTCGAGGAACGTGCCAAAAGGAGATATAACCAGTTGATTGCAAAGGGTATTGGTGCTATTCTGCCCGACCTTTTGCGAGAGCTAAAAGATCGGGATGAAAGAGACAGCAATAGGTCTGTTTCACCCCTGAAGCCTGCCGACGACGCTCATATACTTGATAGCACTAATTTAAGTATTGACGAGGTAGTAACCAGAGTATTGAATCTGGCAGCAGACTTCTAGACAAGATTTTAGGGCATTTATGTCAGCAAAAACCGTCCACTTTTCGCGATGCCAGCAACGACAGAAAGTGGAATTATATTAATCGACCCGTGTCGGCTGGGACATGGTAAAAGTTATAAAATACCTTAGTATTTACTTATAACTTATTATTTTATTTGGATAAATTAATGAGCGAAAATTTTGCAGAACTGTTTGAAGAAAGCCTGAAAGAAATAAATATGACCCCGGGGGCGATTATTACGGGAATAGTTATTGATATTGACAGTGACTGGGTAACGGTTCACGCAGGCCTGAAGTCTGAAGGTGTCATTGCGAGGGTACAGTTTCTCGATGAGCGAGGTGACCTTGCCCTCGAAATCGGTGATGAAGTTAAGGTAGCGCTGGAAGCGGTGGAAGACGGTTTCGGTGAGACCAAACTATCCAGAGAGAAAGCCAAGCGAGCAGAGTCATGGCTTGAACTGGAAGATGCATTTAATAAAAACGATGTCGTTAAAGGCGTGATCAACGGCAAAGTGAAAGGTGGTTTTACTGTTGATCTCAATAATATCCGTGCCTTCCTGCCAGGATCACTGGTAGATGTGCGCCCAATCAGGGATACCGCACACCTTGAAGGGCAGGAACTGGAATTCAGGCTGATCAAGCTGGATCAGAAGCGTAATAACGTTGTGGTATCGCGCCGGGCTGTCCTGGAATCAGTCAGTACTGAAGAGCGTGATGCACTGCTGGAAAAATTACAGGAAGGCATGGCAGTAAAAGGTATTGTTAAAAACCTTACCGATTACGGAGCCTTTGTTGACCTTGGTGGTGTTGATGGACTTCTGCATATCACTGATATGTCCTGGAAACGCATTAAACATCCAAGCGAAATCGTTAATGTAGGTGACGAAATTGACGTCAAGATTCTAAAATTTGATCGTGACCGCAATCGAGTTTCACTGGGGCTCAAACAATTAGGTGAAGACCCCTGGGTTGCTATCAAAGGCCGTTATCCTGAAAACACCAGGGTTAAAGCCGTGGTTACAAATCTTACTGACTATGGCTGTTTTGCCGAGTTGGAGGAGGGTGTTGAAGGACTGGTACACGTTTCGGAAATGGACTGGACCAACAAAAATATTCACCCATCCAAAGTCGTGCAGTTGGGCGATGAAATCGATGTGATGGTTCTTGATATTGATGAAGAACGTCGACGTATTTCCCTGGGAATCAAGCAGTGCTTCCAGAACCCATGGGATGGCTTTGCTGAAACCTTCAAGAAAGCGGATCGTATCAAGGGTGTTATAAAGTCGATCACTGATTTCGGTATTTTCATCGGACTTGATGGCAATATTGACGGGTTGGTTCATCTGTCTGATATCTCATGGGATGAGACAGGAGAGGACGCAGTTCGGACCTATACCAAAGGTGATGAGATTGAAACAGTTATTCTTTCTATTGATCCGGAGCGTGAAAGGATTTCACTTGGCATCAAGCAACTGGAAGATGACCCTTTTACTAATTATGTAGCCGAGTTCGAAAAAGGCAGTATCGTAAAAGGGACGGTAACAGGGATAGACGTCAAGGCAGCGACAATTAACCTGGCAGAAGGCGTAGAGGGTATGCTTCGCGCCTCTGAAATCAGCCGGGATAAGGTAGAAGATGCCCGTAATGCACTCAAGGAAGGTGACGAGGTGGAAGCTAAAATTGTCAGTGTGGACAGGAAAAACCGGGTACTCAGTCTTTCCGTGAAAGCGATAGAAATTGATGATGAAAAGACGGCAATTCAGGACCATAAAAAGCAGGAGCCGGGTACTGCAGCACCAGCGACAATCGGGGACCTGATCAAGGCGCAATTGGATAAAATCTAGAGGTCTATCTGCCGTTTGGCCGCAAATTTAAGTACAGGGGAAAATTCATGACCAAGTCTGAACTTATTGATCGGATAACAGGAAAGCAAACACAGCTTTCTTGCAAGGATGTGGAATTGGCGGTTAAAGCAGTTCTTGAATATATGTCCGAGGCGCTTGAAGACGGCGGCAGAATTGAAATCAGAGGCTTTGGCAGTTTCTCGCTGCACTACCGAGTGCCGAGGATTGGGAGAAATCCTAAAACAGGCACTCCGGTTGCACTGGCCGGCAAATATGTCCCTCATTTCAAACCAGGCAAGGAGCTTCGCGATCGTGTTAATGAGAGCATGGTGGCGGAGATGCACTACTGAAACAAATTTTTTTTCAGCATATAGTTGGATTAAAGTTCGGGCGGCATAACCAATAAGGTTATGCCGCCCTTTATTTTTATGGGAATAGCAATACACACTTTTCACGCCTGTTATAATGCACGTTGGATAATTCTGCGGACTTCACAGTCAATTTATGCATAAGCTCATACGTTTTCTGGCGGCGCTGTTTATTTTACTGGTGTTTTTTGCCAGCGTTGGATTTTCATATATCAATACAACTCCCGCCCCCTTGTCACTTGGGTTCTGGGAGTTCTCTCCTCAACCTGTAGCGCTGTGGATAATTTCGGCGTTTGCTCTCGGTGGTACCCTGGGATTGTTATTTGCTACGGGTATATCCAGCTATTTCAAGAATAAAATCGAAATAAGGCGCTTGCAAAATAAACTCAAAGCCTCGGAAGCCGAAGTCAGTAAGCTGCGTAATTTATCCAGCAAGGATATCCGGTGACAGAGTCAAGTATCTTCTTTTATATATTGTTACTAGTAGCACTGGCTGCCGGGTGGGCTTTAGCGCAGGTTTCGTTGAAATCAAAGTATCGATCGAATCGCTCTGTTAATGATTTCTACAATGACTATTTTGTCGGGCTCAATTATTTGTTAGGCGATGAGCCTGATGAAGCTATTGATACTTTTATCAGTGCCCTGGAAATCAATGATGACACAGTTGAAACTCATCTGGCTTTGGGAACATTACTGCGTCGCAGGGGCAAGGTTGACAAGGCGATAAAAGTACACCAGTCGCTTCTGGCCAGATCGGATCTTGTCAGGGAGTTTTCCGATTTAGTCCAGCTAGAGTTATCAAATGATTATATTTCGGCTGGTTTGCTGGATAGAGCCGAACATCTGGCGCAAGAGTTACTTCGTGAAAGTGATGGCGTCAGGCCTGATGCCTTGTTGCAGTTAACCACGATATATCAAATCGAGAGAGAGTGGGAGCAGGCGATTACTTCGGTAAAAGCTCTGCTGGAAATCCCAAATTTCAAAAAAGACGAGTCCATCAAGAGCCTTGCTGCACATTTTTGTTGTGAACTGGCGGAACAGGCTATTTCCGATGAGCAGCCACAACAAGCCAGAGACCAAATTAAAAGGGCATTTCGATTTGACAGAAGCAGTGCGCGAGCATCATTCCTGATGGCCAAACTGGAACAATTGACCAATAATCCGCAAAAGGCAATAAAGGAATTGCTTCGTATCCGCCACCAGCATCCACATTTTATTTCCGAAATTATTGGGCCCATGGCCGAGTGTTACCGGCACTCTGCCAAACCTGACGAGACAATTAAGTTTGAAAAGTTCTTGAGGGAGTGTCTTGACGACCGTTTCCGGGTGAGCGTTTTATTAAAGCTGGTAGAGTTGGTGCGCAAACGTGAAGGCGATACTGCCGCTGCCGAGTTGCTTTCCACCAGGCTAAGTCAGCATCCATCGTTAAAAGGTACAGTGGCACTTTTGCAGAGTCACATCGATGAAACCGATGGAAAACTGCATCTTGATTTAAAATTAATTGAGGATGTATTGAATAAGCTGTCCCAATCAAAGCCCGGCTATCAATGTGACCATTGTGGATTTGAAACTAAAAACCTTTACTGGCAGTGTTCCAGCTGTAAGAAGTGGGATTCTGTTAAACCCAGGCTTGGGCTGGAAGGGGAGTAAATCAGATATGTATATCAACCTGGCCAGGAGGGGAAAAGATTGAGCGATACCGTAACAGATAGGGACAACAAGAGAGTCATTGTTGCACTGGACGTGGCTGGCGCGGAAGCTGCCTTTGGTCTGTTGGAGGAACTGGATCGCGATATGTGTCGTGTGAAAGTTGGCAAGCAGCTGTTTACCTCATGTGGGCCGGAATTGGTGAAAGGAATCGTCAATCGTGGTTTTGATGTCTTCCTTGATCTTAAGTTTCACGATATCCCAAACACCGTTGCCGGGGCAGTTAAAGCGGCCGCAGACCTGGGAGTATGGATGGTTAATATTCACGCATCCGGGGGCCGGGCAATGATGGAAGCGGCCGCCAATGCTTTGGCAAACGACGGGAATCAATCACCCTTGTTGATAGGGGTTACTGTGTTAACCAGCCTCAGCAGCGATGACCTGGCAGAAATTGGCATTAATTCTACGGCGGAAGATCAGGTAAAAAGGTTGGCATCATTAAGTGATAACTGCGGGCTTGACGGTGTCGTTTGTTCGGCCGCTGAAACGGCCATGTTAAGGCCGCTGTTGCCAGAAAGCTTTTGTCTGGTCACTCCGGGAATCAGGCGTCCAGAAGATGCAGTGGGCGATCAGAAACGAGTGGTGGGTCCCTCTGAAGCTATTCGAAATGGCAGTACCTACCTGGTGGTTGGGCGGCCGATAACCCAGGCGGCATCGCCCAGGGAAAGCCTGGCTGCATTTTATGAGGCAGTATCTGGCGTTATGTAAACCCTTTGCTAGACTTGTGATTGCAGCAACTGGCTGCTTCTCACTAATTTAATAGCGATAGGGACATTACTATGAAGCCAATTCGAAAGTTTAGGGGTTGTTTAAATACCGTTTTAGTCTGCATTACACTTGCGCTTACTCCGGCCGTTTTTGCAGCGGACCCACCCGCTAAAATGACTACAGCGCTGGAGCAAGTCGACATAAACTCGGCTGATGCAACCACCATTGCCCAGGTAATGGATGGAGTGGGCATGGTCAAGGCTCAGGAAATAGTTGCCTATAGAGAATTAAATGGCGCGTTCGAATCCATCGATCAGTTGATGGAGGTAAAGGGAATTGGGCAGGCGACAATCGAGAAAAACCGGCACCGAATTGTAATTGCATCCAAATAGTCAGAGCCCTGATCGGATCTCGCTGCTTAATCCGATCAGGGTTCCCCACATGCTCGGGCAGACTGGTGCTTGCAGGCGTGGCTAAAGTACTGGGCAGCGCTGATTGCTTGTTCGAGTGACGGGGGATTCTCTGGGGAATCGGCTGATTTTCCTGCTGTTATTCTTTTTCCTGCTGTCATAAAATTCACAGTTATCGGTTATTAAGTTTAAACATCTATTTAGGCAGCTATGCCATGGTTGACTGGAGTCTGCTGGTTTTCGCACTGGTTTGTGCAGCGGCAATGACCTGGGTTGTCAGGCAAATTGCGCTTCGTAACCGGTTGCTGGATATTCCGGTTGATCGCAGTGCGCACCGTACGCCCACGCCAGTGGGTGGCGGGGTAGCCATAGTTATTCCTTTTTACCTGATGGCGGGATACTACTTCGGTCAGGGTCTTATTCCTCCCAATGAATTTATCGCACTGTTGAGTGGCATAGCTGTTGCGGCGGTAGGCCTGGCAGACGATGTTACGCAGCTCTCAATCAGGTGGCGTCTCCCCGTGCAGTTTGCGGCGGCTATCTGGGCGGTTTGGTGGTTGGGTGATGTCTCCGTTATACCCATAATCGGCTGGAATCTTGCATTCCCACCATTGCTTTACATCTTGACTGTTCTGGCTCTGGTCTGGTTGTTGAACCTGTATAATTTTATGGACGGGATAGACGGTCTGGCCTCTACTGAAGCCAGCTTTGTAACGCTGATGACCTGTTTGATTGTTTTAAATAGTAGTGATCAGGTGGTTACGCTATTATCGGCCCTATTGTGTGCAGCAACGATAGGTTTTTTGCTGTGGAACTGGCCTCCGGCACGAATTTTCCTGGGGGATACAGGAAGCAGTTTCCTCGGATATTGTCTGGGCCTGCTGGCATTGTTCAGCATGCAACATGGAAGTATGAATCTGTGGGCCTGGTTGTTGCTTCTGGGATTTTTTGTTGTTGATGCAACATACACATTAATACAGCGTATCAGGGATGGCCGAAGGTGGTATGTGGGGCATGACACCCATGCTTATCAGCATGCGGCGAAGCGGTTTAAAAGCCATAGGAAGGTGACGCTGGGTATTCTCTTGATTAATCTGCTTTGGTTGGCTCCACTGGCCTGGTTGGCAAACCTGTTCCCCCCGCTGGGATTACTGATTACTGTTGTTGGCCTGGCACCGCTGGTATTTTTAGTCAAATATTTTGGTGCGGGCAGGCCCCACAGCATTGATATTGAATCAGCCTAAGTGTAAGCCGCTGATAAAATGACCACGGCCTGGACAAACAAAATAGTGAAACAAATATCTGGCCTCTCGGGTCTGGTCAAAATTCCAGGAGAGTAAGTTGTTTACCAATTCTTTATCTCGCTCAGTCAAACAAATTTTGCTGATGATTACCGACAGCATGATTTTAATAGTGTCGCTGATACTATCCCTGGCGCTATTGGGGCAGGATTTTTTCACCCTGAGCGGTACATTTTATTTCTACCTGATATTGGCCAACGTTGGCAGTATCGTGCTGTTTATCAAGCTGGGTTTGTACCGGGCCATTGTGCTTTATATGGGCTTACAGTCTGCCCTGATTTTATTGCAAGGGGTCACAGTAGCAACTTGCCTGATCGCGCTGGCCTACCTGTTTACAGATAGCCAAATCAACACCATGTCAGTACTGGGCATCTACTGGATGATGTCGCTGATTTTTATTGGCGGCAGTCGTTTTGTCGCCAAGATCGTTCTGCAAAGTATGATTCAGAATTTTCGTCCCAAACAACCAATAATTATCTACGGTGCCGGAAGTTCAGGTATGCAACTCGTGGTGGCATTGCAGAATGGTGATCAGTATTTGCCAGTCGCTTTCGTGGATGATAGCCGCCAGATTGTAGAAAGTACGGTTCATGGTATTCGTGTGTACGGTCCAAATTCTCTGCAGGAACTGGTGGAAAGCTATTCAGTGCGGCAGATCCTGCTGGCAATTCCGTCGGCAACCCATGCTGAACGAAAGGAAATATTGAATCGTTTGGAACATTTGCCTGTTCACGTGAAGACAGTCCCGGATTTATTTGACATGGTTTCCGGTAAGGTTGGTGTGGACGAAGTGCGAGATATTGATATTGAGGATTTATTGGGCAGAGATATTGTTCCTCCCGATCCGAGGCTGCTGGGTGCCTGTATTACCGGGCAATCAGTAATGGTAACCGGGGCTGCCGGGTCAATAGGTTCAGAATTATGTCGTCAGATAATTTTGATGAAACCAGCGCGACTGGTACTGCTCGATTCATTCGAATTCGGTCTCTATGAAATAGAGAGCGAATTGCAGGAAACACAGCTTAAATTTGAATCTTCCGACACGGTTGAAATAGTCAGTTTGCTTGGCTCTGTGTGTAACCAGGTGCAAATGGAAAATAGTATCGGTGGATTCAACATTGATACCGTTTATCACGTTGCGGCCTACAAGCAGGTGCCAATGGTTGAGAAAAATATTATAGAAGGGGTACGGAATAATATTTTCGGCACCCTGATCTCGGCCCGGGCGGCGGAAAAATACAAGGTAAGGAATTTCGTTTTGATTTCTACCGACAAGGCTGTAAGGCCGACAAATATTATGGGTGCTACCAAGCGATTCGCTGAACAGTTGCTGCAGGGAATGGCGCAACAGGAGAGTGAAACAAAATTCAGTATGGTGCGGTTCGGAAATGTGCTGGGATCATCAGGCTCGGTGGTGCCGCTTTTTCGTAAACAGATTTCCCAGGGGGGGCCCGTCACTGTCACGCATCCGGAGGTGACTCGCTATTTCATGACGGTTCAGGAAGCCGCGCAACTTGTCATTCAGGCCGGCTCCATGGCGATGGGTGGTGATGTATTCGTACTGGATATGCATGAGCCTATCAAAATCGTTGATCTGGCTAAAAAGATGGTCCACTTGATGGGTTATGACGTTCGGGATGAGAAAGGCTATCGTGGTGATATTGCTATTGAGTACACCGGGTTGCGTCCAGGGGAAAAGCTTTTTGAGGAACTATTGATCGGAGGTTCGGTAACCGGCACCGAGCATCCAAAAATTATGCGGGCTGAAGAAGAGAGTTTGCCCTGGGATCAGTTGGAGGTGCTGATTTCCCAATTGCAGAAGTACTGCAACAATATCGACTTGCAGGCAATCCGCGAGACCCTGATGGAAGCGGTGGTTGGCTTTGAGCCCAAGGAAGAGGTCAGTGACCCGCTCTGGGAGATA
>JAESQX010000063.1 GCA_016764875.1 Gammaproteobacteria bacterium
GAGCCGAGGGAAAACTGAGCATGTCGCAGCTGCTTACCGACCCGCAAGAGGCCTCGGATTTTGTTGCAGCAACGGGAGTGGATGCCCTGGCGATTGCCGTTGGCACCAGCCACGGGGCATACAAATTCAGCCGCCCACCCACCGGAGACATTCTGGCTATTGACCGTATCAAGGAAATCCATAAAAAGATTCCCAGCACTCACCTGGTAATGCACGGTTCGTCCTCGGTGCCACAGGAATGGCTGGCAATAATCAATGAATTCGGAGGTGAGATTCCGGAAACCTATGGGGTTCCGGTTGAAGAGATATGCGAAGGGATCAGGCATGGTGTGCGCAAGGTGAATATTGATACCGATTTGCGCCTCGCATCTACTGGTGCAGTACGCAGATTTTTGTCGCAGAACAAATCAGAGTTTGATCCTCGCAAATTTCTCGCGGTTACCATTGATGCAATGAAATCAATTGTAACGGCCAGGCTTGAGGCCTTCGGGGCTGCCGGGCAGATTTCTAATATTGGAAAAATCTACACCCTGGAAGAAATGTCAGAGCGATATAGTAAGGGAGAGTTGGATACTTAACGCCACTCGGTGCTAAAGAGCCATTGTAATGTTCAGTCTTGAAGAAGCAAACCAGCTCAGAGATAGCCTGCAAGAAATCGATTTCAAAACCCCGGTGTCGGATGATGCCGTGGTGCAATCCTATATTAAATACTACGGCCTTGATTTTAATTCCTCTGAGCAGGGCGTAACTCACTCCATGGGCTGTTTTTCCAGCCAACAGTTCAAAATCGCCTGCCAGTATTTTGCCCTGTCTGCACATGACACCAAGGGAACTGTAGTCATAGTGCATGGTTATTACGACCATGTCGGTTTGTATAATCACCTGATCGGTCATTGCCTTTCCAGTGGCTACTCAGTAATTGCATTTGATTTGCCGGGTCATGGAATTTCCAGCGGAGAAGCGGCAAGTATTGAATCGTTTGATCATTATTCAGAAGCATTGGCAGACTGCCTGCAGTTGGCGCAGAAGAATGGACTGGTCAAACCATGGTATCTTCTGGGTCAAAGTATGGGTGGTGCCACGATAATAAACAGTCTGCTCAAACCGCAGCAGTTTTCTCAGCTTCAATTTAATAAAATAGTACTCCTGGCACCTTTGTTGAAGCCCAGTGACTGGGTTAACGGGCAGATTCGGTATTTTCTTTTCCACTTGTTTGTTAAACGAGTGAAAAGGGATTTTGTCGAGAACACTCACGACGAGGAATTTTTAAAGTTTATATTCGAGAATGATCCCTTGCAGAGCCGGTATTTGCCGGTTGACTGGGTGGGATCACTCAAGCAGTATCTTAAAGATTTTGACCTGGCGCCAGAGAGTCAGGAACCTATCCATATTATTCAAGGGACTGATGATAATACTGTTGACTGGCAATACAATCTTCCGGCGCTGTCGGGGAAATTCCCCAATGCCAGGACCTACATAATTGATCATGCCAGACACCATCTGGTGAACGACTCGGTGGATTTCAGGGGAAAGGTGTTCGCAACAATTGATGAAATTATTGCGCCGTGAATAGGCTGGCTCGGCAACACCCGGGTAATGTCAAAACAGTACGCGGCTGCGGATAGTACCCTCAATGTTGCTGAGTTTTTCCAGGGCTATCCTGCTGTACTGCTCGTCAATATCCATTACCACGTATCCCACCTTGTCGGTGGTTTGCAAGAACTGGGCGCTGATGTTAATTCCTGTTGCAGAAAAAATAGTGTTTATCTCTGACATGATGCCAGGGATATTCTTGTGAATATGCAGTAGACGATGTTTGCCAGGGTGTGCCGGTAATGCTACTTCGGGGAAATTAACCGAGGTAACCGAAGAGCCATTGTCGCTATAGGTAATCAGTTTGTCCGATACTTCAAGCCCAATGTTTTCCTGTGCTTCAAGAGTACTACCGCCCACATGGGGGGTTAAAATACAGTTATCGTATCCGGTTAGAGGGGAAACAAATTTTTCATCGTTGGATTCGGGCTCTCTGGGGAATACATCAATGGCACTACCGGCCAGATGACTACTATCCAGTGCCGCTGTCAGCGCATCGATATCCAGCACGGTACCCCGCGAGGCATTAATCAGCACACTGCCGGGTTTCATCCAGGCGAGCTGCTGCGCCGCTATCATGTTTCTGGTCTGCTCGGTTTCCGGCACATGTAAACTCACCACGTCACATTCATTGAGCAGTTCTTTCAGTGAGCCGAGTTGTATGGCGTTACCAAGAGGCAGCTTGGTTGCAATATCATACAGATACACCTTCATGCCCATGGATTCAGCCAGTACGCTCAATTGCGAGCCGATATTGCCGTAGCCAATAATTCCCAGTTTCTTACCCCGGGTTTCGTATGAACCCTGCGCCGCTTTCTGCCAGACGCCCTTGTGCAACAAGGCATTTTTTCGGGGAATTCCCCGCAGTAATAGAATGGTCTGGCCAATAACCAGTTCCGCCACGCTTCGTGTATTTGAAAACGGAGCATTAAAAATAGGAATACCTAGTTCCAGGGCTGCATCCAGATCAACCTGATTGGTTCCAATACAGAAACAACCGACAGCCTGTAATTTATTGGCTGCCGCAAAAACATCTCTGCTGAGTTTTGTGCGGGAGCGTATGCCAAGAAAATGAACATCAGCAATCTTCTGCTTCAATTCATCATCGGCAAGCGCCGTTTTAATGTACTTAATATTTTCGTAGCCGTGTTGATTAAGTGTATTTACGGCACTTTGATGTACGCCTTCAAGTAAAAGGAATTTGATTTTTCTTTTTTCAAATGAAGTTGGATGCATGCTTCATGATCCGGTTGCTACGCTCTCTGGCAGACTGCTCTAAAAAGGAGACGCATGGTAACATACACCGCGTTTTACCATCAGATTCCAGGGAACCTTTAACGTGAATCAATCTCCGCAACAAAAATCCCGGTTGATTCACTCCCGGCTGGCCGAGATATTTGATGCGGATAGATTGAAAACCGATACTCAGTCACTGCAAACCTTCGGCAAGGACTGGACCCTGGTATACGAAGCGAATCCTGCTGCCGTGGTTTTTCCAACAACCATCGACGAGGTCAAGGCGCTGGTTCAACTTGCCAATGAAGTAGGCTTTGCTCTGGTTCCCAGTGGTGGCAGAACCGGCCTCAGTGGAGGAGCGGTTGCTACCAACCAGGAGGTCGTTGTTGCCTTCGACAAGATGAATAAAATTCTGGATTTTAACGCTGTGGATCGTCAGGTAGTTTGTGAGCCTGGCGTCATCACCGGGCAGCTACATCAGTTCGCCACCGATCATGATCTCTTTTATCCGGTAGATTTTGCTTCATCAGGCTCCAGCCAGATTGGCGGCAATGTGGCTACCAATGCAGGTGGCATTAAAGTAATCAGGTATGGATTGACCCGGCAGTGGGTGCTGGGCCTGAAGGTTGTTACCGGCCAAGGTGAATTGCTGGATTTGAATCGAGGTCTGATAAAAAACGCCACCGGATATGATTTGCGGCAGTTGTTTATCGGTTCCGAGGGAACTCTGGGATTAATAGTGGAAGTTACCCTTGGCCTTGTCAGTCCACCAGAGGACCCAACGGTGCTGTTACTGGCCGTAGAGGACATGAACGCAACCATGAAAGTGCTGGAAGCCTTTCAGCAAAAGATGGTTCTTTCGGCCTTCGAATTCTTTTCCGAAAAAGCTCTGAGCCATGTGCTGGATGATAAGAATCTGCAGCGCCCACTGGAGACCAGAGCCCCCTATTATGTCCTGGTTGAATTCGAGAACAATGCCGATTCAGCCATTGATCAGGCCATGGAATTATTCGAAACCTGTATGGAGTCAGGCTGGGTAACAGACGGCACTATCAGCCAGAATTCGGAGCAGGTTTTGAGTCTGTGGCGGTTACGGGAAGATATCTCGGAAACGATTTCCCGGTTTACTCCTTACAAGAATGATATTTCAGTAAAGGTGTCCAGGATTCCTGAGTTTCTGGCGCAGGTGGACGCATTTGTTGCCGAGAAGTATCCGGATTTCGAGATTGTCTGGTTTGGTCACATTGGTGATGGCAATGTACATCTGAATATCCTGAAGCCATCGGAAATGGATACAGACCTGTTTTTTCAGCGTTGCAGCCGCGTGAGCGAGGGGGTCTTCGCCCTGGTAAAAGATTACGGCGGAAGCGTGTCGGCAGAGCATGGCGTGGGATTACTGAAAAAGCCATTTCTTGGTTTTTCCCGGAGCCCACAGGAAATAGCCTACATGAAGGCAATCAAGCTGGTTTTCGACCCGAATGGAGTGCTTAATCCGGGCAAAATATTCGATTTGGGCCCGGAGCCTGATCTTCCAGATAGTCTATGACCTGATTGGGTCAAAAATCAGCCCGTTTCAGGGTTGATCCTATTGAAGTACCCAACCGACAGATTATGCTGAAATCCCGCTAAATCAATGTTCCATCTAGTGCTGTATGGGGTTACACTCCAAAACGACTCCCTTTTTGGAGGCGCAAATTGGGACATGAGTTCCAACCCGGTAAACATTGATAGTTAGAAAAAGAGAAAGATATGTCAGAGCAAGTAGAAGGTACCGTTAAGTGGTTCAATGATGAGAAAGGTTTTGGCTTCATTGAGCAGGAAGGCGGCAAAGATGTGTTTGTTCACTTTAGCGCCATAAACGGTACAGGTAGAAAGACACTCGCAGAAGGTCAAAAAGTAACCATGGACGTTACTCAAGGTCAAAAGGGTCCACAGGCAGAAAACGTTAACCCGTTGTAAATTAGACATACTGTGAATGCCGGGCATCGCTCGGGGTTCACATGCTAAAAAGCCTGCCAGCTCTCCGTTTTAGTTCTGTACAGAAACCTGGTTAAACAGGATTCTTTCAACTTACCGACTTCTAGGTCAGGAAGCTGGTAGCAAGTTGAGACGGACAAAAACAGTTTATTATGCCGACGCAATGAGTCGCGTTTTTCAGGGCAGAAGCGTTCTTGTGCCTTCGTTGCTCCCAATCAGTAATCTGTCAGCGGGCCGTATGGCGAATAGCCCATTGGTAACCACTCCCGTAATTTGATTGAGTTGTTGTTCCAGTTCCCTGGGATTGATTATGGAAAGATTGTAGATATCAAGGATCTGATTACCATTGTCTGTGGTGCAACCCTCTCGATATACCGGGTCCCCACCCAGTTTCACAATCTGTCTTGCCACATAGCTGCGTGCCATGGGTATCACCTCAACCGGCAGCGGAAATTTCCCCAGAACAGGCACAAGCTTTGATTCATCTACAATACAGATGAATTCTCGGGCCACCGCGGCCACTATTTTTTCCCTGGTAAGAGCAGCACCCCCTCCCTTGATCAATTGCAGGTATTCGTTGGACTCGTCAGCCCCATCTATGTAAACGCTTACTTCGCTTACGCTATTGAGATCATATACAGGAATTCCCAATTCCTTGAGACGCCTTGCCGACTCCTGAGAACTGGAAACAGTTGCATTGATCTTGTGCCGGATCTTCCCCAACTCTTCAATGAAACAGTTAGTGGTTGAGCCGGTTCCAACACCGATGACCGATTCATCATTTAACTTCGGCTCAATGTAATCAAGGGCGGCCCTGGCGACAGCCTGTTTCAATTCATTTTGATTCATAAAAATCTCGCTTGGGGAAAGGTAGGGTCAAAGCTGAGACGATTATAACTACAAGGCACTGAAAATTAAGTCTCATCTGTGTTGTTATTTGCTCGCGCCAGCAATTCACCCAGTTTTATGCTGCAACCACTGTCTAATTGGCTGTTTATATTAATCGCACCAGGTCCGAACAGCAGAATTACCGTTGAACCAAGGCAGAACCGACCCATTTCACTGCCTTTGCTCAATTGTATGGGAGGTGCATGATCAGTGTAATGAGTTGTCAACAGATCGTGGTTGTTGGGGCAGGCCCGGCCTGCCCAGACGGTTTCAATACCCGCTACAATCATGGCGCCCACCAGTACCATTGCCATAGGCCCAATCTCAGTCTCGAAAAAACACACCAGCCGTTCGTTACGGGCAAACAGTCGGGGCACGGAATTTGCTGTTGTCTGGTTAACGGAGAATAGCTTGCCGGGCACGTAAACCGTTTTCAGTAATTTCCCCGGTAGAGGCATATGTACCCGGTGATAATCCCGCGGTGACAGGTAAATAGTAATAAAGGAGCCGTCTCTGAAGGGCTCGGTATCTTCAGGGCGTCCCCCCAGTAAATCCACCGCCGAGTAATAACGACCCTTTGCCTGCAGGAGCGAGTCATTCTCAATTGGGCCAAGCTCGCTTATAGCCCCGTCGGCAGGACTGACAATGGCATCATGATCTTGCACAACCTCCCGGGCGTTATCCTTCAGTTCGCGGGTAAAAAAATCGTTGAAGCTACTGAATTGAGCTACTTCTGTAATCTTTGCTTCATCCATATTCACCTGGTAACGCTTGATGAAAAAGCGAATGAACGGAGCTTTTATGAAATCAAGCTGACTGTTGGCAAATATCGCCACAAGCCGGGACAGCCCATGCTGGGGGATAAGGTATTGCAGAATAACAAAAAGTTTTTGCATGAATCAGGTTTCTACCGGAGTGTCTTCCCGGTTTCCCCATTCTGACCAGGAACCGTCGTAGGCCCTGATATCAAGCCCCAGGGCTTTGCCAATCAGGTAGGTAAGGCCTGAACGGTGATGGCTCTGGCAATGAGTGATTACTTTTTGGTCTTTGCCAATACCAAGCGCTTCGAGTTTTTGCCGCAGGGCTCCCAGCGGTAACAGGCGAAAGTTACTAGAGGCATCCATGGTATCCAGCCAGTCAAGGTTCACCGCGCCGGGGATATGGCCCTTGCGAGCCGAACCGCTTTTGAGCCCCTGATACTCTTCAGCGGATCGGGCATCCCAGACCACCGAGTTGGTATCGGGTATTTGTGCAAGCACCTGGCTTAGATCCGCTATCGGCTCGTGGTTGATGACCACGGCGTGCTTGCCTGGGTCGGGTGATATCACGTCGGATTCAACCGGGTGTCCTTCATTGTTCCAGGCGTGAATGCCTCCGTTGAGATAGGAATAACCCTTATGACCGATTACATCCAGAGTCCAGAGAAAGCGACCAGCCCAGCCACCGCCTTCGTCATCATAGGCAACAATGTGCTTGCCCGGGTCATAACCGATGCTGGAAAATAGCTCATTTAGCCTTGCCTCATCAGGCAGCTTGCCGGGAGCAGGAGGGGTGCCGCAAACAAGGGCGCCGGGGTTAATATGAACCGCCCCTGGCACGTGAACTCTTTCATAAACGCCGGGCTGACATACATCCACAATCAGCAGATCGTCATTATGCAGAATTTCCTCGAGTTGATCTGGTTCGAGAATTAAAGGCAGGGCTGGCAGGGGCATATTTGAAACGCCTGGTTGATGGAATGGGAGATGGCTATATTACAGTTAATCAGAGGTTCTCTAAAGGTTTGCCAGGGATTCCAGAATATGAAAATAACTTTCCAGTCTTACAGAAGAAATTGCTCCGGATTCCACAGCGCTGCGCAAAGCGCACTGAGGTTCATTTCGGTGACTGCAATCTCGAAATTTGCACTGACCAACAAAGGGACGAAATTCGGTGAAGCCTTCAAGTAGCTGGTGCGGGCTTATGTGCCAAAGGCCAAATTCACGAATGCCGGGAGAGTCGATGAGGTCGCAGCCATCGAGGTGAAACAGCCGTGCCGAGGTGGTGGTGTGTGTGCCTTTTGCACTACCGCGGGAAAGTGCTCCCACCGGTGCGTCAATCTGTGGGCTCAGTGCATTTATCAATGATGATTTCCCTACACCTGATTGCCCCACAATCACCGCTGTTTTATTATTTAGTGCTTTCTTCAAGTCGGTGATTCCAGCGCCGGTTGTGGCCGAGACTTCAATAACTTTGTAACCTAGCCCGGCATAGAGTACTCCCATGGCATCAAGTTCTGGTGTCCGGGAGCTTGCCATCAGGTCCGCCTTGTTTATTATCAGCAGCGGAGTCAGCTGTAGACTTTCCACGGCCACCAGGTAGCGGTCAACGAGATTCATGAATGGCTGTGGAATCGGTGCGATAACAATCAGTACAAGGTCTATATTGGATGCAACGGGCCTGAGTTCGCCGCTGGATGCCGGCCGGGAAAATACATTTCGCCGATCGTCCAGTGCCACAATAACTCCACTGGATTCACCATCGCTCTGGAAGATAATCCTGTCTCCAGACACCATTGCGGGAAGGTTGCTGCGTTGAAAGCAGCGAAATATTTTGCCCTGCAGCGTTCCACCGATTGCTTCAACTTCAAGTTGCTGGCCAAAGTTACAAGTTACCAGTCCGCTGGATCGGGGCCCGAGGTTTTTTGTAGCATCCCTGGCCGCTTCAGGTTCGAGGCGCTCCACATGTTGTTGCTGTCGCTCATCGATTCTGGTTTTCTGGCGATTGCTGAGCTTTCGCTTGGCCATATAATTCAAATATTGTTTTTGCGGGCTGGATATTATGGCATATAACGTAAGTACGAGCTTTGCTACAATCTTTTAAATCTGCTGACTGAATTCAAACTGGAAATATTTAATCCACCAGAGGTTGCTAATGGACAAGAATCTTAATCTGATATGGATAGATCTGGAAATGACAGGGCTGATTCCAGAGTCAGACCTGATAATTGAAATAGCTACACTTATTACTGATTCAAATCTCAACCTGATGGCAGAGGGGCCGGTTATCGCTATTAAACAATCGGATGAAGCATTGGCTGCCATGGATGAATGGAATCAGAAACACCACGGTGAATCGGGGTTGATACAGCGAGTGAAAAACAGTGAAATTGATGAAGTAAAAGCTGAAAGCGCAACGTTGGATTTTCTCCGTGACTGGGTGAATGAAAACGCTTCACCCATGTGTGGTGACAGCATATGCCAGGACCGGCGTTTTCTTGCTCGTTATATGCCGGGCCTTGAGAAATTTTTTCATTATCGAAATCTTGATGTCAGTAGCGTAAAGGAAATAGCAAAGCGCTGGAAACCGGAGATCCTCGCAGGGATTAGCAAGCAGAGCAAGCACATCGCCATGGACGATATTAAGGATTCGGTGGAAGAGCTACGCTACTACCGGGAACATTTCTTTCAGGGCTAATTCCCTGGCAACCGGTCACGCTGTTTGCCCAGTGCCCAGATAACATGTTCTCGTACCAGGGCAGAGGCATGGTTTTCTTTTTGTTGCAGGGCAGCAATTATTTCGGGGCTGCCTGGGGCATTTCCCAGGGCGACGGCCAGGTTTCTTAACCAGCCTGTGTACCCGGTCCTGCTGATAGGCGATCCTCGAGTATTAGATAAAAATTCCTCCTCAGACCAGCTAAACAATTCAAGCAGGCCCGCGTTATCCAGGGAATGCCGTGGCGCAAAATCCTTCTCCTGGGTGATGTGGGTAAACTTGTTCCAGGGGCAGACCAACTGGCAGTCGTCACAACCAAAAATCCTGTTACCCATTTTTGGCCTTAACTGCTCGGGGATAGACGACTTTGATTCTATGGTCAGGTAGGAAATACACTTTCTGGCATCCAGCAGCCTGGGTCCTGCAAATGCCTGTGTAGGGCAGACATCAAGACAGGCACGGCAACTACCGCAGTGTTCAGTTTCCCCCTGGTCTACCGGCAACGGAAGGTCGGTAAAAAGTTCGGCCAGGAAAAACCAGGACCCTGCCTGAGAGTTTATCAGCATGGTATTTTTACCGATCCAGCCCAATCCGGACTTTTCTGCCAGGGCCCGTTCCAGTACCGGGGCGCTGTCAACAAATGCGCGATAGCCAAAAGGCCCCACTACCGACTCGATTCTGGCAGAGAGAGTTTGCAGTCTTTTTCTGATCAGCTTGTGATAGTCCCTGCCCCTTGCGTATCGGGAAACATAAGCTTTGTTTTTGTTCTGCAATGGAGTCAGTGAGTTTTCTTTACTCTGGGAATAGTCCATGCGTACGCAGATTGCGCGAAGGGTTCCCGGCACCAGCTTTTCGGGATGGCAACGCATTTCGCTGTTACGTGCCATGTATCCCATTTCGCCGTGAAAGTTTTTTTCAAGCCAGGCGGTTAAATGAGGTTCGTAGTGCTCAAGGTCTATATCGGCTATTCTTAATTGCTGAAACCCTAGCTCCAGCCCCCAGGACTTAATGTCTGCGGTGAGTTGTTGAAGGTCCAATTCTCTGGTGGGGATTAAAGGTTGCATAGAATATTCGCAGCCTGTTCCAGTGTGGAATCATCTTTGCAGAAGCAGAAACGGATAATTTTTGTACCGGGAGGATTTTCATAAAAAGGGGTCAGCGGAATGGCTGCCACACCCTTCTCCCGGGTCAACCAGGTGACAAATTCCATATCGGATAATTGACTGATATTTGAATAATCCGCCAGTTGAAAATAAGTGCCTCGGGAAGGTTGGAAATTAAATTTTGAGTTTTCTATCAATGCACAAAATCTGTCACGCTTGTTCTGGTAGAAATCCGGCAGACCGGTGGCATGCTCTGGACACTCCTGCATAAAATCAGCAAGGGCATACTGTACAAAGCTGGAAGTGGTGAAAGTAACAAACTGATGTACTTTCCTGAATTCTTCAGTGAGCTCCCCCGGGGCAACACAATAAGCCACTTTCCAGCCAGTTGCATGATAGGTTTTTCCGAAGGAAAAAACGGCAAAACTTTTTTTCTGCAGTTCGGGATGACTCAGTACGCTACAGTGCTTCACGCCATCGTATACCATATGCTCGTAGACTTCGTCGGCAAGAATATAGATCTCTCTATCCCGAATAATACTCGCCAGCTGCTCGAGATCCTGGAAACTGAAAACCGAGCCGCAGGGGTTATGGGGAGAGTTAATGATTATCAGGCGCGTTTTGTCGTTGATAGCCGCCCGGGCTCGATCCCAGTCCACACTGTAGTCCGACAGGTTTAATGGAATATGCACCGCCCGGGCCCCCGCCAATTCTATGGCTGGCACATAGGAATCATAGGCAGGATCGAAAACAATTACCTCGTGGTTACGGGTAACGGTTGCCTGTATTGCGTTAAACAGGGCCTCGGTGGCGCCTGACGTCACTGTAATGTTGTTCTCCGGATCAGCGTCATAGCCGTATAGGATCTTTACCTTACGTGCAATTTGTTCGCGCAATTCAGGTATGCCCGCCATGGGCGGATACTGGTTTTTACGATTGTTTAGATGCTCCGCAACCAGTTCACGAAGACGCGCTGGACAGTCAAAATCGGGGAATCCCTGGGAAAGATTGATGGCACCGCAATCCTGTGCCATCTTCGACATAACGGTAAAGATTGTTGTGCCGACAGTTGGTAGCTTGCTATGCAATTTAAGTTCTCTTGTGCAAAGGGCCGAATCACTCAGAGGTTGCCTAGTTTACATTAAGGGGCGCTCTGCATAAAATTACCAATGGTAAAAGCAATTGGCTGGTGCTGGTTGCTGTAAAAAAACAAAACCCATCGCAGGGCAGTAGTAATGCAATCAAGTAGCAATTCCGCCTCAGATTCCATTTCCGAAACTGATTCAGATTTCAACAAGGGGAAAATTCAGTCTGACAGGCGAAGTGACAACATTCTCAATTCAATGCCCTTGTTACACCTTGGTGCCGGGCGCAAAGGGTTTCTTGAATATTTCGAAAACACCTGGTCATTGACCGAAATGCTATTTTCCTGTTTACGCAGTAAAGAAGCCTTTTTTTTACGTCCTTACCACAAAACCAGGCACCCGCTGATTTTCTATTATGCCCACCCAGCCTGCTTCTACGCCAATAAATTACTGGTGAGCGGCCTCATCAATGAGCCTGTCAATCAAGCCCTGGAGCTCCTGTTTGAAACCGGTGTGGACGAAATGAACTGGGATGATCTGCACGAAGGAGATCAGAATATCTGGCCGGAAATGGACGAGGTCATTGAATACCGGCAACAGGTCCATGATCTGGTCCATGATTTAATTCAGACGCATCCCTGTTTCGACGGCCCCGTCACCATGGACTCTCAGGCCTGGTCTGTGGCCATGGCTTTTGAGCACGAGCGGATACACCTGGAAACCTCGAGCGTCCTGATCAGGGAACTGCCGGCGGAAACTATTCAAACCCCTGATAGCTGGCCAGATTTCTTCCGCCTGAAGACAGAGTCAGGGGATGGTAATACACCGACAGCCGGTGTTGATTATCCCGGTGAGAATCCCATGATCGAGGTGGCGGCCTGCACCATGAATCTTGGTAAACCTGAAAAATGGCCCAGTTTTGGCTGGGACAATGAATACGGTTCGGACAAGCGACTGGTGCAGCCCTTTAAAGCAAGCCAGTTTCTTGTCAGTAACGGGGAGTTTTATCGATTCGTTGCAGAGGGCGGCTATGAAAAAGAGGGCTATTGGAGCAGGTCCGGCTGGGGCTGGCGACAGTTTCGTAACATAAAATGGCCAACCTTCTGGGTTCAGGACGGACCATCGGGGTCACACCGGTATAAATTAAGAACCACGTTCTCGGTGGAGGAAATGCAGTGGGATTGGCCGGTTATCGTTAATTTCTACGAAGCCCGGGCTTACTGCCAATGGCTTTCGGAATCAACGGCGGCCGAGGTTCCTTTCAGGTTATTGCAGGAAGCAGAGCATCTGGCCCTGAGGGAGCCGGAAACTGGCGAGGCGGTGAACTGGAGTGAGCAGAAAAGCGAACTGCTGAACCTTGACCCTGTAATGGATGAACACTCAGGCAAGAATTTTAACCTGAACCTGCGTTTTGGGGCGGAATGTCCCGTTAATGCCATGCCTGGGAACAGCCGCGGATTTCATGACGCCATGGGTAATGTGTGGCAATGGTGCGACGAGTCTTTTCGGGCTTTGCCCGGGTTCAGAATTCATCCCTATTACACGGATTTCAGCACCCCCTGTTTTGATGGAGAGCACCAGATGCTTCTGGGAGGCTCATTTATCAGCACTGGCGATGAGGCCAGTATCTGGGCGCGATTTCACTTCAGACCCCATTTCTTTCAGCATGCGGGATTCCGCCTCGCTCAGAGCAACGTCGAGCATGCAAAGGCAGCAAACAAGTACGAAACCAGTGAGCTGGTTGATCAGTACCTGTTGTTCCATTATGGTTCTCCCCAGGAGCAGCGTGACCACGCCATCAGCAGCAGAGTCGGGCATCCGGATACGGTTGATTTTGTGCTTCATACAGCAGATTTGGCAAACCGGTTTGCCGGCAACAAGGCATCAGCTCTGGATCTGGGCTGCGCGGTTGGTAGATCCTCATTTGAACTGGCGCGGAATTTTAATGAAGTAACCGGTGTGGACTTCAGCAGCTCGTTCATTGAGTCTGCCAGGCAATTGAAATCTCAAGGCCAGGTTCCCTACCAACGAATAGAGACGGGCAGATACTTTACCGGCATGATGGCTTCTGTGCCGGCTCAGATAGACAGGAGCAAGGTAAGGTTTGTTGAGGGTGATGCCTGTAAACTGGATGATGCCCTGCCAGTGAAATCGCCGTTCGACGTAATCCTGCTGGCGAATTTATTATGTCGGCTGCCGGATCCCGCGGCCTGTCTGCGGCAATTTGTGGATACTGAAAGCTGGCTTAAAAAAGGGGGAGTTCTGGTAATTGCCTCACCCAATACCTGGTCCGAAAATTATACTCCGCAACAGAAATATCTTGATGGCCTCGGCAGTGAGGACACTATTGCACAGTTACGCTCGGTGCTACACGGTTTTGAGCTGGTGTATGAAGAAGACTGTCCATTTATGATTCGCGAGCATCGTCGAAAATACGAATACATCATAAGCCAGGTTACAGTCTGGAAAAAAATCGCTATTCAGGGTGCTGATCTATCAGCAGCGGCAGGCGGGGTTATAAGTACTGATCAATAGCACGGAGCAGGTATTCGGGATTACTGCGCTGCATATAATCTGCCGACTGATCCTTCCACAATACCTTGCCTGTGCTATCGATAAGAAGTGTGGTGGGAATTGGTAATCCAGGCAGGCCCGATGGCCGAACAGCCGTGTTGAGATTGCGCAGTCCAAAAAGATCAGTCACCGCAAGCGTCGGGTCCGCAATAAAGGTGCCGGCAAGCCCGTGTTTTTCGCGACCGCTGGTAATCTGTTCAGCCGTGTCCGGGCACACTGTTATAACCTGAATACCACGCTTACCTAGCTCGTCGCTTAAATCTTCAGCCCATCGCCGTAACTCGGCGATACAATAAGGTCACCAGTGGCCGCGGAAAAATTTAAGTAATATAGGGGAACCAGCCATTGAGATAGAGTCGAAGGGATTTGATTCGGCATCCTGGGCGCAGAACACAGGAATTTGATCCCCTACTGCAATCGTTTCACCGGCACCCTGCTTGCGAAGAACATACAAGACCAGCATCGCGATGCCCGCGATAATTGCTATCGTACCGAAGATACCGCTGATCCAGCCAGCACCGCTGCTGAAAAAACTAAGCAACCCAAACAGTGCCGCCCCGAACCAGCCCAGTAAAAAAGGTAGACGGTTGTCGGGAATAGCCACCTGGCGAATACGCTTGAACCAGATTACCGTGGCCAGTACCCATAACAGCACTGCACTGGCGGCGAAAATAATAGCGCTGCTAATCATGTGGCCTCATAAAGTAGTCAGGCTGGCCCGATCGAATTCACCAATATTAGGTGCAATTCGAACACCAGAATTAGAACTGTTAATAGATCCTAAACGATTTGGCCAGAGTAGGCCACTAACTTACAATTCAGCTGTGCCAGGCAGGTTTTTTCCTGCTGACTTATTGATCACCGCTGGTATCAGTACCCAACCATTCATTCAAATCAATAACATCCTGTGGTGTCAGAATTCCGGTGATCTGTTTCAGTGCCAGCGTGTCCAGCACGTAGTTATAGCGGGAGTCAGCGTAACGGCGCAGTGCACGGTATAGATTTTCCCTGGCACGAAGCAATTCCACAATATTTCTCTGGCCTACCTCGACTCCCAGAACAGTTTGATCCAGGGCGCTTTGGGCAGAAACGATTGATTGCTGACGTTGAGAAATTACCAGCACATCGGTGTTAACACGACGATAGGCATTTCTAATATTCTGGGTTAACTGACGCCGGGTCAACTCAAGGGTTTCCCTGGCGGCTATGACATTGAATTCCGCTGCCCGACGTCTGGAGTTTATAACGCCGCCTGAATACAGGGGGATACTGATGCTTACGGACAAATTGGTATTGTTACTGGCACCACCACCAATCTCTATCCCTTCACGGCTGATTGGTTGTGTTACAAAATGTTGATAACTGCCGTTCAGGGCTAACACAGGATAGCGATCTGATTTCCTCGCGCGCAGGGTTTTCTGTGAGGCATCAAGGTTGTACTTTGCCGCAGCAATGGCCAGACTGTTAGTGTCTGCCAGATCTTCCCATTCATCCAGTGAGCCGGGCGCATCAACTATTGGAAAATCTTCGGCTAGAACTTCAATATTGGGATGGGGCCGGCCGGTAATAGCCTCCAGTGCTTCGTAACGTGCCTGTAGTATATCTTGCTGAATAATGGTGGTGTTTCGCGCCAGGTCATAAGCGGCCAGGCTGTCATTAACGTCTATTATGGTGTCCAGACCAACTTCTTCCCGTCGCCGGGTCTGTTCCAGCGAGGTTAGTGCGGCTTCTTCTTCCTGAACATTTGTTTCCAATAAATCGATGGCACGCAGCACATCAAAATACGCGGCAGAGACCCGAAAAATAAGGTTCTGTTCCTGGGCGGCGAAGTTAACGGCGGCGGCCTGGTCACTGGCTTTAGC
>JAESQX010000064.1 GCA_016764875.1 Gammaproteobacteria bacterium
CTTGTTCTAGTCTGTCTGGTGTGTATATCATATAGCAAAGATACAAAATATATATAGATGTAAATGTTAAAGAAATGTTAAAATAAAAGATTAACAAAAAATAAACAAGAATATTCTTTATAACTTATTAAAAACCAACGACTTACAAATAAATGTTAAAATGTTAATGTTTTTCGACGTTTTAACAACTTCTTACGTTACAAATGGTGTGTTTTTACACAAAAAGATTAACGTACTTAACATTCTTATATATTATATAATATATATATAGTAATAGCAAGGGCTACAGCTGTTAAGTCTTTGTTAAAAAGTCTGTTAAAAACCCGTTAATAAGTTGTTAATGTTAAAAAGATTAACAGAGCTTAAAATTAAGAAACTCAATGATAGTATAGGATTGTTATAATAATTGAATAAAACACTCTGATTAAAAACACCCTAAAAAACACGTAAAAACAGAACTTTTTACCCCTTTTTTGTAACAAATTAGTGTTATACAACCAAACAACTAATGTCTTATTTTTGTCACTAAACACGTATACATGGCAAATGACATTTATTTAATTGGTGGTATTGGAAGTGAAGTAACGTTAAGTTCAGTTATAAGATTAGTTAACGAATCAGATAAAGATAAACCGTTAAATGTACATATACACTCTGGTGGTGGTTCTGTATTTGAAGGAATCGCTATTTACAACTACTTAAAAAATCTAGAACAAGAGGTTAATACATCATCTAGTGGCTTAGTTGCTTCAATAGCTACTATCCCATTTTTAGCAGGAAGAAAAGAAACTCGATCAATTAATACATTAGACAACTTTCTAATTCATTTACCTATTGGTGGAAAACCTGGAAATGCTGAACAACATGAGAAATCAGCAGAGCAATTAAGAGATGTTGAGGATAAGTTATCTGACATCTATGCTAAAGAAACAGATATAACAAAAGAAGAGGCATTAGTATTAATGAAGGACGATAAGTTTTTAGATGTAGAATTTCTAAAAGAAAAAGGTTTCGTTAGTAATATAATTGAATTTAAAGCGGTAGCAAATTTATACAACAAAAACAAAGATATGAATGACAATGTAACAAAAGAAGAGGTAGAAAAACAATTTGACACATTTTGGGATAAGTTAAAAGCCTTATTACCTTCGAAAAGTCCTGACAACAAGGTTGTGCAAGACGTTAATGGAACAGAGATAAATTTTATTAATTTATCCGAAAACGAAAAAGCCTTAGTAGGTGAAGAGGCTACTATTGACAACAAGAAAGCAACTGGAGACTTTACAATGGAGAACGGTGACGTTTGGACGTTTGTAAATGGAAAGTTTGACAAGATTTTAGAATCTAAAGAAGAAACTGAAGTAGAGAAATTAACTAATCAAGTTGAAAACTTAACAAATCAACTACAAACATCTGCTGAAACTTTAACAGAATCACAAGATGAGGTTAAAGCATTAAACACTAAGGTAGATGAAATTAAAGTATCGTTCACAGAAATGAAAGCTAGTATTACATCTAAGTTTGATTATGATGGAACGCAAGACCCTAATACACAAGAGCCACAGAATAGTGACTCTAGAACAAATTTTAAATCAAAAGTAAA
The DNA here is from genome assembly GCA_016764875.1 of Gammaproteobacteria bacterium. Taxonomy (GTDB): domain Bacteria; phylum Pseudomonadota; class Gammaproteobacteria; order Pseudomonadales; family Pseudohongiellaceae; genus NORP240. Next base: position 1,604 of record JAESQX010000064.1, read on the forward strand.
AAAATAAATTATGGCAAGTAAAATTGACGTTAGTGCATTATCGTTAAATGCAAAAGAAGCAGAATCGGTATCGGAAGCGGTATTCGAAAAGATGTTCGTAGACACACAGTTAGCTCAAATTCACGACATTGTTACTGGTGTATCAATGAAAGAGCAAATTGTGTTTATTGCTAATCTAGCAATCGGTGGTGAAGCCTTAACGGGATGTACACCAGCAGAACAAGACACATTAGTATTAACAGAGAAATTTTGGGAACCAGTATTAATTGCTGGACGTTTCAAACATTGTGCGGCTGACTTAAACCAGTTACTAAAGATTTTTAGACGAGCGCAAAAAGCAACTCCAGATTTCTTTGACAGAATCGGAAGCGAAGAAATTTCTATTCTAGTAGCTAGAATTATAGACGCTGTTATGCGTTCTATTAATGCTAAGATTTGGTTCGCTGCTAAGAATGCGGCTGTACAACCAGGAGGTGACTTTACAATTGTAGGGTTTAACGCTGGATTATGGGATCAATTCGATGGATTATTCGAACAAATTTTTGCAGATTCAGCTGTTAAGGTAACAGTTATTTCAGAGAATGCTAATGCAACATTTGCATTACAAGCGTTAGCAGCTGACAAGGCACTTACTACTTTTAGATCAATGTATGCTGATGCTGATACTAGATTATTACAAGACCCAGATGTTCAGTTATTAGTAACACGTACAATGTGGGAAAATTATTTAGTATCTACGGAAGACAAAGAATTTAACGGAGGTATTACTAGACGTTTAGATAACGGACAGATTTCTATGGACTTTAGAAGTATTCCTATTGTAATGATGGACTCTTGGGATAGAAACATCGACGAGTTTCAAAATGATTTAACTGTACACGTATTACCACACAGAGCTTTATTGACTGTACCTAGTAATATTCCAGTTGCAACATTATCTGAATCAGATTTCGATACTATGGATTCTTTCTACGACAGAACGGATAAACAAAATATTGTAGATTACGCATATTTCTTGGACGCTAAACACGGTGAGTCTTATTTAACTGTAGCTGCATACTAATTATTAACTTTAAAACATAAATAGATATGCCAACGAATTGTGAAGAAAAACTAACAGCAGATATTTTAAAGGATTGCGACAATAAACCAGTTGGAGGAATTGAAGTAAATGTTGTTATTATAAATTTTGAAGATGTAGATAAAGGGAGTTCTACTATTGATGGAGCAAATGATTTGATTATCACTAATCTAGCAACTAACTCTGGTACACAGGGTCATTTCTTAGAGGGTATTAAGCAAGTTAATGGAGTCTCTAGTGAGTTAGTTAAGAAAGAAGAAAGTTATGATATGCACAAGCACGTTTTTGCTGGTGTTATCTTAACACCTTCAGCAGCTAACAAAAAACACGCGGCTGAGTTATCATCTGGTAACAGATATGTTGTAGTTGTAGAGAAGAAATTTAAAGGTGCTAGTCAAGCCGATGCTTTTGAAGTATTAGGTTGGGATAGTGGTTTAGTTATTTCTACAATGGTTTACAACTCTAAAGAATCTGATGGCGTTATTAAATTCGAACTAGCCTCTGAGGACGGTTTCGAAGAGCCAGAATTGCCTAGAAACTTATTGGAAACTAACTACGCAACTACGCTAGTAGCTTTCAACGCTAAGTTTGTAACACCTTAGTAATTGATTAAATGGTTAAAATATGAGAAGGGGTCTATTTTCAGGGATCGTTCTAAAAACGGACTCCTTTCTCAATTTTTGAAAGACTACGTAAGTGAGTTTGGTGGTAGTGTATCACCATCTTGCATGAAGTGTCTTAATAAATATTATAATAATTTCATAAACAAATACAGTAATATGGGAGTTGAAAAACATCATGGCTTTGTTTTAAAAGGCAAATATAACGGTATTAAATCTTCTGTAACGGGTAGACCATATAGAAACGGTGACTTAACAGAAAAACAAGCAACTGAATTAATAGAAAAACATCCTCACGGACGTGATTTATTTGCATCAATACCAGCGTCTTATGATGCACCAAAAAAAGTAGAGAAAAAGAAAGTAGTTAAGAAATCTAAAAAATAATCCAAAATGCCTAACGAACCTGGATTTAGAGGACTTAGTGGTTTAAGAGCCACTATCTTAGATATAGCGAAACGTTTTACAAAAACAGATAAGAAATTAGGTATCATTAATAATGGTGCTAACAATTTATATTCTGAGAGGGTAGAGCGTTTTATTAATAATTCTGTTACCGCTAAAATGTCGGCTAATACTATGGCGACTTATTTAATAGGTAAGGGATTTGGAGATGATAACGATTTTATAGTAGATAAAGACAACGATACAACGTTATTTCAATTTGGTAATAATATTGCTAAGAATGAGTCAAAACAAAGAGGTGTTTTTATTCATGTAGGTTACGATGCTAATTTTGATAGATCGTCTTTAAAAGTATTACCATATACTCATTGTCGATTAGGAAAGAAAGATGATAACAAATACAATGCTAAGATAGTTGTATATGATAATTGGGATGGTGAAAACGGTAAGATCAATGAAGAAGATTTTAATGTGTTAAATGTATTTAATCCTAGAGAATCTGTTATTCAATCGCAAGTAGATGCTGTTGGTGGTTGGGATCATTACAAAGGTCAAATATTATATTTCAACTTAGACGAGGAATATAACTATGCATTGTCACAGATAGACAGTGTAATGCACGATTGCGATAGTGAGGCTCAATCTTCTGTTTTTAAGAATAAATCACTAAGAAAAGGGTTCTTTGGTAAGACATTAGTTATTACAAAACCACTGGCTGGTAAGTTAGAGGATTATGACACCCCAGAGCTTTATCGTCACGCACTATCTCAAAGAGACAACTTTACACAAGTAATTGAATCTTTTGTAGGTGCTGAAAATGTAGGTGGAGCGTTGCACGTTCAATTAGAACATGATGGAGATACGTTTGAAGATGCTATTAGATTTGAGCAAATAGATTCTAACATAGACGATAAGTTATTTGAATATACAGAATCATCTGTATTTAATAACATATTAGTTTCGTTTAATAATATCCCTAAAGGATTAGTTCGTTCAGACAACGCA
>JAESQX010000065.1 GCA_016764875.1 Gammaproteobacteria bacterium
ACATCCTAGTAAATGGCTAAGAGAATTTATATAAATACTAACAACTATCTTGTTATTGCAGATGACACAGATACTAGTATAGATACAAGAAATTCAGCTAATAATGTTTACGTAGAAATAAATGGAACGTTATTTGTTTTTTACAGAAAAAGTGATAATCAGCTTTTAGAGAGTGTTTATTACGCTGATGTTAGAAATGAAGCTGGAGGAACTTATGCTAATATAACAGTATTCACGGATTTAGTAGAATCTAAAACGGGTACAGTAGACGTTGTTTCTTTGAGTTCTGGATTAGAGATAGCCTCTGGGAATGTTCCAGGAAGTTCAATAGCTCAAATAGGTTCAAGAAATCCAAATGTAGGGGGTCTTTTTGAGGATGTTTGGGATGCAGGAGCTTTAATCACTTTAAATTATGATGCACAAACTGGAAACTTTACACCTGGATTAGTTTTAACAGGAGGCACTTCTTCAGCAACAGCAACAATAGTTACAGATAAAGACGACGGAACAACAGGAACTTTAACGATAAGAAATATAACAGGTACATTTCAAACTAACGAAACAATAACAGACAGCGGATCAGGAAGTGCAACATCAGACGGTGTAGTAGCTTCAATTTTAGCTAGAGTTGAACCAACGGCAGGGCAAACATGGGAAGTAATATGTGAAAGTGCTAACGATACATCAGCTGGAACAGGAGCACAAACAATATTAGTAGCTTATTTAGATGATGCTTTTGTAGCACAAACAGAAATAGTCTCTTTAAACGGTCAAACAGCTGTTACACTTGTAGCAACGGATGCTTACAGAATGAGAAGTATATCTGTAGCGTCTTGGGGTTCTGCTACAAATGTAGTATATGGTAAAACAAACTTAGGTACAATTATAGTGAGAGATTCTGTTACTGAAAATATAATGGGAGCTATTACTTTTGAAGATTCTTTAGCAGGAGATGAACATGGATTTAATAATACTCAGGACTCACACTATACTATACCAGCTGGTAAAACAGGATTTCCTGTACTTATAACAACAAACGTAACTAAAAACGAAGACGTTGTAATAAGAGCATTAGCTAGATTAGATGGTGTTGATGGATATTCAACTGTAGGAGAGATGAGCAACTATCAAAATTCATTTATTGAAGATTTATCAATGGCTCCAGCTGGACTTCCAGAAAAAACAGATGTTAAGTTTATTGCAAAATCTGATAATGATGGAGTGATAGTTAATATTGGTTTAGTTGTAATTTTAATAGATAATTAACATGGCAGATAGAATAGGACAAAATATAAATGTAAAAGATAAGGCGGTACTTAGTGGCAACATAGCTCTTAATAGTTCAACTGCTGTCACAATTCAGGCAATAGACCTTAGACGAATATTTTGGTCGGTATCTAACCCTGAGAACTTTGCAATATATGTAAAGCTACAAGCAGCTTCAATAGATAATGATAAGAACGGTATTTATATAGCAGGAAACGGATATTGGGAGATGCCATCAGGAGATAAATATACTGGAGAGATTTGCGCTATTGCAGCATCAGACACTCCAGAAGTTTTTACAACACAATATTAATTATGAGAGATTCAGCAGCAGCAGCAGTAAGTACAAGCACATCACAAGATGTAAAGCTATTAGCACAGGTTCAACCTAATACGTCGGCACAAACGCTATACACACCACCATCAGGTAAGAAAGCTATTCTTACTCACTTATGGATAGCAGTATATGATAACGACGTTAAAGTAAATCTAAACCACGATGTAGGGGGTAGCACTTGGAATAAAACTAACGCATGGATGGATGAGGTTAAGATCAAAAAAGACTCTGCAATTGTTTCTTTACAGCTAGGAAATATAAGAGTTGATTTTGGAGATACAATAGGAATAAAAATAGATAAGAACCAAGACGCTACTTTTAGTTTATACGGTTACGAAGAAGATATTTAAAATTAGAAAATTATGTTAACAAATGTAGATGTATATAATAAACAGGTAGACACGGGGTTAGATTCTGATGCAAGTTCTGTTTCAACAGCTTTAGTTATGGAGGGTGCTAAACTTGCTGCTTTTTTCGTTGTAGCTAATACAGGAACACACGCCACTCATGTGATAACTATGCAAGTTTCGCCAGACGGTACGAACTGGTTTGATACCTCACACACTATAACAGGAGTGGGTAATTTACACAATATAGGATGTGCAGCAGAACAAATAAGATGTAAAGTAACAACTCTAGAGGGTGCTACATCCACAGTAGATATAACAATAATAATTAAATAACAAACAAAATGAACAGCAATTACAAATCACCAGACGAAGACGGAATATTAGACCCAGATAAAGAGGAAAAGCCTCCTATTCCACCTAATAATGATAACTAAATACGTCTGTTGTATATTGTCAATAGTGTTATGGTTGTCTAATTATGCGCTATGTCAGTATTTTTATGCTGACGATGTAGATAATTGGTGGAAGTTAAAATGCGCAATATATAACATTTGTATTGTATTAATTCTCATTGCTTTAAGGCAAGGGTCGAACATAAAATTAAAATTAATAATAAATATTGGAATCGGGTTTGTATTATCTAGTGTTATAGATAGATTAGTCTTTGGTATTACAGATTTTGTAGACAAAGATTATTTAATGATAGCTTTAACTATTGCATTTTCTATATACGATTATAAAAAAGAGAAAAGAAATGTCAGAAATTAAAACACTTATAAGTAAAGTAGATTCTATGGCTAAGTCTCAGTTAAAAATGGCTGGTGATTTTTCTAAATTCAGAAACGATCAAACTACTTTTAATAAAAGGATAGATAGTTACATGGACACTGATTCTAAGACGGGAAGAAAAGGACTTTTTGAGCAGACTGCTAAGAACTCAGAGGATATAGTATTACTTAAACAAGAGAATAAAGTATCTGATGGTAAAAAAGCTGTAGCTATAGGTATTTTTGTAGGAATTGGAGCTGTTTTAAAATGGGCTGTTGGGTTAATATTTTAGAAATTATGAGCAAATACTTTAAAGAAATAGAACAAAACATGAATCCTAGTTTTTTAAAGATGTTGGATTCCGCAAGAGAATACGCTGGAATACCTTTTCATATAAACTCAGCGTATAGAACTAAAGAGGATAACGAGAGAATATACAGAGAACTAGAGAAGCCTGTGAACACTAATTCAAGTCATTTAAGAGGGTTAGCGGTAGATATTAAAACAAATGATAGTAGAACACGATTTTTAGTATTAGACGCCTTAATCAGCGTAGGATTTAACCGTATAGGTATAGCAGACACATTTATACACGTTGATCTAGATTTACAAAAGAGCAAACAAGTTATTTGGACTTATTAAATTAAAACATTATGTGGAAAATATTTGGTAGTATAATTGGTATAGGTGGAAACTTCTTTAAGAATAAAGCTAAATTAAAAGAGCTTAAACAGATTCAAAGCCATGAGATAATTAAAGCTCAGACAATGGCAGTTGTTGATAGAATAATGAACAACACCGAATCTGATAATCAAATTGATTTAATAACCGCACGTAATAAGAAATACACTTGGAAAGATGAAATAGTAACTTACTTATTCTTAACTCCTGTTTTTATCGCTGCAATCACTCCCTTTATAATGGCTTACGAGACCTCTAAATGGGGTAGCCTTAACGAATACACAAAGCAATCTTGGCAAAGTTTAAACGAATTACCAGACTGGTATATGTACGTTTTGTTTGCTGTTGTTGTTGATGTACTAGGTTTTAGAAGCTTTATGAGAAAGCTAATAGAGAAGTACACTAGCAAGTGGTCTGTTAAAAACATCACGTAATAACCGATACGAAGTACTATTCGAATCGAATTTATATAATTTTATAACTGTTAAAGTTTTGTTAAATTTATGTATAAAGTTTTTATATATATAAGTTTAGTGTATGTTTGTGATGTAATTAAAAATATACGAGATGAAACTTACAAAGAAACAACAAGAATTTATTAAAGGTGCTACAACTAACAGCGATGCATGTAGTGAATGGAAAACTAAGATTAAAGATGCTTTCCCTAAACTATTTAAAGAAACAGAGTTAGAGGCAGGGAAGTGGTATAAAGATGAGGATGGGGATGTGTTTTTTGTTTTAGAATTTCTAT
>JAESQX010000066.1 GCA_016764875.1 Gammaproteobacteria bacterium
GAGGTAGACTGGCCTGGTCACTGCAAAAACTTTGTTGAATCCCTTGGTTTGACCTGGAATCCTTACACAACGCAAATCGAACCCCATGATTACATTGCCGAGCTGTTTTCCTGTCTGTGTCGCTTCAATACCGTTCTCATTGACCTGAACCGCGATCTCTGGGGGTATATCTCTCTTGGTTACTTCCGCCAAAAGACAGTGGCTGGCGAAGTGGGATCCTCAACCATGCCGCATAAGGTTAATCCTATTGATTTCGAAAATTCCGAAGGCAATCTGGGTATGGCTAACGCCGTGATGCAACACCTAGCGGAAAAATTACCCATATCCCGCTGGCAACGAGATTTAACCGACTCCACCGTGCTGAGGAACGTCGGCAGCGGATTTGCTCATAGCATCATTGCCTACCATTCCTTGGTGAAGGGGCTGGGGAAACTGGAGATTAACAGCGACATTATTTCGCAAGATCTCGAGCAAAGATGGGAAATACTTGCAGAGCCAATTCAGACAGTGATGCGTCGTTATGGCATAGATCAGCCCTACGAGAAGTTAAAACAACTGACCCGTGGTCAGGCAATTACCCGGGATATACTGGCATCATTTATTGATAACCTAGAAATCCCCGAGGCAGCCAGGTCAGAGTTAAAAGCCCTGACGCCGGCCACCTACATCGGTAACGCTATTGAGCAGAGCCGTAATATCTAGAAAATCCAGAACCAGCGCGGCATCGGAAAGAAATGATACTTCAGCAGTTTGACCGCGAAGAATTTGTTCGAAATTACTGGCAGAAAAAACCTCTTTTGATCAGAAATCAGGCCTCTGGTTTCGCCGATCCTGTCACCGGGGACGAACTGGCGGGCCTTGCCTGTGAAGAGATGGTGGAGTCACGGCTGGTAAGTACCGCCGCAAATGGCAGTCTTGAACTGCGACATGGCCCTTTTGAACCCTCTGTTTTTGAAAATTTAGCCGACAATAACTGGACTTTGCTGGTACAGGCGGTTGACCAGTATGTTGCTGAAGTGGACGCGCTGAAGTCCTGTTTTGATTTCATTCCAAGCTGGCGTATTGATGACGTAATGGTGAGTTATGCCTGCGACGGCGGCGGTGTGGGGCCTCATTATGATCAATACGACGTATTTCTGATTCAGGGGGCTGGATCTCGTAACTGGAAGATTGGTGCGACATGCCATAGTGGCACACCACTGCGCACTGACAGTGAGCTACGGGTTTTGCAGCAGTTTGAGCCCGAGCTGGAGTACGTTTTAAACCCCGGCGATATACTCTATGTGCCCCCGAAGTTTGCTCATCACGGCGTATCCATTGGGGAAAGTCTCTGCTATTCAGTTGGATTCCGGGCACCTTCATTGGTGGAAATGATCCAGGGTTATACCGACACATTAACCGATGGATTGAGCGGGGATCGGCGATATATTGATTCAGATGCTGTGATACCAGTTTATCCCGGCGAAATAACGGGAACCGCCATCAACACCGGATTTGCTTTGCTACTTGATAGCCTGGAAGATAAATCAGCGTTTACAGACTGGTTCGGATGTTATGTCACTACGCCTAAATACCCGGAGAAGGTGGTAGAAATAGCCTCAGCTGTCACTGGGGAATCACTTAGAGATATAATTAAGTTACAGGAACAACCAATTGAATTAACAAAGAATTCTTCTTCACGGTTTGCCTATTTCGTGGTTGAGGAACAGGTGCGACTGTATGTGGATGGGGAATGTTTCCTGTGTCAGGGAAACCGCATCGATTTGATTCAGGGTCTCTGTGATTTACCATGGACCCAGGCCTTGTCGGCGGATGAATATTTCCGCTGGCAAGATACCAGGAAGCTCCTGGCCAGCCTGATCAGCCAAGGTAGCATCCTGTTATCCGACGGATATTGAGAATACAAGGCCGCGCAGCATTCCATGGATAATTATTACTCAATCGATCTGCCCTACTCTACCGACAGCCAGAACCTGATGGCCCGGCTGGCACCTCTGCCACGGCCGGTCTTTCTGGACAGTTGTCAGCCGTTTTGTGATTCCGGCCGGTTTGATATTCTCAGCGCTATTCCTGCCGCAACCATCACGGTTGAAAGCGGGCAGTTGACCTGCTCCGAGCCGCTTCCAGGGGCTGCCGAGGAAGATCTGTTTCTGGCGATGGAATACCTGCTGGAGCGCTTTTGTCCCTCGGGGCTGACTGAAACCTTGAAAATCTGCCATTTACTGGCGGATTGCTGGGTTACCTGGGCTATCCCCGCCTCCAAGGCCGAGGTGAACATGGCATTGACCGAGCGGGTCTGGGTATCTACCTCTGGGCTGTGTTGGTTGACCATAAGAGGCACTGCAGTAGCGTACATTTCCTGCCTGGTTGCCCACAGTCGACCCGCGATACGGTATTGATGGCGTTGCAAGAAAGTGTTAACAAATCAATAAAATTCAACCTGTTGGATAATTTTTCTAATGATATGTCGAGATCAAGCTATGAAGCGGCGTTTCATCGGATCAAGGAATATATTGCCGCAGGTGACTGCTATCAGGTTAATCTTACCCAGCGTGTTTCAAGTCGTTACAGCGGAGACCCACTGGAGGCTTATCTAAGATTGCGTCAGCAGGGAGGTAAACCGTTTTCGGCTTACCTGAACTGGGGCGACACCGCCCTTCTCAGCCTGTCTCCAGAACGATTCCTCCAGGTTCGTGGAGACCATGTCGTCAGTCAGCCTATCAAAGGCACCAGGCCACGTGGAGCCACTACGGCAGAAGACCAAAAATTAAGAGAACATTTGCTTTGCAGTGAAAAGGATCGGGCCGAGAACCTTATGATCGTGGATCTACTCAGAAATGACCTGGGAATGGTATGTGAATATGGCAGTATTAGCGCACAGCCGCTGTTTGAACTACAAAGCTTCAGTAATGTTCACCACCTGGTCAGTACCATACATGGAACCTTAAAAAAGGACGCCAATTCATTGGATTTATTAAAGAATTGCTTTCCGGGCGGATCGGTTACCGGTGCGCCCAAACTGCGTGCAATGGAGATAATCGAGGAACTGGAATCCGAACCAAGGGACGTTTACTGCGGAACGGTATTCTATCTTGGCTTCGATGGGCAGATGGATAGCAATATCACCATACGTACCCTGCTTTGCGAGGCTGGCGATATCCACTGCTGGGCCGGGGGTGGCATCGTGGCCGATTCCCAATGCGATCAGGAATATCACGAGTGCTTTGACAAAATAAGTGAGCTAATCAATATCCTACAGCAATAATGCAAGCCATATTCTCTGTTTAGTTATTGTCTATACTCAGGTGTCTGTTGCTGGCACGGATGAATTCCTGCTTCAGATCATCGTATTCGGAAATCGCAGGAAATTGGGGGAATTCCCGAATGACATTATCAGGCGCCTTGAACAGAATGCCGGCATCTGCCTCACCCAGCATGGAAGTATCGTTGTAGGAATCTCCCGCTGCAATAACCCGGTAATTAAGTCCATGGAACGCTATAACGGACTTGCGCTTGTGATCCTTGAGCCTGATTTTGTAATTAACAATCTTACCGGTTTCATCAGCTTCCAGATGGTGGCAAAGCAGGGTTGGAAAGCCCAGCTGGGCCATCAGGGGCTGTGAGAACTCGTAAAACGTATCGGAAAGAATCACTACCTGGAATCGTTCTCTGAGCCAGTCGATGAAGCCACGAGCTCCAGGAAGTGGCGACATACTGGAAATTACCTCCCTGATATCTTCCAGCCCCAGCTTGTGCTTATCAAGTATCTGCAACCGTTGGGTCATCAGTACGTCATAGTCTGGTATATCCCGGGTGGTCGCGCGTAATTCGTTGATGCCGGTTTTATCGGCAAAATCAATCCAGATCTCAGGAACCAGTACTCCCTCCAGGTCAAGACAGGCTATTTCCATCGCGGTACTCCCACGCCGATTGCGTAAAAAAGCGACAATTTAGCAGAACGCCCGGGTATTACAACCGCTCCTGATACCTTCATGGCTGTCCAAATACACCAAAAGCACATTAAAGTTTTCCTATATATGGCCGGCGCGGCCTTGAAGGATAACTATATCTTGTGTGTCGGTATTGCTTATACTGTCTAACCCTTTAAATTCATTGAATTTTTTCACGTGGAACATTGTGCCGATAATTGTTCCACACCCTGATAGCTTTACCTGAACGGGCAAATGTCAGAAAATACCCTCGCCCACGTAAAACTCCCCCGAGTAATGTAATGTTAGCTGTTGAAAAAATTGAAGTATTGAATGCCCGTGCCCAGTCAACGGAACCAAAGGAGATACTTGCCGAGGTTCTGGAGCTGGTCCCCAATATAGCCATTTCTTTTAGCGGCGCTGAGGACATAGCGCTGGTGGCGATGGCGGTAAGGATCAGGAAGGATATTCCTGTCTTTACCCTGGACACCGGGCGTCTCCATCCCCAGACCTACCGCTATATTGATAAAGTTAGAAAGCGCTATGCTCTTAATCTTGAAATATTGCAGCCTGATGCAAGCGCTCTTGAGGCCTTGGTGAAAAAGAAAGGGCTGTTCAGTTTCTATGATGACGGTCACGAAGAGTGCTGCGGCATTCGTAAGATAGAGCCACTGCGACGTAAACTGGCCACTCTTGATGGCTGGATTACCGGACAACGACGGGACCAGAGTCCTAGTAGGACCGCCCTACCTACGTATGAACGGGACGGTACCTTCTCCTCAGAGGGCAAGTCCCTGCTTAAGGTTAATCCGCTGGCTAATTGGTCTTTACAGCAGGTGTGGGATTACATCCGCATGTTTGATGTGCCCTATAACGAACTACATGACCAGGGCTACATCAGTATTGGCTGTGA
>JAESQX010000067.1 GCA_016764875.1 Gammaproteobacteria bacterium
ATCCATAATTGGGGGAACTCCTGAAGTAGCCGTGTACGATCAGTCCCTGGAACTGGAGGTGCTGTTGCATCGCTGTGAAGGGCAGGCTGATGATTTGCAATCAAACAGCATCGGTCTCAAATTACAGGTGCAATTGTGTAACAATCAGTTGTGTTTGCCACCCGAGACCCTCAGCTTTCGCGTTTAACCCAAATTATCTCAGCAGCGAATCGAGGTAGCGCGGCACGACTTCTGATGCAAGGCCGCAGACGTGTTCGTCAAATGCTGAACCGGTGCGTGCAAGATTTAGTTCAACTGTTTGTGCCTGATGACTACTGGCGCAGTGATAGAAACCTGAAGCGGGATAAACATTGCCGGAAGTGCCAATGGCAATGAACATATCGCACGCTTCAAGTGCACGGTTGATCTGGGCCATTGCAAAGGGCATTTCACCAAACCAGACAATATGAGGGCGAAGGTTTCCTGGTTCACGACAGCAGCGGCACCTGGTGTCAAAATCAAAATCCTCGTTAATATCAAACACCAGGGCCGTATTCACACAACGCATCTTCAATAATTCACCGTGCATGTGAACGAGATTTTTACTGCCAACTCTTTCGTGCAAGTTATCAACGTTCTGGGTGACAAGCAGAAATTTTCCGGGGAATTTCTGTTCGAAATTTGCCAGGGCGATGTGTGCAGCATTGGGTTTGACATCAGCCGATAGCAGTTGGCGACGACGCTCGTTGTAGAACTGATAAACCAGTTGAGGGTTGCGTTGGAAGCCTTCCGGAGTCGCCACATCTTCAATGGCGTGCTCTTCCCACAGTCCGTCGGCGGCTCTGAATGTATTGATTCCGGATTCTGCGGAAATGCCAGCCCCGGTCAGCACTACAATAGACTGTAAAGACCTGCCCATGGCCTGATAATAACATGGTGGTTACGGTTTGAAAGAGCAGTCGCTATAATCCAGATCACGTGATTTGTGTCATCAATTTCGAAGGATTAAATAAATGGCTATAAAGATTGGAAATCTCGCACCTGTTTTTACTCTGCTTGATCAAAAAGGAGAAAAGGTTGCTCTGAAAGACTTCAGAGGCAAACAAAACGTCACTCTGTATTTCTATCCCAAAGCCATGACTCCGGGGTGTACGGTACAGGCCTGTGGCCTCAGGGATAGCCAGAAGCAATTGCGGAAACTCGATACCGTAGCTCTCGGTTTAAGCCCGGACCCGGTATCAAGGCTGGCAAAATTCAGTGAACGGGATGGGCTGAATTTTACGCTGCTGTCCGATGAAGACCATGCCATTGCCGACAAATACGGCGTATGGGGTATGAAAAAATTCATGGGCCGGGAATTCATGGGGTTGATCAGAACTACCTTTATCATCGACAAGGATGGTCGCATTGCCCACATAATGGACAAGGTCAGAACCAAAACCCATCACCTAGACGTAATCGATATCATCAAGGCCAATCTATAGTTATATGAAATTGAATTTCAGACAGTACTCTGAGCAGGGCGACCCCCTTGTTATTCTTCACGGTTTGTTTGGCAGCCTTAAAAACTGGAATTTCCATGCCCGGGAGTTAGCGTCACAATTTGCCGTTTATAGCCTGGACCTGCGTAATCACGGCGATTCGCCCCATGAGAACAGCATGACTTACCCTGTGATGGCGGAAGATGTACTGGAATTTCTCGACGCCCGGGAAATCCGCCAGGCCCATATTCTGGGGCATTCCATGGGAGGCAAGGTGGCTATGCAACTGGCGTTGGATCAGCCTCGGCGAGTCAATAAATTGCTGGTGGTAGATATCGCTCCAGTGCGTTATGAAAAAAACCGGGGAGACCATGAAGACGTATTCCTGGGGCTTGCGGCGGTTGAGCCGGAAACACTTGCCTCGCGCGCTGAAGCTGACGAGGTTCTCGGGCGCTTCATCGACGAACCTGAGGTCAGGCAATTTTTACTTTCCTCATTGGTGCACAACAAATCAGGCGGCTATCGCTGGCGTTTTAATCTGACCGCACTGAAAAGCAATTATGATAATCTCAGGGATAAACCAGACGCAGACAAGCCCTGTGAAGGTGATGTTCTTTTTGTGAAAGGCGCCTTGTCTAACTATATACAGGAACAGGATAGAAAAGAAATAATGGCTTTGTTCCCGGCCGCAAAAGTTAAAATAGTGATGGGTGCGGGTCACTGGGTGCACGCGCAGAAGCCGCAGGTTTTTAATAAAATCGCCAGAGAATATTTTATGGCGCAGGGACAATAAACCTATGACGGTACTCAGTGTAAATGTAAATAAGATTGCATTGCTGCGTAATTCCCGCGGTAGAAATTATCCGGATGTCCTGGAATTTTCCAGAACCTGTCTTGCTCTTGGTGTGAAGGGAATAACCGTACACCCCCGACCCGACCAGAGGCATGTGACACGGCAGGACGTATATGATTTGAGCGCTTACCTGAAAAATATTCCCGACGTGGAATTCAATATGGAGGGTTATCCAACACCCTCGTTCCTGGATCTGGTGCTGGAAGTGAGGCCGGATCAATGTACCCTGGTACCGGATGAACCGGGGCAGCTGACATCGGATCATGGTTGGGATATTGCGGCTAACAGTCAGCTTTTGCAGGATGTAACCGGGAGGCTCAGGGCGGCCAATATTCGAAGCAGCCTTTTTGTGGATCCGGTTGTGTCCATCATTGAACAGGTTCCAGGCGTTCGGGCCGATCGGGTTGAACTTTATACAGAAGGATATGCAGAAAGTTTTGGTACCCTCAGCGAAGAAGCTGTATTGCAGGAGTATCGTGCTGCTGCGGCAAAGGCGACGGAACTGGGCATTGGCATAAATGCTGGCCATGATCTCGATCTGAACAATCTGGAGCGGTTTCTGGAAATCCCCCAAATCCTTGAAGTTTCCATTGGCCATGCGCTGGTTGTGGAGTCAATTCATCAAGGACTGGAGCCAGTGATAGGCAAGTTTCAGGCAATCATATCCCGAGCCAATTTATCGGCAGAAACTTCGTCGAATTTATAATGTGTGTCGCGCGAACCTCAATGTATCCACCGGTAATATGGAAAAAAGGAATTGTGGCAGGTTCGCCTACAGGTGGTTTTGTTGGCCCGGTCGTTCCAGTTGACTACAGTGCTGGCCTTTCCAAGCTGCAGGCTGATACAGTGTGGAAACGGCTGCACACAAGAAGAGTAAAACTTGCTCGGCCTTATTAAATTGTCAGAGTGTCTTAAGTTACGGTTCAGTTACTTATTGTAAGAATGGATCCAGGGCACAAATTAGAGGACGTTGAAAACAGACAGTTGGCAGGATATGTGTCTTTACAGCCACCTTATACACAGGAGTCTTGGACATGAACATGAAAGCATTACTCATAGTACTGGTAGCGATTTTACCCGCCGTGTCTTTCGCTTCCCATCGGGATATTCAGCGACTGGCCAATGAACTGGAGCAAGCCAGCGACCATCTGGCCCATGATGCGAAGGCCGCGGGCGGATTCAGTAGTGTCAGCCACAATGCACGGCGTCTCAGCAGCAAGGCGCAAAAGTTAACCGAGAGTATTGCGAGGGAGCGTTCAAGTGCCTATATTCGAACCCGATTCACCGACGTTTCCCGTTCCTATCAAAGAGTGGAAACGGCTTTTCTAAGAACCAGGCACGGAGTTGGCAATGGTCATATAAGCAATGAGTTTGATCGTGTTGCCAGTCTGTATGAAAGCCTGAAATACCAGTTTTACGGTGACAGCTATTATCAGAGCTTTCGCTCCGGAACTCCTGCGTATCAGAGCTATCTTTATAACTATGACAGGCGACCCTATTATTCAGCACCACGGGTATTCATAAATTCTCACTCACACAGACAGATACGAAGTTGGCGTCCGTCCGGGGATATTCGGATTAATCACAGTCGCAACGATCGTGATCACCGCAGCCCGGTAATAGAGCGAAAGCACCGACGCGACCATGATGGTTCCGGGAATAGCGGCCACAGAGGTCAAGGACGCAGTAATGGCGCGGCAGATGGCCACCAGGGGCGACGAAACCGTGATCATGTTAGCAGCGGTGATGGCGGGAACAAGCACCGCCGTAATGCCACTGAATCCCGTCGCAGCGATCGCGTCCGGGCCAATCGTGGCAACTATCGTCTTGCCAGGTAGCGGTATCAGCAGGAACTGATTTGACTCGGCAAAGTGGCTGATATTAATGAGACATCAGTGAATATAGTCGGGTCAGGTGTCATAATAACCGCCCTGTTGTTTGGGGCGGTTATTATGTAAATATGCCATTCCAATCTTTTTAGTTACGCCTGGCCATTCATGTGATTTCCACTGCAGCTTCTTCAAATGGACGCCTGTTTTACGGCTACTGGATCATAGTGGCTGCGTTTGTTACCCAGTTCATTGCTGTGGGTATGCAGAACTACGTCGTCGGACCGTTTCTCACTCCCATGACAGAAGAATTTGGCTGGAGTCGTACCGAGTTCATCATGGCTCGCTCCATTGGCCAGATGGTGCTGGCGATTACCGGATTTGCCGTTGGCACTTATATTGATCGGTATGGAGGACGCCCCTTCATCATTGCCGGCACCCTGATCCTTTCCGGTTCGGTATACAGCCTGGGAGGAATAAATACCCTGAGTCAGTGGCTGGTGCTTAACGGCGTAATTCTCACCATGGGTGGGGCCATGATTGGCAACCTGGTGGTTAACGTTACGCTGGGTAAATGGTTCGTGCAGAAACGGGGCAAGGCGGTGGCAGTGGCAGCGATGGGGGTTTCCTTGTCCGGTATGTTATTGCCGCCCACCGCGACCTGGATGATAGATAATTTTGGCTGGCGCGAAACTTGGGAAATACTGGGGATTGCCGTGTTGCTTTTTGCTTTGCCAGCGGCATCCCTGGTCAAAAGATCCCCGGAAGATTATGCCCTGCATCCCGATGGCATGACTCCGGAGCAGGTAAAATCCGGAATGGCGAGTCAGGCCCAGGCGGATTATGACAATTCCATGAACCGTTCCCAGGCTATGCGTACCGTCAATTTTTACCTGTTGGTACTGGCATTCGGTTTGTTCCAGATTTCCATTACGGTAATGCTGTTGCAAACCATTCCATTTTTAACCGACGCGGGATTCTCCAGAATTTCGGCCGCATCCATACTATCCCTGGCATCGTTGCCCGCCTTTATCAGCAAGCCACTGTGGGGAAGTCTTATTGACCATTTCAGTGCCAGGATTCTAGCAGCGCTGGGGGCCGCCATAACTGGCACGGCGGTGATTGTGATTGTGCTCAGTGTTCGCGTCCAAATTGATGTATTGACCTATGCCGGATTTCTGCTCATGGGTGTTGGCTGGGGTGGCTTGATCCCTCTGCAGGAAGTGATCTGGGCCTCTTTTTTCGGTCGCCGCTATCTTGGTTCGGTGCGCAGTATGGCCATGCCATTTACTTTTGGCATGTCGGCAATCGGCCCGGTGATGGTGGCTTACTATTATGACCTGGTGGGCAATTATGATCTGGCTTTTATTGCCATTGCGTTATGCAATCTGGCTTCGGCGGTGATGTTGTTAAGAATTTCTGAAAAAAGTCGTGGTGCTGCATTGCCAGGGACGACCCTGCCCGTTTCTGACCCGTAATTCCAATGGAAGAGTGTACGTTCTGATAACGGCTCCGCGAGTAACGGTTCAGGCCTATTCTTCAAGGATTGGTTGCAGTATCGGCCACACGTTATCAAGAATCATTCCCTGGGCTTCCGCTTTGGGATGAATGCCATCGTCCTGCATCAGTTCCGGTTGTTGGGGTATACCGTCGATAAGGAAAGGTACCAGGGGTAAATTCATCTCTGTGGCTATGTCTGCATACTGTTGGAAAAATGGTTTGGTGTAACGGGGCCCGTAATTCGGAGGAATTTGAATTCCCACCAGTACTACTTCGGCACCACTGGATTGGGCCAGTTTTATTATTGCCTGCAGGTTCTCACGAATATTGCGCAGCGGAATACCTCGCAGGCCATCGTTGCCACCCAATTCAAGAATAAACAGGTCTGGTTCATATGAATCCAGCATGGCGGGTAATCTGGAGAGTCCACCGGTGGTGGTTTCACCGCTGACGCTGGCGTTGATAACTGCGTAGTCAAAATTTTCCCGGGTCAGCTTGCTGGATAACAGTGTCACCCAGTCCTGTGACTCCTCAAGGCCATAACCTGCGCTGAGGCTGTCGCCGTACACCATCAAGGTATAGTCAGAGTCAGCGCTGGCATTTCCGGCCAGGACCAGGGTTATCAGAACCAGTGACCGATTGATGTGCCAGCTGTATTTGAGGAAAAGTTTTGTCATACGCTGCGTAGTATAATTCTAACCAGCAAATCAAACTATGTATTCCGTCAAAACGGCGAATCGTACATATGTACCGATCAGAAAAGGGGCTATGCAGTGAAACCACGCTGAATATGCCTATAATGCACCCTCATTTCCAACTCCAGTGGACCGGTAGATGATTCGAACAGAAAAACTGACCAAAACTGTTCCCACCAGTGAAGGTCTTCTCACTATCCTCAAGAATGTAGATCTTGATATTGCTGAGGGAGAAGCGGTGGCTATTGTGGGAGAGTCAGGTTCTGGCAAGTCCACCCTGTTGGGTCTGATGGCTGGCCTGGATAGCCCATCTTCCGGTGATGTCGTGCTTGATGGAAACAGTCTGGTTGCGCTGGACAAGGAGGAACGAGCCATTCTTCGTGGGCAGCTGGTTGGATTTGTTTTCCAATCTTTTCAGTTGCTGCCAAGTTTAACCGCCCTGGAAAATGTCATGTTACCTATTGAGCTCAAGGGTGACCCTGATGCCAGGAACAAAGCCAGTAATTTGTTAAGCCGGGTAGGTCTGGAAAAACGCTGGCACCACTATCCAAATCAATTATCCGGTGGCGAGCAACAGCGGGTAGCCATTGCCAGGGCATTTGCTTCTGAAGCCCGCATTCTTTTTGCAGATGAGCCAACGGGCAACCTGGATACGGCAACAGGCGCCAGGGTAATAGATTTGTTGTTTGAGCTGAACAAGGAATACGCCACCACGCTGATTCTGGTAACCCACGATGAGCGGCTGGCCGAAAAATGTGGTCGTAAGATCAAATTGGTTGCGGGCGAGGTGGTGAGTGACCGGAAGGTTGAGGAAATCACTCATGAGTGATGCCGCACTGACGCATAAGCGGAGTTTCCTCTCCCTGTTCCGATTGTCTTTGACCTTGCTATGGCGCGACTGGGCCGGAGGGGAATTGAAGTTATTGTTTCTGGCTCTGGTAATGGCAGTGACATCGGTTACCGGTATCGCCCTGTTTACTGACCGGCTTGAACAGGCGTTGCTGCTTGAGTCTGCCAACATGCTTGCGGCGGACAGGGTGCTGAGCGGGCGTCAGGAAGTGCCCAGGCAGTGGATAACCGAGGCGGCATCACAGGGGCTGCAAACCGCCGAAACCATCTCGTTTACCTCCATGGTTTTTTCAGATACCGCCAATTTACTGGTTTCAGCCAAAGCTGTAAGTTCATCCTACCCCTTGCGTGGCGAACTTATTGCCGCTGATGAACCTTTTATACGTGGCATACCGGTGGAAGGTGGGCCGGTTCCCGGGGAAGTCTGGTTGGAATCAAGGGTTCTTCCTGCACTGGACATCGATGTTGGTGACAGTATTTATGTAGGTGAGGCCGAGCTTCGAGTCGGCAAGGTTCTGGTGGTGGAACCGGATCGCCAGCAAGGGGGCATGGTTGACAATGCGGGCCCACGGTTGATGTTAAATTTAGCTGATGTGCCGGTGACCAATGTTATACAACCGGGTAGCCGTGTCAGTTATCGCTATCTCTTCGCTGGAGACGAGGACACACTGGATGTATATGGTGCCTGGCTGCAGGAACAATCAGAGGGCCAGTCTCGTCTGCGTGATGTGCGTGATGAATCTGAGGAGGTAAGCGATGCACTGAACAAGGCCGAAAGTTTTTTGCTCCTGGGCAGCCTGTTCGCCGTGTTGCTGGCAGGGGTGGCTATTGCTTTGACCGCAAAACGTTATAGCGAAAGACATTACGATTACGTTGCTATTTTAAAAACCCTGGGCTGTACTTCTAACCAGATAAGTGTGATCTATATTTCGATTCAGATTGTGCTGGCGGCAATCGCCATTGTAGTGGGTTGGTTCGCTGGCTGGATAATTCATCATTTAATTTTACAAATACTGTCGTCGATTATTGTGGTTGATTTGCCGCCGGCCAGTTTTCAGCCTTTTATTATAGGTTCACTAACAGCTTTCATATGTCTTTTGTCTTTTGCCTTACCGCCTCTGCTGGCGCTGCGCCATACTTCACCTCTGCGAGTACTGCGCAAAGATATAGATCAGACAAAAATAGGTGCTCATGTTCCTTACATAGTTGGAATCACAGGTTCTGTATTTCTTATTTTGTGGTACAGCCAGGATCTTGTTCTGACATCCGTACTGGTGCTTTCTGTTGCAGCCATAACGCTGTTTCTTTCAGTTGTGTCATACCTGTTACTGCGGTCAAGCAGCTCGGTGGGAATGAAAGCGGGAAGCGCCTGGAAGTTGGCTATGTCTGCCACCCGTCGCCGGCGCAAGCAGAATGTACTGCAGGTGCTGGTATTCTCGATCACCATCATGTCACTGCTGGTGCTTACCTTGTTGCGTACGGATTTAATTGATGATTGGCAGGCCCAGCTTCCGGAGAACACGCCGAATCACTTTCTGATGAATGTGACGCAGTCACAGGTTGAAGGTATACAGAACTTTTTCGACGAAAATGGTATTGAGCAAAATATTTTTTACCCTATGTTCGCGGCCAGGCTGAATTCAATTAACGGTGAGCCGCCAAGGAGCAGATTTTTTGACGGTGAGGAAGAAAGGGGAAATATTACCGAGCGAGGTGCGCAGCAGGCCGAACAGGGGGACGCAGACGATGCGGTCGGGCAGGAATCGGCCTCCGAAGGGAGTGATAGTACCGGAAGTCGGGGACGCCGTCCCACCAGGCAAATTACCTGGACAGACATATTGCCACCTGATAACCAGGTGATAGCCGGGCAATGGTGGGATGCGAATACCCCCGCAGGTATGGTCTCGGTGGAGGCGGATTATGCCCGCCAGTTGGGAATCAATATCGGTGACGAAATCGAATTCGAGGCCAACCAACAGACTTTCACCGTTGCAGTTCAGAGCATTCGAACCGTGCGTTGGGATAATATGCAGCCCAACTTTTACTTTATATTTTCTTCTGGCACTCTAGATCATCTGGGGGCCACCTACCTGTCCACTGTTCTGATGGAGCAGGAGCAGAAAATTTTGCTTAACGATTTGTTACGCCTGTTTCCCACTATAATTGTCATAGAAATTGATGCGTTGATAGAACAGATTCAAAACATTATTGCCCAGGTTACCTCGGCCATAGAGTTAATTTCGATTCTGGTGCTGGCCTGTGGTGCCCTGGTACTTCTATCCTGCGTAAACGCCACTCTTGATGAACGATTCAGGGAGAATGCCATACTTCGAACCCTGGGAGCGGGGCGAAAGCTGATTTTGACCAGCCTGTTAATCGAGTTCGCAAGCATTGGATTTATCGCTGGTATCATCGCCACTGTTGGTGCCGAAGGAAGCCTTTATTATCTGCAGGAATTTGTCTTCGAGCAGGACTTCCACATGCATTACTGGGTATGGATAGCCGGGCCCCTGATCGGCATGGTGGTAATCGCCATGCTTGGTATCAATTCCACCCGACGAGTGGTTAACGTCAGTCCACTGAATGTGTTGCGGCAGCTTTAACCGCTGTAGCGTTTAACTACAGTGCGGACTTGAGCAAGGTAGCCTTCACCAAAAAGCACGAGGTGGTTTAACAGGTGGTAGAGGTTGTACAGCGGGGCTCTTTCACGCCAGTCAGTTGCAATATCGGAAGCTGATTCGTAGGCTGAATAAAACTGGCGGTCAAACCCGCCAAACAGCATCGTCATGGACAGCTCCGCTTCGGCCCAGCCCCAGTAACAGGCAGGATCAATAAGGGCCGGCTGTCCCTTTTTATCACAGTGCACATTTCCGCTCCACAGATCACCATGAATGAGTACCGCTGGCTGAGCAGGTATCCAGCGGGGAAGATTGTGCGCGATTGTTTCGATAGCATGCAGGTCGCTACTTGTCAGTAAGCCCATTCCTTCTGCTTTTGTGCCTAGAGCCAGTAGGCAAAACTGACCAAAGAATACAAATCCGTCCGCGGTAGGCGGATTAGACTGGGGTGTTAGGCCGCAATAGTTGTCCGAATTGAACCCGAAGTCGGGTTTGATGTTACCGTGCAATTCTGCAAGTCCTTCCCCGAGAATGTGCCAGTAATTTGCTGTAGCAGGAGCGTTGCCCAAATCTTCCAGTACCAGAAAATCCTCTTTGAGTATTATGACCCTGGGTACCCGTAGACTACATGCCCGGCGAAGTGCATCGAGACCGGCCGCTTCGGCTGCAAAAAAAGTGGGTGGTCGGTTATTGTTTGTTTTGAGAATCAGTGAGTGGCCCTTGTTGAGAGTAAGCCGGTTTATTTCATTGATGCAGCCACCCGGGATCGGGCTCATCAGGTCAATTTTGCTGAAACCTCTTTTTGATAAACACTTCTGAACAGTAGTGAGGTCAGCCATGATGGGTATATAATCACAAGCCTATTGGGGAAACAATTAAGGAACAGTGGGCAGTCAATGTTTTCAGGCAGATTTGACATCTTGGGGCGAATAAAAAGATTTCCATCAGGGATGTTTGTGCTGACGTTAATCTGCTTTACAGGTTCAGTGCAGGGTCAACCCTTGCCAGAGATTCTGGACAAACAATGTGTTTATGGTGATTGTGATAATGGCCGGGGCACGATGGAAATTAAAACCCCAGTCGGCAAGGCCGTTTACCGGGGTAGTTTTCAGGACGGGGAATTACACGGATATGGCAGGCTGGAAGAACCACTGAGTTTTGTTGAAAAAGCTATTTATGTGGGCAACTGGGTTGAAGGTCGACGCAATGGACGAGGCACCTACTGGGATGGCAAGGAAGACCTTTATATCGGGCAGTGGCGTGACGATAAACGCCACGGTCGGGGTTCCTATTTCGTAGGTCTGATGCAGTGGCGAGAAAACGAACACTCGGGATTCTGGTTATCACAAAATATTGAAAACTATACGGGAGAATTTGTGAATGACCTTTACCAGGGAGAGGGAGTTTATCGCTGGAAAAATGGCAGCAGGTACGAAGGTGGCTTTTTTGCCAATGATAAACACGGTTTTGGCACCTTCTATTATTCAACCGGCACTGTCCGCGAACAGCTATGGGATTACGGTGATTTTGTTCGATAGAAAACGACAATATGTGACCGCCATGGTTGGTAAAAATGCTGGCGATAGAATTCAACCCTCGAGTTACTAATGGATCTGGGATCAATAAGGCGCGAATATCTGTGCGACGGTTTACGTCGTGAGTCCCTGCTGGATAACCCGCTGGAGCAGTTTAATGTCTGGATGACACAGGCGATGGAAATGGGATTGAACGATCCCACGGCCATGACCCTGGCCACCGTTTCGGCCGATGGTCAGCCCAGCCAGCGTATCGTATTGCTGAAGCAAGTGGACGATCAGGGGTTTATTTTCTTTACCAACTATCAATCTCGCAAGGCAATTGAAATAGCTGACAATGCCAACGTCAGCTTACATTTCCCCTGGCATGAAATTGACCGCCAGGTAAAAGTGTGTGGTGTGGCAGAAAAAATATCCAACATCGAGTCTCTCAAATACTTTTTAACACGACCCCGGGAAAGCCAGATTGCCGCCTGGGCCTCAGCCCAAAGTAAGGGAATTTCCTCTCGCTCATTTTTATTGAACCAGTTTGAATCCATCAAGCACAAGTTCGCCGAGGGTGACGTTCCTTTGCCGGATTTCTGGGGAGGGTTCCGGATAAAAGCCAGAGAGATAGAATTCTGGCAAGGCGGGGAGCACCGCTTGCATGATCGTTTTAGCTATAGTCTTGAAGCCGATGAAAGCTGGGCAATCCAGCGATTGTCGCCCTAGACTCACGCCACCAGCCTCAGAGAACCCGCTACAATTCCCCTCACTTGCAGGATTAAACTAGCCTTTCCAGGGTTTCAGTTTTTTCTCTGCCAACTTCTTTTTTAATCTCGCATATTGCGGGATGCCATTTTTGTAGGGCGGATAGTCTTCTCCTTGAATCAAAGGGGAGAAATATTCGCGGGCCACATCGGTGATATGAAACCCATCACGGGTGATGAAGTGGCGGGGCATGGTTTTCTCTACATTGGCCACATCGCTAAGTTTGGCTTCGCCGACAATCCAGCGATATTTTTTGCCAGGCTTACGTACGATTATGGGCATAACGGCGTTTTTTCCCGCCAGGGCAAATTCTACCGCCGCCTTACCCATAGCATAGGCCTGTTCTACGTCGGTGGCAGAGGCAATATGTCGAGCTGACCTTTGCAGGTAGTCGGAAACTGCCCAGTGGTATTTGTAGCCCAGTTCATCTTTAACCATGTTGGCAACAAAAGGCGCCACACCTCCCAGTTGCATATGGCCGAAGGCATCACGGTTACCTGCATCCGCCAGAAAACGGCCATCTTTATGTTGGGCTCCTTCGGAGACGACGATGGCGCAGTAACCGTATTTTTTAACACAAGATTTGACCTTGCGCAGAAACTTGTCTCGGTTAAATGGAATTTCCGGGAACAATATAATGTGTGGTGCATCCCCTTCCTGTTCGGTCGCCAGGCCGGCGGCACCGGCAATCCAACCGGCGTGACGACCCATGACTTCCAACACAAAAACCTTGGTGGAACTTTCGCACATGGAAGCTACATCGAGCCCGGCCTCCTTGATAGAGACGGCAACGTATTTGGCGACAGAGCCGAATCCCGGGCAGTTGTCTGTTACCGGCAAGTCATTATCCACGGTCTTGGGTATGCCGATGCAGGTAATGGGAAACCCTTCGGAAATGCTGAACTGGGCAATCTTGTTGGCGGTGTCCTGGGAATCACCGCCACCGTTATAGAGGAAGTAGCGAATATTGTGAGCCTTGAATACCTCCATCAGACGCTGGTATTCCTTCTGGTTTTCGTAAAGCTCTTCAGCTTGTAGCGACAGGACCCGAAAGCCCCGGCCGGGGTGTTACGAAGTTGGGCAATAACCCGGGCAGATTCCTGGTTGGTATCAATTAATTCTTCACGCAGGCCTCCGATAATGCCGTTGCGGCCGGCGAAAACCTTGCCGATTTTATTGCGGTGTTGCCTTGCGGTTTCTATAACACCACAGGCACTGGCATTAATTACTGACGTAACTCCACCGGACTGTGCGTAAAATAAATTTTCTTTCGCCATACTTCTCTCGCTGAGGTGATACACATTGAAAAAGGCATCTTATCATCGGTGGGTATCAGATCAACCTTGGCTTTTGCTCGGGAATGATGCAACAATTTGCCTTCGTAAGCATGGGGAGTGAAATACAGTTATGCATCTGGTAATAGGGCTGTCAGGGGCCAGTGGTCTTATCTATGGCATCAGGTTGCTGGAAGTTCTGCAAAAGGAACCAGGGGTGGAAACACACCTGGTAATGACAGGCTCGGCGAAGATGAATATTGCCATCGAAACTGACTGGCAGGTGGATGATGTTAAGGCCATGGCCGATCATGTCTACTCAGTCAAGGATATTTCCGCTCGCATTGCCAGTGGTTCATTTAAAACCGACGGCATGATTGTTGCGCCGTGTTCCATAAAAACCCTGTCAGCTATTGTTAATTCCTACGGCGACAACTTGCTGGTGAGAGCAGCGGATGTGGTTCTGAAAGAACGCCGCAAGCTGGTTCTGGTGCCAAGAGAAACACCTCTGCACACGGGTCATTGCCGATTGTTTTACGAGGCGAGCCAGATGGGAGTGATTCTGGCACCGCCGGTCCCGGCCTTCTATACCAGACCGAAAACAATCGACGACCTGGTCAATCACCATGTAGGCAGGCTGCTGGATTTATTTGATATGGATGTGGGGCTGGTGACGCGGTGGCAGGGAACTACTGAATAATTCGCCCTGCGTTTAATCCATCGCATCCATAATGACCTGGTAACAGTCAATCAACTGCGGCTTCGGCACCAGAGCCAGTTGCTTCAAGTAAGCAAGCAGGTTATCCATCATGGCTTCAGGGGGATGTTTCGAATTCTCTGCAGGACCCTCTTTTACCAGCGATTCCATTTCATTCTGTTGAAGCTGTTCCGCCTGCAACTCCAGGCGTTTGATGGCGGTGCGTAATTCTTCTATATCCTCTGCTGTGACACTGGAAAATAAGCTCTGGCTTTTCATCCAGCGACGACTGTCACGAAGGGGTCTGACTACACGGCTAGCCCAGGTGTCGGAAAAATTGAACAGCTGCTGCATTTTTGCTGGAGACAGCGATCCGTAGTGCGCTCCGTACCACAGGCAAAACAACACGATATTCACATCAAGGCCATGTTCGTTTTGCAGCGTAAGGCAGGCTTGCTCTACTGTGTCACGAGCGTAAAGTGCATTGGAAAAATCCCAGAATGAATTTGCTGTCATGGAAATAATATTCTTGAGTCGGAGCTTGCACTTTACTGCAATCCTACCGGACTTTTATGTTATAAACACGCGTGTTCTGAGTCGTAATTTTAGGGGAACTGTATGCATATTCATATACTGGGTATTTGCGGTACCTTCATGGGTAGTCTGGCGGTGTTGGCCAGGCAATTAGGTCATGAGGTGAGCGGCAGTGACGCAAACGTTTATCCCCCCATGAGCACTCAGTTGGAAGCTCAGGGAATAGAGCTGTGTCAGGGCTACAATGCTGAAAACCTGAAACCTCAACCGGATCTGGTTGTCATCGGAAATGCCATGTCCCGTGGTAATCCCGCGGTGGAGCATGTGCTTAACAGTAATATACCCTATTGTTCGGGCCCCGAGTTTCTGGCCCGGTGGGTGTTAAAGGATCGCTGGGTGCTGGGTGTGGCCGGCACCCATGGCAAGACAACCACCAGTTCGATGCTGGCCTGGATACTGGAATATGCCGGCCTGAATCCAGGTTATCTGATTGGTGGAATAGCCAAAAATTTTCCCAGTTCCGCCACCCTGGGAGAGCCACCCTTTTTTGTGGTTGAGGCTGACGAGTACGACACCGCCTTTTTCGATAAACGCTCCAAGTTTATTCATTACGCACCGCGCACCGCGATTCTGAATAACCTGGAATTTGATCATGGCGATATTTTTGATGATCTTTCTTCTATACAAAAGCAGTTTCATCATCTGGTAAGAACAATACCATCCAATGGGCTGATTCTTTATGCGCATTCAGAGCCCAATATTGACGAAGTACTTGCCATGGGGTGCTGGACGCCAACGCAGCAGTATGGTGTTTCAGTTAGCGAGCAGGAATGCAGACAACGCGCGCAGGACGATAAGGTATTCTGGAATGCCAGTTTGCTAGATGAGCAAGGTAGCCATTTTGAAGTATTGAAGTACTGTGGTGAGTCTGAGAATTCCCTGCTGAGCCAACATACGGTGAACTGGGAAATGACCGGCATGCACAATGTAAAAAATGCTCTGGCGGCTATTGCTGCGGCTCACCATAGTGGTGTGGGAGTTGCTGTTGCCTGTGAGGCCTTGAACAACTTTGAGGGAGTCAAAAGACGCATGGAACTGCGGGGGGAAGTCAGGGGTATCAGTGTTTATGATGATTTTGCCCACCACCCTACGGCAATTGCTTCCACTCTCGAGGGAATGGCAGCAAAGCTGAAGCATCAAACTGAAGAGACTCGCCTGATAGCGGTAATTGAACCTCGTTCCAATACTATGCGAATGGGTGTTCATCAGTCGCAGCTGGCTGATGCAACGGCTGCAGCTGATCTGACCCTGTGGAAGCAGCCGGAAGCTTCTTCTCTGGACCTGGATGAACTCATGGCAGCCAGCAAAAAACCGGCTAGAAAATTTTCCAGCACAGATGAAATTGTAGAATTTCTTGCTGATCATTGTATTAATGGCGATCAAATTGTTGTTATGAGTAATGGTGGTTTTGATGGCATCCATCAGAAGTTGCTGGATGAGTTGGAAAAGACCAGTACACGGTCATGAGCAACTTACAGGAAATCCCCCTGTTCCCCCTTAATTCCGTACTTTTCCCCAAGGGAAAGCTGACTTTACAGATTTTTGAGAGACGTTATCTGGATCTCGTTTCCAGATCACTGAAGTCCGATACCGGTTTCGGTATTACTTTGCTTAAGGAAGGCGGAGAAGTAGCCGCGCCGGGTAGAAAGCAAACCATTCACGATATGGGAACCTATGCCCGGATCGTTGACTGGGACCAGCTACCCAACGGGCTGTTGTCGATTATCGTTGAGGGTGTGAGCAAATTTCGAATTAAAGAGCACTGGATCGCCGATAGTGATCTGCTCATGGCAAGAGTGTGTTTCAGTGAGACTGAAATATCCGGTGAAAGAAGCATTCCGGTGCAGGATGAATGCTCCGATATGACTGAGTTACTGCATGTGCTGGAAAAACATCCGGCAGTGCAGGATATGAATTTGCAAATTGATTATGAAAATCTATGGGAGCTGGGCTGGAGATTAAGTGAATTGATACCAGTTTCTCTTGAGAAAAAACAAGAATTGCTTGAACTGGATGATCCCTGGGAACGGATCAGGAACATTGAAGCGACTGTTCATTTTCTCGAAAAATAGGCAGTACCAGCAAGGCTGTTTGAGCCTGAGGAATTTAGTATGTACGAAGTGTGGTCAAATCCTGCCTCCTGGACAACGCAGCAGTGGATGGCAGTGTGTATTATGGGATTTGTCATTTTGGCAATAGTGGTTATGATTTATCGATTGTTGGCCATAGTCAATATGAGTAAGAAGCAGAAATATACGCCTAATCTACGCCGGTTGCGCAAGTCTGCTCCCACCAGTGCCGAGCAAACTAGTGAAGAGAGTGATGAAAGCCAGTAATAGACCAAAAAGTATAATAAAGCTGTTATCACTTTTACTCGTTGCAATAATGGCGATTCAAAGTAGCGCTATTATTATTCGCCATGATCGGGGTTATGGCAGTTACCTGGTAAGGGAAAGCCAGTTCCCTGCGGTTTTTTTTCTTGAGCGGCAAGGAAACAGAAAAGTTTGTGTAGCGACCGTTATTCATCCGCACTGGGCAATTACAGCCGCTCACTGTGTTAATGAAACGGGATTGGCGCAGAGCCTCGCAAAGGGGAATAATTTTAGTGTGGTAGTTGGCAGGCGTGATCGGGTCATTGATACCATGGTAGTACACCCTGATTATGAGCCTGATTCGCCAACGGAAGTAGACCTGGCCTTATTGCACTTTAAAAACCCCCTTGATTTCCCTCGGGCAATATCACTGAATTATTCCGGTGATGAGTTGCATAAAGTGGTAACGATCCTGGGGTGGGGATTCTTTGGCATCGGTACAACAGGAAGACAATACGACGACGGTGAATTCAGAATGGCACAGAACCGTGTGGAGGTGGCTGAACGCCGCTTGTTTATCCGCTTTGACGATCCTCGTGAGCTGGAGGCGCAAGTGGTGGATCTGGAAGGGATGCCCGGCCTGGGTGATAGTGGAGGGCCGGCCTTGCTGGAGTCAGAAAATGGCTGGATCCTGGCGGGTATTGCAGTGGGTGAACTGATGGACGAGGGCTTCAGCGAAGAAACCCAGGGAAGTTATGGTTCAGTTGCAATTTATGAACGTATTTCGCAGCATCAGGATTGGATTAGCGGTACGATGGGAGATGAAGCTCCTCAACAGGGCAAGTAACATTAATGCAATATCCTGAATTTATGTGAATTTTAATGGGTGTCAACAGGCAGGAGAATGTAGGGTCATGAAGAAAATTCTGATTGGGCTGATAGTCGTAATTTTGGTGGCTGTAGGTGGCGTATTTCTGGTCTTTGACTCAATGCTTAAGACTGGCATTGAAACGGCGGGTTCATCGATTCTGGGAACCAGTGTGACGTTAGGCTCGATTGGGATTTCACCCCTCAGTGGTAGCGGTGGAATCAAGGAACTTCGAATTGGCAATGCCGAAGGTTATAGTGCTCCCTACGCTATGGAGCTTGGTGCCCTTGATGTAAAAATCAATGTGGGCTCGGTTCTGTCCGATGTGATAGAGATAGAAAGTATTATTATTCAGCGGCCGGAAATCACCTACGAAACACGCATTACCACGGATAATATTCGCGCCCTGCTGGATAATATCGGCGGCGGTGGTTCAGGGGAAGCGGCCTCTGAAGAAAGTGCAGGGGGAGGCAAGAAGGTCATAATAAGGGATTTTAAGATGATCGACCCACAAGTTAACCTGGTCGCTTTTATTGGTCAGGCGCCCATTTCACTTCCGGATATCCACTTGCAGAATATCGGTGAGAAGGATGCATCGGTTACCGTAGCCGAGGCAGGTCGGCAGATACTTGGGGCGCTTAATAAGGCCTTGCTGGGCGCTAATTTACCCACTCTTGATGAAGTTCGTGAGCGGGTGGAAGAAGAGATCGGGGCCCAGGTTGAACAGCTGGAAAACAAGCTGGAGGAAGAGGTAGGTAATCAGGTGGAAAACCTTACCGATCGAGTTCGTAAATTATTTTAGCAGCCTGCTAGGGCATGCAGCTATTGTCAGCCCCTGGCAGCAGGTTGCTGGTTTTGCCGCTGATACGGTAAGCCAGCAGGCCCAGCCATTCATGAATGGCAGTGCTTAATAAAGACAGGCTACCCTCCACATCAAGCTCGAACCGTAACAGGTCATCCCTATTGGAGCGGTAATCAACCGGGTAGGCAGTTACCGGCCATTGTTGCTGACAGAATACCCCCATGGCACGTGGCATGTGAAACGCTGAGGTCACCAGCAGCCAGTTCTCTCCTTCTGCGGGCATCATCATTTCCTTACTGAAGACGCCATTCTCGTAAGTGTTTCTGGATTGCTTTTCAAACTGAATATTGTGGTTAACAAAACCAAGCTGGTAAAACAGTTCATCAGCCACGTCTGCCTCCTTTAACTCCTGTTGTCTCAGGTCTCCACTACCGCCGGAAAAAAGTAGCCTGGCATTAGGGTAGCGAATGGCCAGATCCAGAAAGCTGGTCAGGCGTTCGGCACTGCCGTTCAGTTGTGGCTGATCCCACATAGCGGAAAGCCCGGGTGATACGCTGCCTCCCAGTACCACGATACCGTCCACTGGAGAGGCAATGGTGGGGTTTTGATTGAAGCGCCGCTCCAGGGGTGCAATGGCCCACTCACCCAGAGGAAGAAAGGCGATCAGTAATAATAACAGGCTGGCGCTCGTCAAGAGTCGTCGTGACAATTTCTGCCAGCCTGCCATCATACTCAACCAGGCCCCCGTCACCAGTAGCATGATCAGACTGCCCGGGGTGAAAATCATCCAGAAAAGTTTAGAGGCCCAGAAAAACAGTGTATCCATTCGAGTATCTGATTAAACCTGTGCCGAAATCGTGGAGTGTAAGCTGAATCGGGCTTATGTTCCCAGTTTTTTGGCTGCTTCGCCAGCTGGCTCGTATATTGCCCCCAAAGTTTGTTAACATCCCACGCTGGATTTTAATTAAAAAATGGATTCGGCACCGCAACTGGAATGCGACCTGCAATCGCATCTGGTTCCCCAGTACCCCATATCAGGAGTGACTATTATGACTATTGCAGTTGGCGACAAAATACCCGGCGGTTCGTTCAAAATAATGGGCGCCGAAGGGCCGGAAGATATTACAACAGACGAGATTTTTGCCGGCAAGAAGGTAGTATTTTTTGCCGTACCCGGAGCCTTTACTCCAGGTTGCTCCTTGACTCATTTGCCAGGTTACGTGGTAAACGCGGATACAATAAAGGGCAAAGGTGTAGACAGTATCGCCTGTATGGCCGTCAATGATGCTTTTGTGATGGGATCATGGGGTACGGCTCAAAACGCCGATGAAATTCTTATGCTGGCTGATGGCAACGGTACATTTACGGCGGCTATTGGCCTGGAAATGGATGCCAGTGGCTTTGGCATGGGTAGTCGATGTCAGCGATTTGCAATGATAGTGGATGACGGCACTGTCACCCATCTGGCTATTGAACCACCGGGCGGTATTGTAGTCAGCGCAGCGGAGGCTATATTAGAAAAACTGTGATCCTGCTCCTGCTCGTCAGGTCGATCATACATTTGCCCGCTCTCGTTGCCTTAACTTCAAGTAGTTGAAGGTAGGAATCTTATTGCAAATACCCGGTGGTCTTTGCCGTTGATGATAGAAATGAAGTGGCCGCCTGTCATCGCAACGGGCATCCACTTCATGTTCCAAAAGTAAATGGAGTAATGATGGTTACCAGCACGGGTCAGGAAACCCCGCAGGACACATCGTCACCCGATCGCGGCGAAAAACTCAGCACCCGCAATCGAATTGGCCTCTGGCTGGGCCCCCTGGTTTTTTTATCAATACTGTTTTTTGTCGATCTCGATCCAGCTAATCCACTGGCAACCCGAATGGCAGCAGTGGTGGTGTTAATGGCCATCTGGTGGATAACCGAAGCCATACCAATCCCTGCAACAGCCTTACTACCCATTGTGTTATTTCCTTTCCTGGGCATTATGCGCGGGCGTGTGGTTAATGTTTCAGGTCGAATTAATGCGGACGCTATTCCCGGAGTAGATCTGAGTGAACTGCAAATCATGTATAACAATGTTGCATCCCAGTATTTTGACTGGCTTATTCTGCTATTTCTCGGCGGTTTTATAATCGCTATCGCTGTTGAGAAATGGGGCCTGCACAAACGAATAGCGTTGAATATTCTCAAAGTGATTGGTGGCCAGCCACACCGGCTGGTGCTGGGCTTTATGGTGTCAACCGGATTCCTGTCCATGTGGTTGTCCAACACGGCGACGGCAATGATGATGATGCCAATGGCATTGTCACTTATTCTTTTGTATGAAGACCTGAATAAAAAAATCGTGGTTAACGGCGGTAAGATCGATCCGCGTGCGGAAAATTTTAGTCTGGCGCTGATGCTGGGGCTTGCCTATTCGGCTTCCATTGGTGGTCTCGCAACTATTATAGGTACTCCACCAAATGGTGTATTACTTACACAGTTTTCTCAGCTGTTTCCGGAGGCGCCAGATATAACATTTGCTGGCTGGATGATCTTTGCATTACCCCTCAGTATAGTATTTATGATTTCTGCCTGGGTTTTATTGACCCGATTTATTTTTCCTTTGCCGGCATCCACTCCCTTCAGCGGTCGCGATTTTATACAGCGAGAATTGGAAGGCCTGGGGAGGATGGGGAATGAAGAAAAGAAGGTGGCGGTAGTCTTTGTGACCGTTGCACTGTTATGGATGACTCGAAAAGAGCGTTTGTTTGGTGCTGATATTGATATATTTGGCTGGAGTTATTACCTGGACACTTTGCTGGTAAAAATGGGTACGACCCCGGTAGGTATTTATATCGACGATGGAACAATTTCCATATTGATGGCGTTAACTCTTTTTATTATTCCTGCAAGCAAGGCCCACGGTGGGCGCCTGCTTGACTGGGAATCAGCCGTGAAAATTCCCTGGGGCATACTGCTGGTGTTTGGTGGGGGATTGGCACTGGCACGAGGGTTTACAACATCGGGGCTTTCGGCTTATATGGCTGGTCAGTTCGGGCAGCTGCTTGGTGATGCCAATCCGCTGGTAATTGTTATGAGCACGGTAACCTTTGTCACTGCTTTCACCGAGGTTGCCTCCAATACAGCTACGGCTTCCATTTCCATCCCCTTGATGGCAAGCCTGTCTCAGGCTATCGAGGTGTCACCCTTATTATTATTAATACCCGCAACCCTGGCCGCGTCTTGCGCGTTTATGCTTCCGGTTTCAACACCACCTAATGCGATCGTATACGGTTCTGGTCGCATTCCGATAATGAAAATGGTGGTGGCGGGGCTCTGGCTCGACCTGTTGTCTATCATTATTGTCACTGCGGCGGTTTATACTTTGGGGCAGGCAGCTTTCGATGTGCTGGGCGAATATCCTGACTGGGCCAGAACCAGCACGAATTAGTGTCGCGTACTGACGGTAAAAAATAACCGGTTAAGCCCTGTGTTATTGTTGCTGAAAGAGTTATTGATCATATACTCAATCAGAACTTCACTGGCCGGCCTCAATATTTATTTGTGTTGCCAAGTGGTGAAGAATAACGGCCGTAGCTCCCCAGATTCTATATCCTTCATAATAAAGCTCCAGGATTTTTCGAGGTTGTCCTGCAAATTCCACAATGGACTCGGTATATGCTTCCGGATCCAGTAACAGCTCAGTAGGTGCCATGAATATTTCATTAACTTCAATGGGGCAAGGGGTTAATTGTGGTTCGGGTTCTACCAGGCCAATGACCGGTGTGACTTCGAACCCGGAGGGTAATAGAAATTCGCCAAGCTGACCGATTATCTCAACTGCATCGGGGTTGAGGCCGATCTCCTCCTCACTCTCCCGTAGAGCGGTTTCAATATTATCGCTATCATGATGTTCTCGGGATCCTCCAGGAAAACTCACTTGTCCTGCATGGCTGTTCAGGTTGTCAGATCGAAGTGTCAAAACAATATGGCTTCTACTGGACGCAGTGGGTTTGATCACCGGAATCAGCACCGATGCTTTGCGTAGAGGCTCGCGGTTTAAGCGGCTCATCTCTTCAACCCTGGGATCCGGGTGGCTGATTATTTTTCCCGACTCAGGTGCCGGCCTTGAAAAAAATCTGATCAGGCTGTCCAGTCTATGATCTTCATGTTCAGGATTATAGGTCGGCATCTATCAAACAATCTCGCGGTGGTTGATTAAACAAAAATGCCGGCAGGTGCCGGCATTTTTTAAACCCGAGCGTACCCGGTCTCACATTAATGCAGGCTCCAGTTTACCGACAGGAACGCACGTATTGGTTCGCCAACAAAGTAACGGTCACCCTGGAATGTAGTCCAGTCAGCCCGCTCGGCATATTCTTCGTCGAATACGTTGAGAATATTGAGAGAAAATCTCAAGTCAGGATTCACATTCCAACTGCTGCGCAGATTAAAAACATTATGACCGTCGTAGTCTGCTGTATTCTCCTGGTTGGTGTAATAATCACCCATGTTGACCCACTCAAGCTCGGTTGAAATGGCTGGCGTTACCTGCCAACTCAAGCGCAGATTGCCGAAGGTCTCGGGTGCGGTATCCACAACATTCCCGCTGATAAGTATGTCAACATCCCCGTTGGCGTCCTTAAAGTTATTTTTATAGGTATGTTCAGCAAAATTGAAGGCACCACGAAGCATCAGTGTGTTGGAAAGTTCGTAAGCACCTGCCAGCTCGATACCTTTGTGCTCGGTATCACTACCATTGAGCTTGGCTCTGGAGCTGTCGGTAATGATGTCATTATCCTTTTCCATGTAGTAGGCCGTGACGGAATATTGCCACCGCGCACCAGCACCTTGCAATGCAAGCTCGTAGCTGTCCAACTCTACAGATTCCACGTCGGCAATGGTCTGTGAACCTTGCAGGCGATATAGCTCAGTGGCCTGGGGAGCTCTGAAACCTCGTTGAATACGGCCCTGGACATTGTGCATGTCGTTGATCTGGTAGCGAACTCCAAATTTTGGAGACCATTCACTGAAATCATCATCTCTGTCAGCAGGTCGACTGTAGCGACAACCTCCAAAGCCACAGGCAACGCCTTGATCGTTGGTACGACCATCCAGTATCAGGTTGTCGTATTCGTAGTCCATCTGCTCGTATCACAGGCCCAGTGAGATATCCCAACCATTGTCAAAATAACGCTGATAATGCAGGAAAGGTGCAATTTGCAGTGCTTCCACTTCGAAGTCGTAGTGGGCTCCTTGTGGGATGGTGGTTCGCAGGAATAAAGATCCCTGGGTGGGATTCTCCTGGAACTGGAGTAATTTGCCATCGGTGGATTCTACGTCAAGGCCGAGGGCCAGGCTGGCATTTTCGCCCAGCTCCTTGTAGCTGGCAAATTGAAATCCCAGGGTGCGATGCTCGCTGTCTTCTGTGGGGTTGCCCGGCAGAAAGTGCTGGATGAAATCCAGGTTGGCTTCCCGAAAATAAGGTGTGAACACTATCTCCCAGTCGTTATCCAGTTTTTTGGAAATCCGTGTCCAGATACGGAAACTTGCATTGTCTCTATAGGCTTCAGGGTTCGGGTTCGTATCCCTTAGATCACTATCCTTATAAGCGTCTGTCCCAACCACGTAGCCGGCAGTTTCCTGGTTCAAATTGGTTCTGGTAAAGCCTCCGTCCAGTTCAAAACCGCCTGGGGTTGTGTATTTATAAAGCCAGCTTATTTTTTGCTGGTCCAGGCCGCTGTCATCTCGCCAGCCTTCCTCATTACTGCCGCTAAGCAAAAATAATTGTTTGAAATTGCCATGATCGAAACCCACCACGGCATTGGCACGATTGTAACCACGGGGGCCGGTCTCCAGGGAGAAATCCGCGCGCTGTTCCGGTTCCGGTAATACCACGTTGATCATGCCATGGATGGCGTTGGAGCCGTAGAATGCGCTACCGGGTCCGCGAATCACCTCGATTCTTGCCGCATTTTCTGTATGGGCGTCAAACATCTCGTTTACGTTACAAAAACCCGCTGCTCGCAGAGGGATACCTTGTTCGGCCAATAAAAACGAGCCGCAGGCTCCGGGGCCGGTTAGAACAGGTGAGCGGATGGCCGTAAGACTCTCCTGCCCGTTATTGCGACTTACGTTAACTCCGGGCAGGCGGTTTACCGCCTCCTGATAGTGGGTGTGACCAATCTGACGCAGCTCTTCCTCGCTGAGTACGGCAATACTGGCGTTAATATCGCCAAGACTTTCTGCGCGCCGCGTAGTTGATATCACCTCAATTTCTTCGATGGCACCCTGGCCAACCTGGGCACTTCCTGTTTGTGCAGCAATCGCAGTGGCAATAGCAATGCTGCTGACTAGTAGTTTACGTATCATCAAACCTCTCCCTAACGGTCTATATTATTAGTTCTTTTACAATTCTAGTGGCGGGCTCGGGCCCAGCTTATTTACTACAGACCCGACTCGGGCTGAGAAACTTTTCAACTATAGCATAATGGCCTCGTTTTCCTCCCAACATTGCGTATCAGATAGCTGCAACGTAATATCCCTGGCGGGTTCAGAATACAGCCAAATAGAGACAGAGGGAGTACAGGTGATAAAAACCAGAGTTACCCAAATGCTGGGTATTAAACACCCCATTGTACAAGGAGGTATGCAATGGGTGGGGCGTGCTGAAATGACGTCCGCGGTGGCCAACGCTGGCGGACTCGGGATTCTGACCGCGCTGACCCAACCCAGTCCGGAAGACTTGCGCAAGGAAATAGAGCGCTGCCGGCAAATGACCGACCAACCGTTCGCTGTCAATCTAACAATTCTTCCCACCATCAAGCCGATTCCCTATGGGGACTATGTTGATGTAATTATTGATTCTGGAATAAAAATTATAGAAACCGCGGGCAGGAATCCGGAACCCTTTCTGGGGGCTATGAAAGCGGCTGGTATTAAAGTAATTCACAAGTGCACATCGATTCGTCATGCCCTGAAAGCAGAGAGTATCGGCTGTGATATGGTGAGTGTTGATGGTTTCGAATGCGCCGGTCATCCGGGCGAGGACGATGTTACCAACCTGATATTGTTGCCATTGGCTGCACAGCGGTTAAAAATCCCATTTATTGCCTCCGGCGGTTTTGGCGATGGCAGGGGCCTTGCTGCTGCACTGGCACTGGGGGCCGATGGCATTAATATGGGTACTCGGTTCATGGCCACCACTGAGGCACCAGTCCATGAAAATGTTAAGCAGGCCATGGTGGAAGCCAGTGAGCTGGATACGGCACTGCTGTTCCGTTCCTTAAGGAACACGGCACGGGTTTTCAAAAATTCTATAGCTGAGCAAGTTCTGGAAATAGAAGACCAGGAAGGGGCTACTAATTTTGATGATATTGCTCCCCTTGTTAAAGGTACCAGAGGAGCAGTGGTATTCGAACGAGGAGACATGGAGTATGGCGTCTGGTCCGCTGGAATGGTTCTGGGATTGATCAGCGACATCCCCAGCTGTGAAGCGTTAATCCAACGTATTGTTGATGAGGCGCAAGAGATAATTACAACACGGCTTCAGGGCTTGATTAAGCCTCAGGAATAAAACATGCAGCTAAGTGGCAAGGTGGTTGTAGTAACCGGTGGAGCCAGCGGCATAGGCAAATCACTTTGCGAACGTTTTGCCACCCAGGGTGCCCTCGCAGTCATAGTAGCGGATATTAACGCGGAGGCGGCACGGTCGGTGGCTGATTCCATTTCAAATCAAACCGAAGCGCTTGCTGTGGTTGTTGATGTTAGCCGGGAACAGCAGGTCGCTGAACTGGTTGACAGCACTGTTGAGAAATTTGGCCACATAGATCTGTTCTGCTCCAATGCCGGCATTTTTATCTCCGGCTCGGAAAACGTAGCCACTGACCAGTGGCAGCGAATCTGGGATATCAATGTCATGTCCCACGTGTTTGCAGCCAGGGCGGTGCTGCCCCACATGCT
This sequence comes from Gammaproteobacteria bacterium, assembly GCA_016764875.1. Classification (GTDB taxonomy): domain Bacteria; phylum Pseudomonadota; class Gammaproteobacteria; order Pseudomonadales; family Pseudohongiellaceae; genus NORP240. The sequence continues at coordinate 26,581 of JAESQX010000067.1, forward strand.
GAAACGGGGCGAGGGGTACCTGCTCAATACCGCCTCGGCGGCCGGCCTGCTAAACCAGATAGGTTCTGCACCTTATGCGGTCACCAAACATGCCGCTGTGGGATTCGCTGAATGGTTGTCAATCACCTATGGTGACCGTGGCATCAAGGTTTCCGTATTGTGCCCCCAGGCGGTACGTACGGCGATGACTGCAAACACTTCAAGTGGCGGTGTGGCAGGAGTTGATGGCATGTTGGAGCCGGAACAACTGGCGGAAACGGTGATCGAAGCCCTGGATAAGGAGCGATTCCTTGTTTTGCCCCATCCCGAAGTACTTACCTATATTCAACGCAAATCCTCGAATTATGATCGATGGCTGTCGGGAATGAGGAAGTTGCAAGCCAAGTTTGGCTCCCTGTAGATCAGCCGTTGAACATTGGCCTATCTTAAACAGAAGTTCCTGAATCATTTTTGGCTGCTACAAATAAGGCGATTTGAATCGATCATCGATTTCAGCCGAAGATGATTATATTACAAGAGGATCTGGTGCATTAGTGATACGTGGCACCATATTGGTGCGGCGTTGATTATCGAAAGATCACACTCCCTACATTTGTATTCGATCAGGCCCCTACAACGCACGACTGCGGGGTATCAATGTAAGCAAAACCCCATGATTTGCATGGGTGGCCCTATTGCTGATATATTGCGCAAGCAAATCGCCTATGGCGATTTTTTTTACACCACAAGAACGAATGAATTCAAGAGGATGGAAGCCATTCCATCGTTGTATTTTGGATAGTCTATGTATTCTTATAAAAAGCAAAAGTAAGGGAGAAAGTTGGATGAAAAACTCATCTAGAATTCCAGAATTTAAATATTTTAAGTTAAACGCCATATCTGCGGCCGTTTCGATGGGGTTACTCCTCTCGGCTAATAGCGGATTGGCTCAAAATGATGAACCAACCGTTGAAGAAGTGATAGTCACCGGTTCCTATATCCGGCGTACTGAAGGATTTAACGTAGCGTCGCCGATTATGCAGATTGATGCCGAAGATCTGGATGCTGAGGGCACGGTTAATATGGCTCAGGTTGTGCAAAACATGACCTTTAATAACGGTACCGGTGTCTCCAACTCAATTCAGGGCACCAGGGGCTATGAGGCGAGCTTTAATTTACGCGGCCTTGGCACCAGTGCCACCTTGTTACTGATGGACGGCATGCGTGTTCCGTGGGGAAATATTAAAGCGCAGTTGCC
>JAESQX010000068.1 GCA_016764875.1 Gammaproteobacteria bacterium
GGAAAGAACAAGTTTCAGAACTACAGCTTTACCAAACATGATGACGTGACGCGGTTGGTTCGCGCGCAGCTTGTAGAGCATGGCGTTGTTGCTATTCCGAGATTAACAAAGCATTCAAAAGAAGAACACAAGCAGAAGGACGGCGTAGCAATTCTAACGACTGTCGATGTTGAGGTTGACTTTGTGAATATCGACGACCCGAAAGACTTATTTACCGTACCAGGCTTTGCATACGGGATTGATAAGAACGACCTGGGACCGGGCAAGGCAATTAGTTACGCAGTCAAGAATGTTTATCTGAAGACGTTCGCCCTTGAGACTGGCGAGAAAGACAGCGAAGAAACGGCGGACGATAAGAACACTCCGCAGAAACAAGAACAGCCACAACAGGAGGACGACCCTGAACAGGTAGAGCTTTTCAATAAGATCGGCAACGCAATGAAGGGCGCCCAAGACCAGCAGGACCTACAAAATATCTGGATGGACTTTGAGGAGTACAAAAAAAGCCTGCCTGAACGAGCGCAGACTCAATTAAATGCATACAGGCAAAAACGACATGCCGAATTACAGGGCGTGTAATGGCTGAAGAAGTACAATTAAGGATTACGCCGCTCTATAAACTTGCTGCGGCTGATCCGTATTCTGATGAAATTTTAAGAGGCTTGACAAAAGGAAAAACTTACAAGGCCATCTTGACCTTGAAAAGAAACGCCGCCCTTCACGATAAGTATTTTGTGCTTTTGGGTTTTGTCTTCCGTACTCAGTCTATTTACCAAAACATTGACGATATGCGCGAAGATATAACAATTGCGTTAGGATATTACAGAACCGTGACTTCGTGGGACGGGACAACAAAAACTAAGGCAAAATCTGTGAGCTTTGCGAAGATGGACGGATTAGAATTTGAGAAGCTTTACAACAGAACTTTGGATTTCGTGGCGCTCCGGATTATACCGGGCGTTGATAAAGCGGATCTGGTGAGAGAATTAGAAAAGTTCATGACCGGGTAATTTAACAGCCGCAGTCGTGAACCCGGCGCGGCAAGGCGTATTAAGAGAGTTTGATTTTCTTTAAAATTTGAACGGGTGGGGACTGATTATCCCCATCCACTACAAGGGAAAGAATGATGAACCGCGATAGAGCAAAAGAACTACAGGACGTATTCAATCACTTTGCTGATGGTGGAGAGGTTGAGGTTGAAGACGCTGAAAACAGGGATGATTGGTATTTTACGCACACTATAATGCCTGATCGAGATAACCGATACCGCATATCAGTAACCAAGCCGTCAATTGACTGGTCGCATGTGCATGAGGATTATAAGTGGCTGGCAATAGATAAAGATTCCATTGGTTATATATTGCATGAAATGAAGCCGGAAATATCAGGCAGTATTTGGTCAAGTCGCGCCCGTGAAATAACGGCCTCAAATTTCACCAGCTTCAAGCCCGGTACATGTGATTGGAAAGACAGCCTTGTTGAAAGGCCGGAATGATGGATACCTCAATGCTGCCTTTTGGCAAAAAGAAACGGATTAAAGACCTTGGTTAGCGTCTAAGCTTCAAGGGCTGTAAATGCACTGTATGCCCAAAAACGGAGGATGTTGTCGGCGCTCACATACGGCACGGAATGACAGGCGGTCAATCATTAAAACCACCGGATAATTTAATCATGCCCTTGTGCGGTAAGCATCATGCAGAGGAAGCAACCAATCAGGTTAAGTTCTGGATGAAACACCGCGGCTGGTCTATCGATCAGGTGAAGGAAATAGCACGATCAAGGTATTGGGAGTGGAAGAATGGTTGAGCCTGTCATTATTGGAGATTGCACCCTATACCTTGGGGATTGCCTTGAGATCATGCCAACTCTCGGCAAGGTTGACGCTGTGGTTACTGATCCGCCTTATTTTAAAGTTAAATCGGAAGAATGGGATAATCAGTGGGGAGATTCAGATGAATTTTTAAGCTTTTGCGCCGCAGTTCTAGAATTGATTGATAATATTATAAATTCTAATGGTTGTATGTATTGGTTTTGTTCTCCGCAAATGGCATCGAGAATCGAAATATTGATATCCAAAAAGTTAAATGTTTTAAATAATTTGGTTTGGGATAAGGCGGGAACAAGAAAGGGCGCGGCTGGGACCGGAATTGATGTTACTTCGTTGCGTTCTTATTGGTCAGCGAATACAGAGAGAATAATATTTGCAGAGGCTTTAGGAGGTGATTATTGCGCAGAACAGGAATCAGGGTATTTTAAAGCCTGCCAGGAAGGCAAAAATAGTATTTTTGGGTCTTATATCAAGGATGAGTTAATTAAGAGCAATTCGACAAGCAAACAGATTGCTCAATTATTCCCTTCAAAAACTGGAAATTTAACGGGATGTGTTTCTAATTGGCTGTTAGGGCATAACGTGCCGACGAAAGAACAATATTTAAAAATTAGAGATTTTCTAAACAGTTCTGGCGGTGAGTATTTAACCCGTGAGTATGAGTATTTAACCCGTGAGTATGAGGATTTGAGACGTGAGTATGAGGATTTGAGACGGGCGCATTTTCTCACAAGTTCAGACGAATGGGGCGATATTTGGAAGTTTGGAATAGACAGGAACCAACAACACCCCACACAAAAGCCCGTATCTATGATGCGTCACATTGTTAAAACGAGTTCAAGATCAAATTCAATTATCCTTGATCCTTTCATGGGCAGCGGAACAACAGGCGTTGCGTGTGCCAAGCTTGGCCGCAAATTCATCGGCATTGAGCTTGATGAGAAATACTTTGACATAGCGTGCAGGCGTATTGAGGAAGCCCACAAACAGCCTGACATGTTTATTGATCCACCCGCGAAATCAATACAGGATAATTTGTTTTGAAATTGACAACATCGAGTATATTAAATAATATTCCATTAATGGTTGGCGGTGTTATTCATTCTTTCCCCGCCTTAGAGCCGCCCTCCTTAAAGGCTCCCATTGATTCCCCTCTCGGTTCGCCTCACGTCCGAGGGGGGATTATTTCCCGCCTAAGATCTGCCAGCCCCGTTTAATCTGTGCCTTATCTCGAACATAATTCAATTCAACCGCGGCTTCTTTCTCTGCCAACCGTGTCCGTGCTTTTCGTATGAATAGTTCAAGGCCGTCAAGCTCAAGATCCTGCAAGATGTTTATGGCGTTCTCTATCCTGTCAGGTATACGCTTGATATCCCCTATTGTTTGCGCTGTACTGCATCCAACAAGAAACAACATTGAGAGTATGAGAATATATTTCATGATTTAAACCATAATGCAGGACGCGCCATTGTTTCATGTCCTGAGTCTACGTGAACAAAGTTGGTGTATAGCCCAATTCCTTGCATACCGACCTTAACCGCCGCTTGCACATATTTAAATCGAGATCCTGAATTGGATGTTTGTAGATCTGTTGCCGTACCTTGAGCGTGAGCGCCAGGGGTGGCTTTTTTCTGTTCTTCTGGATGTTGGGGGCATCTATAGCCTGACGTCACTCTGAGCGGCCCTAATATGTTCCTCATACCCTGTAGTCTGCTCATGTGGCTTTGTTTCATTTCGCATTGACCGCCACACTTGCCACATTTGCAGCACATTTCTTGTAAACTGAAATTAGGGGTAGTCTCCGGGTTCCAGTCGCTCATTTTTCAAGACCTTTGACGAGTTCGTCAATCCGTCCAATACAAACCTTCTGCTCGGCAACATTCTTCTTTGTTAGTGAATGATCTTCGCGAAGGATTTTGATTTCTTCTTTTTGCTCTTTTATTTCTTCTTTTAACTCTTTTCGATCCTTGGCCATTTTGTGCCAAAAGAAAGACGCTAACAGAGTGATGACCGCGAGGACTGGCCCATATACCCAATCTCTGAGATATTCTAGTTCAATCATCGTCCGTATCCTCACGTTCAACTGTCAACTCTACCATGTGATACACTAGGAACGCGATTCCTATGGCCCCCAAAAGTATGATTTCTATCATAGAACACCACTAATAATTGAAGTGCATATATAGAATATATCATTTGTGAATAATATTCTAGTGGAGCTACTGAATTCATACTAACAACAATTACATAGGCGGCATAGCCGAGTACAATGGGGTGGCTTTTGCTCATCAAGCCGAAAACAACGGACATTCCTATAAATATTTTAACCCAAATGTCTGAAAGATCAGCGCTGAATTCTCCTGCGAGTAAATAAACAAAAGAATAAATCGTGGCGGCTAATGCAAAGAAACAAAAAAGGAGAAGGCTTTCCTTTGTTTTAGCTTTCCAGAAAATTAGACCTGCTAGAAGAACGGCTAAAGCATCAAAAATTATATAAATATCCATTGGTTTAAGCTTTCTTGGTCCGCTTCTTTGTTTTGCGAGATGATACTTTTTTACTCGATGTTTTATTTGATGTGTTTTTACGGTTTAATTTCCGTGGGTTTCTACCTGACATTATAACTCTGCCTTCCATGCTGTTTTTAATGCTGCTGCTGATGCAAAGCCCGCTTTCTTGGCAAGGGCCATAACTAACGCTTTGAATTGGTCATTCTTTATTAGATCTTGAAAGAGTTGATCATCTGTTGGTTTTGCCGGGGCTGCATAAGAAGCAACAGACCCACCCGCAGAAATCCACTCAACAACCTTTTGATAATACCGATTGCCTGGGATTTTGGGAACCCTTAAAGAACCCCCTCCAACGGCAACAATATAATAATCCGGATCTTCGCATTGCGATACTGTATTAATTTCCATCTTATAGCTCCGAGTCCAGTTCCAATGCAGCCACAGAATTTACCGAGTTATCCGTAGCCTGGAATGTTGAATATATACTTGCGCCGCCAAACGTTCCGCCTGTGCCTGCGCTTAGCGTTGTAACAATCGTTGGCGCA
>JAESQX010000069.1 GCA_016764875.1 Gammaproteobacteria bacterium
AACCCGGCAGGTGCCCAGCCCCGCTGACGGGTCACGTAATCCCCCAAAACAGCGGTTCCCTGATAGGAGCCGTTTTTTGTTGCTCATAAAGCCGGTGATAAAGTTCCTTGAATCGCTCGACGGTGACATCAGCCAACATCAATGGCTGGCGTGAGAATCGTGATACGCCAAAAAAATCAAACCACCGCTTGACCTGATCGATGAATGTCTTCTGAGGGTGAAGTTCCAATTTCAGTGGTTCTAGTAGTGCATATAATTTACGTAGTGCCTGCCGCAATTGCCAGCGGGTTTTCGTCAGGATCAGATAATCATCCAAGTAACGCACATAATGGAGGTTGCTTCCGGCAAAGAATCCATTCACCGACATTAGATAAAACGCACCCAGGATCGGACTCAACGGGCAACCACGAGAAATGCGCCCCGGTAGCACCCGCCGTAATGTACTTTGCTCTGCACAACCTGCCTCAGAAGATTCAACACAAAACGGTCTTTAATGACTTTATCCAGTTGTCCGGGCAAGACCGATTGATCGATGTGTTCGTAATAACCGCTTATGTCAGTGCGCACCACATACCGATAGTGTCGCAGCCGACGTTGTACATCAGCCACTGTCGCCTTGAGGCCACCATGATTTTTCACATGCGTGCATCGTGGGGATAGACTTAAATTCGCGGGTATTAGATTCGCTCATCGTTTTAGCGCCTGAGCATCGCGAGACGACCACAGGTGTATTGCTTCACCATTTACTTTTTCAATGTGTTGTCCCGGAGCAAATCGATACATCCGGTTACACAGTAATTGCGATAAGCACGGTTGTTCCTTTTGCCAATGAAAGCGGAGATCCCATATCTTCAAACAGGTTATCCATGGCAACACCTTTCTGCGGGCCGGGTACTGCTCCCGCTGGCATGTTTTTATGCTGAAAACCTTACCATATACCCCTAAAAATAGCGCGAACCGGGTGGGAAATCAGGATAGTCCAGAGGAAACCCTAAGGTCCGCTCAGGGTTGAAACCGGTCCTTCAGCGTATTTACCAAGACTAGCTACCAGACACACGATTTCCACCTTGAAATCTACCCGCTTCGACATCACCGCAAAACTTAAACAGCAAACACTAAAAATGCCATGCTGATACAGGAAATTGCATCTGAGATTGAACTTTCTGAAAAACTGTGTGAATTGAATGTGCCTACTTTGGCCATTCACGCAAAGGATGATGCTGTTGCGCCGTTAGGGCCAGGAAGATATTTGGCTTCCGAATTTCCCAATGCGCGATTCGTGCAAATCGAAAGTGAAAACCACCCGCTGATACGTGATGAACAATTCTAAATAATTCAGCATTTAGCCTGTTCAATATACCATGTTGCAATACTCTGCTTTTTGGTCAAATATAGCCGCATGTTGCGCTGACCGGTTGGCCTCGCAGCCAATAGGGCCCATTCATGTTTTTCACTGGGATACTTGTCTCTATTTTATTGATTACTATTGTCAAAAATACTACCTTAAAGTCCTACCTGGACAATCTACGGTGAATTGCCATGAAAGCTAAATTATTATTTATTTCCGCCCTGATAGCGCCAATTTTTATGACCTTTGCTCAGGCGGCTGACGATTATGTTGTGCCACGAACCCAATGGGGCCAGCCTGACTTGCAGGGGAGTTGGAATTTTAATTCCAGCACACCAATGCAGCGACCCGAGCGTTTTGGGACACAGGAGTTTCTAACTCCAGAAGAAGTTGAACAGGATCGCCTGCGGCAGGAAAAAAGTCGTGCCGCGGCGGATGCGCGAGATGCCGAACTCGTGATTAACCCGGAAGCTCCGCCAGTAGGTGGTATAAGCATAGCTGGCTATAACAATTTCTGGTATGAATCGGCCAGTATCGGTGAAAACGTTCGCACTTCTCTTATAGTCTACCCACCGAACGGTCGTCTTCCGGAACGGGTTGACGGCGCTGTAGAGCATACTGCCAATCTGGGGCCAGACGTTCCGGGTGAGCGTCCGGTGCTTGCTACCTTTGGGGGCATTGCCAAGGATGGGCCGGAAGATCGCGGTCTGTCTGAACGCTGCCTGGTTGGCTTTAACGCCGGCCCTCCATTAACCGGGGGTGGTTACAACGCAAATGTTCAGATTTTTCAAAACAAGGACCATGCCGTCATTATGACGGAGATGATCCATGACGCCCGTATTATCCCATTGGATGGCCGCGGCCCTATCGACGACGAGATTCGATTATGGTCCGGAGATTCCAGAGGCTATTGGGACGAAGACACGCTGGTGGTGGAAACCGGAAATTTTAACAACCTGACACCCAGCTTCAGCCGATATGGAGACGCAACAGACAAGACCCTCACTGAACGATTTACCCGCGTAAACGCAGCCACGATTGAATACGAGTGGACTCTTAACGATCCTTCCACATTTACAGACAAAATTACTGCCATTATGCCAATAACCAAAGTGGAAGGTCAGCTGTATGAATATGGCTGCCATGAAGGCAACTATGGCATGGTCAATATCCTTCGCGGCGAACGAATGCGGGAGCTTCGTGCCGCCGAAGAGGCTAGCAACCAATAGCAAAGCAACAGTTTGTAACAGAGTATGGACTTGTGGCAGATTTATTTTAATTATAGGCAAATCATTAAAAAAAGGAGCAATAGTCATGTCAATCAATCGAATCAAGTTAGTCGTCCTCAGCACATCGGTACTGCTGGCTGGATGTACCACCAGTGGTGGTAATATTATTACCGGTGAAGGTTTTCCCAATCCGAACCCTGTAGTGACCACTCAATGGGGCGACCTGCCGGCCGGGCGAGAGTGGGGCTCCACTGCCGGTATCGATATCGACCCCATTGACGGCCACGTATGGGCTTACGAACGCTGCGGTGCCAGCTCCTTTGGTGGCGGTGTGCCCATCAACTGTGATACCAATCCGGTGGATCCGATATTCAAGTTTGACCGTAACACGGGCGAAGTGCTGGCCAATTTTGGCGGTGGGTTGATGATGACTCCCCATGGTATTCATGTGGACTATGATGGCAACGTCTGGGTTGCAGACTTTGCCAACAATGCCAGTGGCACCAAGGGCCAGCAGGTGCATAAGTTCAGTCCCAGCGGCGAGTTGTTAATGAGCCTGGGCACGGCGGGCCAGCCTGGCAACGACACAACTCATTTCAATCAACCAAACGACGTCATCGTGGCACGAGATGGAAGTATCTTTGTAGCTGACGGTCACAACGCTCAGGGCATGCTCTCAAATGCAGCCATGGAGGAAGGCCGACAGGCCGGTCAGACTTCGCGCATCATGAAGTTTGCCCCTGATGGCACCTTTATAAAGCAGTGGGGACAGATCGGTACGGCTCACGGCGAGTTTCGTACTCCCCATGCCGTGGAATTTGACTCCCAGGGTCGTCTCTGGGTAAGTGATCGCGGAAATCATCGTTTCGAAATTTATGACCAGGAAGGCAATTACCTGGACTCACGCTACAGTTATGGTCGCGTAAGTGGAATTTTTATCACGGCCGACGACATGGTCTATGCCATAGACTCCGAGTCAGGTCCCACCAGACATATCAACTGGTACGGTGGCGTTCGCATTGGCCACGTCGATAAAGATGAAATCACAGCTTTCATTCCGGGCTACCAGACAGAGAGTCGCGGTTACCAGGGTACCGCTGGTGAAGGCGTTGCGGTAGATGGCGACGGTAATGTCTTCGCCGCCGAAGGGCCTGCTTCACTGCCAATCACAGGGGGTGCGTTTACCAAATATACCGCCAGGTAATTCTTCCCAACCAAGAGGTCAGGTCTCCATTTGAACTTGTGTCAATGGAGACCTGATTCTGTCTGTACTTCCCCAAAATATTTGCCCCGACTCAGGAACCTATCTCCAGATTGTTCCGTACCAACTGCACGGCATTAACTATGGCCCTGGCCTTGTTAAGTGTTTCTTCCCACTCTGAACTTGGCACTGAATCCGCCACTATGCCGGCACCGGCCTGGACATAAAGCGTATCGTTTTTAATCACAGCGGTACGAATAGCAATGGCCATATCCATATTTCCATTCCATGCCAGGTACCCCATTGCCCCACCATAAATGCCGCGCTTTACAGGCTCAAGCTCATCGATAATTTCCATGGCTCTGACCTTGGGCGCACCGCTTAAGGTTCCTACCGGCAATGTGGCCCTTAACACATCGAGTGATGTTTTATCCTCCGCCATTTCACTTTCCACAATGGAAGCGATGTGCATGACATGGGAGTAACGCTCAACAAACATCTTTCTGGGCACGGTTACCGTGCCGGTTTTTGATACCCGTCCGGAGTCATTACGACTCAAATCAATCAACATCAGATGCTCGGCAACTTCCTTGGCATCGGAGAGCAGTTCTTTTTCCAGCGCCAGATCCTCTGCTTCGGTTTCGCCACGCTTGCGTGTGCCAGCCAGAGGTCGAACCGTAATTTTTCCTGACTCCACTCTTGCCAGAATCTCCGGTGATGCACTCACCACCTGATGATCTTCCAGTTCAAAATAAACCATATAAGGGGAAGGGTTCAGATGTCGCAGGGCGCGATAAACGTTCAGCGCTTCTCCAACGAACGGAATTGACATGCGCTGGGATAAAACCACCTGCATTACATCACCGGCAACAATATATTCTTTTATTTTGTCGACGGCCTGTTCATACTTTTCCTGTTCAAAACTGGATTCAAAATCTTCCGTAGCAGTCACTTCGGTAGAGGTGAAAAGCGGTAACGATGCCGGCTGACTCAACGCCGCTTCTAACTCGCTGAGTCGATCTTGCGCCTTGATAAAAGCATCTTCCTTGGCGGGGTCCACACTGACCGTAAGGGCTATGGTTCCTTTCAGATTATCAAATACAACAACTTCTTCTGAAACCATTAGCAGAATATCCGGGCTGCCAATTATATCGTCAGCCAGCGCCGGACCGATGACCGGTTCCACATAACGAACCGTGTCGTAACTGAAGTAGCCCACCAGCCCTCCACTGAATCGCTGCTGATCATCCAGGTCTGCAACATTGAACCGGGACTTGAACTCGGCAATAAATTCAAAGGGATCTTCTGCTTCAGTTTCTTCTGTCACTATGCCGTCGGTTTCAACGGTGATGCGTGAACCCACCACCCTCAGTATGGTGCGACAAGGCAGCCCTATTATGGAATAACGGCCCCACTTTTCCCCGCCCTGTACCGATTCGAATAGATAACTGTGAACACCTTTGCCCAGCTTCAGGTATGTGCTCAGAGGGGTGTCTGTATCAGCCAACACCTCACGCACCACAGGGATGCGGTTATAACCTTGCTGTGCCAGTTGATTAAAGCGTTGTTCGTTCATTAAAACACTGGAGATAGGTTAATGATTGACCCGGGTATGGCCCAGTTCGGCGCGCATTGCACTTATGGTTTCGCGATAATCTTTACTATTGAAAATAGCCGAACCCGCTACAAACATGTCAGCCCCGGCTTCAGCTATCTCGGCGATATTCTTAATACCGACACCGCCATCTACTTCAAGCCGGATGGAATAATCACTGTTATCGATTATCTTCCGCACCTGTCTCAGCTTGCCCAGGGTTGATGGGATAAATTTTTGATTTGCAAACCCGGGATTTACCGACATCAGTAAAATCACATCAACTTTGTCCAGCAAGTAACGCAGACAATCAATACTGCTGCCTGGATTAAACACCAATCCAGCTTTGCAACCCTGGTCTTTGATCAGTTGCAGGGAGCGATCAACATGATTACTCGCTTCAGGATGAAAGCTGATATAACTTGCCCCGGCTTCAGCAAAATCCAGAATAAGCTGATCCACCGGACTAACCATCAGGTGTACATCGATTGGTGCCTTGATCTTAAAATTTCGCAGCGCTTTACACACCAGGGGACCGATCGTCAGATTGGGAACATAGTGATTATCCATCACATCAAAGTGAACCACATCAGCACCGGCGGCCAGCACGTCATTTACTTCTTCACCCAACCGGGCAAAGTCCGCACTGAGAATCGAAGGTGCAATCAGATAATCTTTCATGGATAAAATCCGCTTGTGAAGATAATAGCTCGTACAGACAAATCTGTTGGCACATTAAGAAACGAATAAGCTGCGTCTTTGATGGTGCCACAGCATCCGTTTAACAATCAGCACATTTTACAGATTTTGGGTTAAGAAGTATTGCCCAATAATAATCGGGCCTCTTTGCCTCTGACATCAAGCACGTATCTTGCGGATACCACAAAGAATCTCGTAGGCACTGTGCACGGCAGCGAATTGATCACCGGCGGCACTGAGAGCTTCCTCGGAAAGATTCTGTGGGCCGAGCTTGTCTGGATGATGACGCGAAACCAGCCGTAAATAGGCGCGTTTTATTTCATCGTCTGCAACCCCCGGAGCCAGTTGCAAAACGTCGTAGGCTTCACTGGCAGGAGACGAAGGCTGGCCACCCTCAAGAGGCTCGAAACAGGCCTGGGTTCCAACACATATTCCCTGAAACTCGGTTTTGCTATAGCCAAAACTTCGGCGGCATCCCTTAGCATCATTTTTTCCCGCAGCCCTATACCCCCATCAATACACGCTCCCTGGCACTGAATTTTAAGGAAAAGAAGCGCCAGCTCACTTCGCTGATCTATGTGTCGCGCTATATTTACCAGCAAAGGTTTAACGTCAATGATTGGCCGTTTGCCCTGATTAAAATGATCAATGGCCTTTTGCCTGCCCCGTTCATCCAGGCCCATAACACTCATGACTCCGGTGGCGTAACTGACCTCGCCCGGGGTCACTTGCCCGTTCAGCTTTGCTACTTTGCCCAGCAACGTAAACATAGCCCTGATCAGCACTACTTCGGCCCTGCCCCCGTCAGGTACGGAAACATTTCTCCCGCTGCCATTGAGCCTGGCCGTTATCACCTGCTTGTAGCTGGTGTTCAAAAACCGATATAGCATGGTTCACTCCGCTTGATCCTCCCTTACTATATCGTTAAGTTCCCGCAATCTTGCAGGGGTTCCAATATCCATCCAGACGCCCCGGTAAACCTCACCACTCACCTTGTTTTGTTCCATGGCTTCACTTAATAACGGAACCAGTGACCTGGGCTGAATCGGGTAGCCGCTGAACAGATTCCGATGTAATACACTGATACCGCTGAAAGTCAGACGCTGATCCGGGCTTTCATGTTCCTCATGAACCCTTCCGTCATTATCTATGTGGAAATCGCCGTAAGGATTGTGCTCGGCATTTTCCACCAGCACCAGATGCGCCAGGTGCCCCTGACCATCTAATTGAGCGAGGCTGGCGAAAGGAAAGTCTGTCCACACATCCGCATTGACCACGATAAAACTCTCATCTTCAAGTAAGGGCAATGCCTTGATGATGCCACCGGCTGTTTCCAGCCTTATGGCTTCCGGGGAATACTTGAGAGAAACTCCGTAGCGGGAACCGCTGCCAAGCAGATCCTCGATTTTTTTACCAAGGTAGTGGTGGTTGATAACAATATAATCCACTCCTGCCCGAGCAAGGCGCTCGATCTGATACTCGATGAGAGTTTTGTCACCAACCTGTAGCAGGGGCTTTGGAATATTTGCGGTAAGAGGCTGCATGCGCTTTCCCAGGCCAGCCGCCAAAATCATCGCTCGCATAACTCTCCCGAGGGTAGCGCGTGAATTGCCATGGGTAGTATCTTCTGAGTGAACCAGTCTAGAAAAGTGGCAAGCTCCGGATACTGCGGAGCCACCTCGGTAAAATAACGAATAGTTTGAGGAATATCGGCCAGATATTGAGGTTTGTTATCTCGGATAGACAGACGGGCAAAGATGCCCATAACCTTGAGGTTTCGCTGTAATCCCATCAGGTCAAAGTTACGAAAGAATTCTGCCTCATCAATATCGCTGATAACACCTTCACGCTCCGCACAACGACGGTAATACAACCCCAGATTACGGACGTAGGATAAAGGCCAGCTGATGTAGCAATCCCGCAGCAGAGAAACAAGGTCATAGGTGTAAGGACCGGTTACCGCATCCTGAAAATCAATTACTGCTGGAATATGATCGTCACCATAGCGCTCCGAATCAGGAATCATGAGGTTGCGTGAATGGTAGTCACGGTGCACGACCACTTGCCGTTGGTTTAGTGCCTGATCCTCAAGAAAGTGGAAACTCTCAGCAATAAGTTCGCTTTCACTTTTGCTTAATGTGAGCTCAAGATATTTCTCACAGAACCAGCTCTGGAACAACGCCATTTCTTCGTGCAGCAGTTCACGGTCGAAAGCCGAAAATTCATGGACATCGGCATTTTTCTGCAAGGTTACCAGTGCATCGATGGCAAGTTTATACAGCCGATCAATTTCGTCCGGGGCATTACAACTGGCTTGCAATGCCTGCAGGTACAACCGGTCACCGAAGTCTTCCTGCAACATAAAGCCTCGCTGGTAATCAACCCGCAACACCTGGGGAGTAATCATCCCCGCCTGTCGAAACGTATCGGTAATACGAACAAAAGCCTCGTTGTCTTCAGTTTCAGCAGGCGAGTCCACTACAATAAAACTGGTGCCGGACAATTCGGTACGATAGTAATGCCTGAAACCGGCATCACCGCTTAAATCTTGCAGGGTAATTTCAATTTTCGATATACCAAGCAAATCGGCGATCTGGTTCTGCGCCCATGCTGTCAAATCGGCTTTCCTGCTTACCATATCTGTCCCGTTGTCCAATTGCTCACAACTGCCTTTGTCTATGCTGTGGCTTTACTCAATTGACGTGATTTTTAGTGATTTCTCAGGCCGCAAAATATTATCACATTGGCAGCAGAACATGAGGGCACAATGTTCCTATTTAGCTTGGCTTTGCATTCAAACAGCAATGAATTAATATGCCTTTACTGGTGATTCTGAACCGGAAAAAGCAAATAACTTATCCGGTCAATCGGGTAGTCATCGGCTTTACCCAGGCGATTAATCATTACTGAGTTCAACTAATATAAGATTCCCCCGAATATGCAGTTTAAAAAACGCGTGCTTTGTTCAAATATCTCTTTGATTCTGTCTGCCAGTCTTTTCACCCTCCAGAGCATGCAGCAAGCCAACGGCCAGACCGGGGTTTTTAATTGCCGACCTGATGAAGCGGCGGCTGGCTGGATTTGTGAAACAACCGAACCAGAAACACAGGATACGATAGCAGGGGACAACAGCCGGTACACCGGAAATGTTGATGACCTGTTTCCTGATAGCCCCGACGCCTCCGGGAACCGAACGCCGGGTGCGCCTGTAAATGGCACAGCTCCCCTGAGCAGGTCTGCAAACGATCTGGACTGGGTCTCCCGCGAGCAACTTTCAGCCGAGGAAAAAGCGCTGGTGCCGGATAATTGTTGCGGTGCCTTTATCGAACCCGAGCGTGAAGACGTGGATCTATCCGCCGACCCGGCCACATCAGACACCGTTTTCCAAACCCAGACGGGCTTTGATCGATTTGCCGATGACACCATCAGTGTCGATGGCCCGGTTACGGTGCGCCAGGGTAGTCGAACCGTGACCAATAATCGCGAAACCACTATCAACGGAGAAGACGGTTCAATATTTATGCGCGGTGACATTGAGTTTCGCGAGCCGGGTGTGCTGCTGCGAGGAAGCTCTGCCTTTATTGACAAGGAGGCAGGAAACAATCGTCTGGAAAACGCTACCTATGTGCTCCATGATTATGGAATACATGGCCATGCAGAAAGCCTTGTCTATGCGGCAAGCACCGACTTTCTAACTATCGTCAATGGCGAATTCAGTCGCTGCGAGCCGGACTCAAACTTCTGGAAGCTATCCGCAAACAATATTGTAATTGACCAAGGCCTTGGTCGTGGATATGCCCAGGGAGCAACCCTGCGTATCAAGGATTTTCCGGTTTTTTATTACCCGTTCACCCTGACATTTCCTTTAGGGGACGAGCGGATCTCTGGATTACTGGCACCCAGCACCGGGTCCACACGAGACGGTGGCTTCGACTTTGAACTGCCCTATTATTTCAACCTTGCTCCCAATTATGATGCCACCTTGTCACCAAGATTGATTTCCGATCGAGGTGTTATGGTCAGCGCCGAAGCCCGTTACCTGGCCAGCTGGTCAATGAATTCTGTAAATCTGTCTCACCTGGGGAGTGATAAAAAGTATCAGCTGGACGGAACCGGTTCCCCCACCTTTGAATCGCCACCGGTGGAAGATCGCTGGTTTATTGGTTATGAACATTTCGGCGTCATTGGTGATAACTGGACCAGCTACGTAGACTACAACGCGGTCAGTGATAACGACTATTTTCAAGATCTTGGCAGCAGTGGTCTGAACGTGGCCTCCCGCACCCACCTTAACCGCCAGGGTCGCATCAATTACAGTAATAGTTTTTTGCAGGCAGGGCTGAATGTGCAGCGGATTCAACGAATCGATCCGCTGTTCGACAGTTTGAATTCCACGGCGGACCATAGTAAACCTTTTGATCGATTGCCCCAGTTGAAATTCGCCACCGATGTTCCCCTGTTTGGTAATTTAAGGTTTGGCCTTGAGGGCGAATTTACTTCCTTTGACCGTAATCTGAAAGAGGAATTGTTGTCACCGGATCAGTTAGAGGCTGGCGCATTAATCACCGGTGAGCGAATCAATCTGGAGCCAGAGATCAGCTGGGATTTCGAAGCCCCTGGCTGGTTTGTCAGACCAACAGCGAAGTTCAGACATATTGCCTATGATCTTGAAAACCAGGCCATGGCAACGGCCGACGATCCGGATGTTGGCGTGGGTGTTTACAGCCTGGATGCAGGATTGATTTTTGAACGAGCAATGGGGTTATCCGCCGGTGGCCTCACTCAGACCCTGGAGCCCAGACTCTACTACCTCAACAGCGAATTTGAGGATCAGAGCATGCTTCCTGTATTCGATTCATCTCAGTACAGCTTTAGTTATAGCCAATTGTTCCGTGACAACCGGTTTGCAGGTGGCGATCGCGTTGCTGATGCTGACCAGCTTACCGCCGCCATTACCAGTCGCATTCTTGACCAACACGGCAGAGAGCTTGCTCGTTTAAGTTTTGGCCAGATTACTTTTTTTGAGGACCGACTGGTAAGCCTGAACAGCCCTCTGCAATCATGGTTACCCAGGTCATCGCCCGACAGTAGTTCGTCGGCCCTGGTGGGTGAGTTCAGTTATGCTTTCAGTGACAACTGGCGAATAAATACCAACATTCAATGGGATGAAGATGAACAGGAATTTGATGAAGGTAACTTCCAATTTCACTTCCAGTCGGCCAACAATTTAATTTTTAACCTCGCTTATCGGTACCGGAATATAGTGACGTTACCGAATAGTCTGTTGAGCCCGTTAATCGATTCCCGCATCAAGCAGACTGACGTCTCTACCGCGTGGCCGTTGAGCAGCCGCTGGCGAATCCTGGGTCGATGGAATTATGATCATAGCAATTCAAGGAACCTGGAGTCCTTTGCCGGTGTCGAATTCAGTAATTGCTGCACCACAATTCGCCTGATCGTCAGGGAGTGGGTAAGACAGGATGAATTATTCAACACCAATGTGGAATCGAACCGTGGGGTGTTTTTCCAGTTTACCTTGAACGGCCTGGGAAATATCACCGGCGGGGGACTGAGCAACCTGTTAAGTGATAGTATTATCGGCTTTAGAGACCCGAATCAACCCTAGGTATAATCATGACTACGCCATACAGCGGGCTTAATTTCCGGATAATCAGCCTCAGCAGCTTATGCCTGTTGGCGCTCTTGTTTCTGGCTATGCCGTCTCAGGCCCAGCGAGTAAGTCTGGATAAAATTATCGCCGTGGTTGACGAGGACGTCATATTAAAAAGCGAACTACAAACCCGCATGGCTGAAGTTATCCAGCAGGCCAAAGCCAATGGCCAGCAATTGCCGTCAGAGGCGGAAGTCAGCGAACAGGTAATGGAAGCCCTGGTGATTGAAAGCCTGCAAATGCAGCTGGCCAACCGCATGAGCATTCGCTTTGATGACGACACTATAAACCGGGTGCTGGGATCCATGGCCGAGCGGGCCGATTTGACTTTTGATGAATACGTTTCCTTCCTGGAAGAAAATGGGGTATATCGCCAGACTCGTAGTTCGGTGCGCAAGGAACTTACCATGCGTGAACTGCAGCGGGGAATAGTCAATCGCCGTATCAGTATAACCGGACAGGAAATTGAAAATTTCCTTAACTCGGAAATGGGCCGCACTACCATGGCGGCTGATTACCTGGTAGATCAATTGCTGATTGCGGTTTCAGAAGATGATTCAAGCACAGTGACGGAGGCCAAGTTAAAGTACGCCTCGGAGCTGGTGGCGGCCATTGAAGAAGGGGGCGAATTTGCCACCATACGAACTAACGCACAACAGCAGGGGAAATTCCCCGTGACCGGCACCAATTTTGGCTGGCGCAGGCTGGAGCAAATACCCAGCCTTTTCACCGAGCTGATACCGGAAATGAAGATTGGTGATGTAAACGGACCGATCAAAGCCCCTAACGGCTTTCATGTTATCACTCTCACTGATATTCGGGGTGGAACCGATCGCCTTGTTAAGCAGACCAATCTGCGCCACATCCTGATCACGCCCAACGAGATCCGAACGGACGAGCAGGCCCATGAGCTGGCGCTGAGCCTGCGTAAACGAATTGAGGACGGTGAAACCTTTGCCACTCTGGCACGGCAGAATTCTGATGATGCGTCTTCGGTGGTAGCGGGTGGCGACCTGGATTGGATAAATGAAGGTGGTATGCCACCGGCCATGGAGCAGGTAATTGATTCATTGGACATTGGCCAGGTCAGTGAACCCTTTCGATCCGAAGCAGGATGGCATATCGCCGAAATACTGGATCGCCGTGAGGAAGACTTAAGCCTTGAATATAGCCGGTCTCAGGCCGAGAATACCCTGAGAAATCGCAAATTTGATCTGGAATTGCAAAACTGGCTGATCGAACTTCGCGAAGGGGCATTTGTAGAGTTAAAAGACTAGCAGCCTGCCGGGGAACCTTTGATTCAACGTATAGTCATTACCCCGGGAGAACCTGCCGGTATCGGCCCGGATATCTGTATCCAGATGGCCCAGCAACCTCCCGCCAATACTGAGCTGGTTATTGTTGCTGATCCTACCCTCATGGCTGAAAGAGCCAGGCAACTGGGCTTGCCTGTTGTAATTAATGATTTCTCAGCCAGCACTGCTCCCCATGCCACTGAACCTGGCAATCTGTCTCTGCTACCTGTGCCCCTTTGTGCAAATTGCACAACGGGCATAATCGATCCGGCGAATGCGCCCTATGTGCTGGAAACCCTGACCCGGGCCGTTACGCTATGCCAGCAGAAAATCTGCGATGCTTATGTCACAGGCCCGGTACACAAGGGGGTCATTAACGAAGCCGGCGTGCCATTCTCAGGTCACACGGAATTCCTGGCACAACTTTGTCAGCGGGACCTGACCGTAATGATGCTGGCAACAGAAGGCCTCAGGGTAGCGCTGGCCACTACCCACCTACCCCTGTCTGAAGTTCCCGCGGCTATAACCAGGGAACTGCTGGGGAATATAATTTCCATACTGAACACTGACCTGCGCGATAAATTCGCTATAAACAATCCAAACATTCTCGTGTGCGGCCTGAACCCCCATGCCGGAGAAGGCGGACATCTGGGTAGGGAGGAGATTGAAATCATCGAACCGGTACTGAACAAAAAAAGGCAGGAGGGCATTTGTCTGACCGGTCCATTGCCTGCCGACACCCTGTTCACCGACAAATATCTGGCCGATGCCGATGCTGTTCTTGCCATGTATCACGACCAGGGACTGCCCGTATTGAAGTTCAAGGGTTTTGGTCGAGCCACTAATATCACCCTGGGATTACCCATCATTCGCACTTCGGTTGATCATGGCACTGCCTTGGATCTGGCAGGATCGGGAACGGCAAACAGCAGCAGCCTGTATTATGCAATTGACACAGCCAGGATGATGGCGGACAAATGGCGCAGAAGCCGCGAAACAAACAACCCGCAAACCTCCGGTTAATTCCACCAGGGATATCATTCAGTGAGAAGCAAGAACACCTCGCAGCCGTTTCGTCATCAGCCAAGAAAGCGCTTCGGACAAAATTTCCTCCATGACGAAAATGTCATTCGTCGTATTGTTGATTGCATTGCACCGTCAGCGGATGATCACATTGTGGAAATAGGCCCAGGCCAGGGTGCCCTCACCCGTCATCTGCTGCATGAATGTGGAACCCTGGACGCCATTGAAATTGACCGTGATCTGGCGGCTTACCTGTCCCGCACGCTGCAACAGGAAAAGCCTTTTCAGATTCATCAGTGCGACATCCTCAAATTTGACCTGGCGACTTTGACAGACCAGCCGTCGTCCCTGCGCATTATTGGCAATCTACCGTATAACATTTCTACACCGGTGATATTCCACCTGCTTGAAAAACATCATCTGATCAAGGATATGACTTTCATGCTACAGCTTGAGGTGGTGAACCGGCTGGCAGCAAAGGCAGGGAATAAAAATTATGGCCGGCTTGGATTGATGGCGCAGTATTATTGCGAGGTGGAACATCTATTTAATGTGCCATCTGCTGCGTTTACTCCACAACCGAAAGTAAGTTCCGCCATTGTCAGGTTGACACCTCACCGTGTGAAACCGGTAGAAGCGATTGATGTCGAGTGCCTGAAAAACGTAATCCGCACGGCCTTTAATCAGCGCCGCAAGACCCTTAGAAACAGCCTGAAAACACTGATGTCGGAACAGCAGCTGGAACAACTGCAGCTGGACCTGTCACTGCGGCCAGAGCGGCTTACCCTGTCAGATTATGTGTCCATCAGCAATGCCCTTTCTTCCTGATCCGACAATTTTCGATTGGCCTGCAGCCCATCCAGCTCCAGTTACTGGCTGCCTGGAGATGGTATACTGACTGCCTAAAAACAGTACCTCCCGATGCTCAGAATTCATTAACAACGGACTCGTGGATGACCACTTACGCCATAGGCGATATTCAGGGCTGTTATAACCCCCTGATGCAACTTTTAAAAAAAGTAGATTTTAATCCGGGCACAGACGCATTGTGGTGCGTAGGAGATTTAATTAATCGCGGGCCCAAGTCCCTGGATACCTTGCGTTTCCTGCGGGATATAGACGATGCTGTGGAGATTGTACTGGGCAATCACGATCTGCATTTCCTCGCCATCATGCACGGATGCGCGCCGCCTCGTACCAAGGACACCCTGGGACAGTTGCTTGATTCACCTGACTGCGAAGAACTGGCCGGTTGGTTACGCAGCAAACCCCTGGCCCATTTCGACAGTGTTGAAACCCATATGGGAATACAACACTATCTGATGATTCATGCCGGAGTCGCGCCTCAATGGAGCCTACAGAAAACGCTCGATTACGCTGCTGAAGTTGAGCTGGCGCTGCAAGGAAAAGATTTCAAAAAGTTTTTGAAAGCAATGTATGGCGACCAGCCGGATTGCTGGGACAAGAATCTTACCGGCACGGATCGTCTGCGTGTTATAACCAATTATCTTACCCGGGTACGCTTCTGCGATGAGCAGGGCACTATGGATCTGGCCATAAAAGAAGGCCTGGCATTTGCCCCTGACGGGTTCTGTCCCTGGTTCGACTATGAAACCATATCTGACAAGACCAACATCCTCTTCGGTCACTGGGCGGCTCTTGAGGGCTTCACCGGCAAAGAGCATATTTATGCCCTGGATACCGGCTGTGTGTGGGGGCGGGAACTTACCATGATGCGACTGGAAGACCACAAATTATATAGTGTATAAAGCCATGCAAATTTATCTGGTGGGCGGGGCCGTACGCGACAAACTGTTGAACAAAGACGTCAAGGACCGTGACTGGGTAGTGGTTGGTGCCACAGAAAAAGACATGCTTGCCCGGGGATATCTGCGTGTAGGGAAAGACTTTCCTGTATTCCTGCACCCGGACACCCGGGAAGAATATGCACTGGCACGGCAGGAAACCAAAACCGGTCACGGCTACAAGGGTTTCAGTGTAGATGCATCAACATCGGTAACTCTTGAGCAGGATCTGCTGCGGCGGGATCTCACCATGAATGCCATGGCGCAGACAGCTGATGGCACGCTCATTGATCCCTACAACGGGCAACAGGACATTGCGGATCGAATACTCCGGCATGTCTCCCCGGCCTTCAGCGAAGACCCCTTACGGGTGCTGCGGGTGGCACGGTTTGCTGCTCGATTTGCACATCTGGGCTTTCGTATTGCCGACGAAACCTTGCAGCTGATGAAACAGATAGTTGACGCCGGTGAGCTTGAGCACCTGGTGAGTGAACGGGTATGGGGGGAAATTGAAACCGCGTTAAAAGAAAGCAGCCCGGTGGTGTTTTTCCGTAGTTTGCGGGATTGTGGTGCTCTTGAGGTATTTCTTCCGGAGGTTAACGCCCTGTTTGGTATCCCTCAACCGGAGAAATACCATCCCGAAGTGGACACCGGTGTTCATGTATTCATGTGCATAGAGCAGGCTACCCGGCTGAGCGATGACCCGGTGGTCCGATACGCAACAGTGGTGCATGACGTCGGCAAGTCCGCCACCCCCCGCTCCAATTGGCCCCACCATTACCAGCATGAAATCCTTGGCCTGGCATTGCTCAAATCCATCACCAAACGGCTCAGGGTGCCCAATGAATACAGTGAAATTGCTGCCCTGGTTTGCCAGCACCATACCAAGATGCATCGCTTAAGTACGCTGCGAAGCAGCACTGTACTGGAACTACTGGAAGCACTTGATGCCTTCCGGCGGCCACAGCGAATGCAACAATTTCTGCTCGCCTGCGAGGCTGATTCCCGCGGTCGGGCTGGGCTGGAAAATCAGGACTATCCACAGCGTGAATTGCTGATCAGAGCATTTGATGCCGCCAACAAGCTGGATATTCAGGCTCTGTTAGCCGACCGTGATACCAGTGACGACAAACCTGGCAGCGTAAAGGAATTTATACATCAAAAACGCATGCAAGCTATAAGACAGGCACTGGGCAAGGAATCCTGATGCATCGTTCGGGGAATCATGGCGCTAACGTTCTGGTCACCGGCGGGGCCC
>JAESQX010000070.1 GCA_016764875.1 Gammaproteobacteria bacterium
CAGCTCGACACTTTTATCAGTAAAACCTCTCTAACCATTACCGACCTTGTGTCACAGATAAACAGTCTGGGAATTCGCGTGGCTGCAATTTTCGATTGCTTGGTAAATTGGGTTTCTGGTTTGGTCTAAAGGCATAACTATCTCTGCTGAGCTGGAAAAGGGCTCATCGAAAATGTGAAGGCAGTTACAATTTTCACGGGAATTATTTTTGTGGGTGTCCAGTTCGGTGGGTGTAACCTGTTTTATTCAAATGTCGTTCATATTGTCTATATTATTTTCCACGTAAAAAAACGACGACACATTACATGTCGCCGTTTTATCTTTAAGGGTTAGAGTACGCCTAAAAGCGGTTCTCTGACCTGGCACTCAAGTTCGGCCGTATACAAGTAGCCCTTAAGCATCTTCAAACAACTACTACTCGAGATCAAACCGATCCAAAGTTATCACCTTAGTCCACGCATCAACAAAGTCTTGCACGAATTTTTCCTCAACTTCGTCCGTTGAGTAGAACTCAGCTATGGCACGTAGCTCAGAGTTTGAACCAAAGATCAGGTCAGCGGGGGTAGCGGTCCACTTCAGCTCGCCCGTTGCCATATCACGACCTTCGTAGATGCCCGCCGTGCTAGACGATAGAGTCCACTGGGTTGACACGTCGACCAGATTCACAAAGAAGTCGTTGCTCAAGGTGCCAGGACGGTCGGTTAATACGCCTTGATCAGCGCCACCGACATTGGCATCGAGAGCGCGCATGCCGCCGACCAGCACGGTCATCTCAGGCGTAGTAAGGTCCAGCAGGGCCGCCTTCTCCACCAGCATTTCTGCTGGAGATCGGGAGTTACCGCTGCCGAAGTAGTTACGGAAGCCATCGGCGCTCGGCTCGAGAAGAGCAAAAGAATCTATATCAGTCTGCTCCTGTGACGCGTCCATGCGACCCGGGGTGAAAGGCACCTCTACGTCGACACCGGCTTGCTCTGCCGCCTGCTCGATAGCGGCGGCTCCACCCAATACGATCAGGTCGGCAAGAGAGATCTGCTTGCGTCGGTTGTCGCCATTGAAGTCGCTTTGAATTCCTTCCAGGGCCCCCAGCACTCGCTCCAGCCCTGCTGGATTGTTCGCAGCCCAGTCCTTCTGAGGCGCCAATCGAATACGTGCGCCGTTGGCACCGCCACGCATGTCAGTGCTGCGGTAGGTAGAGGCTGATGCCCATGCTGTGCGTACCAGTTCTGGAACGGTCAGACCGGATTCAAGGATCTCACGCTTCAGGCGAGTGATGTCACGGGCGTTAACCAGGTCATGGTCGACTGCAGGGATCGGGTCTTGCCATACGAACTCCTGATCAGGCGCCAGATCCCCGAGGTAACGTGAGGCCGGGCCCATGTCACGATGGGTCAGCTTGAACCAGGCGCGGGCGTAGGCCTCTGCGAATTCATCCGGGTTATCGAGCCAGCGCGAAGTGATTTCCCGATAGATTGGGTCGACCTTCAGTGCCAGGTCGGTGGTGAACATCATAGGCGCATGCCGTACGGATGAATCGTGTGCATCCGGCACCAGATCTGATGCCGCACTGCGAGCAGGCTCCCATTGGATTGCGCCGGCGGGGCTTCGAGTCTGTACCCAATCGTAGGTATACAAATTCACTAGGTAGCCGTGGGTCCAGGCCGCTGGGTTACTTGTCCAGGCGCCCTCCAGGCCACTGGTTATAGTGTCAGCACCCTTGCCGCTGCCATAACTGCTCAGCCAACCGTTACCCTGGGCCTCGATGTCCGCTGCCTCAGGCTCAGCACCCACGTATTGTGATGGATCAGCGGCACCATGGGCTTTACCGAAGGTATGACCACCGGCGATCAGGGCGGCCGTCTCTTCATCGTTCATCGCCATGCGACCGAAAGCTTCACGAATAGCGTCAGCCGCGGCTTGCGGATCTGGATTGCCACCAGGCCCTTCAGGATTAACATAAATTAAACCCATCTGGGTAGCGCCAAACGGTCGGCCCAGTTCGCCGCTTGCGTCGCGACGATCCGCTGCGAGCCATTCGCCTTCTGGTCCCCAATTCACCTCTTCAGGCTGCCAGGCATCGACACGACCGCCGGCAAAACCCAGGGTCTCGAAGCCCATGGAATCCATGGCAACGGTGCCGGCCAGTATCATCAGGTCAGCCCAGGAAATCGCGCTGCCGTACTTCTGCTTAATCGGCAAGAGCAACAGTCGAGCCTTGTCCAGGTTGGCGTTGTCGGGCCAGCTGTTTAGCGGCGCAAAGCGCTGCATGCCTCCGTCAGCGCCACCGCGGCCATCGATGGCGCGATAGGTTCCGGCGCTGTGCCAGGCCATACGAATGAAGAATGGCCCATAGTGACCGAAGTCCGCAGGCCACCAATCCTGAGAAGTGACCATCAACTTTTCGAGGTCCCCCTTCACGCCGTGTAGGTCCAGGCTTTCGAACGCTTCAGCGTAGTTAAAATCCTCTCCCAGAGGATTGAATGAGGAATCCTGGCGCAGTGGTTCCATGTTCAGGCGGTTAGGCCACCAGTAGTTATTATTCGCCATTGGGTCTTGGGCATTAGCCAGGTTCACTGGCACGACTGGAGTAATTCCAATCGTCAGTAGAGTAATTACAGATATCGTTTTTTTAAGCATCCAAGTTGCCTCCATGTCAGCTCAGTAATCAATCAGATTTAAGTTTTAGTACGAAGGCAAAGATACTGTCTCTCTAGAAATTTGTATAACGAATAATTTCGATCAGGATGATCGAAATTGTCGATAGCTCTGCGAAGCCTTTGAGCTAAAACTGTAAAGTGGAGTTCAGGCAAGCAATGCTGTCAATCAATTTACATTCAGACCGAACCCAACAGCGAAAAGATGGCGATCGGAACATAGGCCGGTCAAATTACTTTATCGGTATACCCCTTAGGTTTACTCCGACCTCTTTAATTAGAAGCTAATCAGGCACAACCCTTAGCACCTTGCCGCTATCACTATCAGTTAAAATATACAGAAAGCCATCGGGGCCAACACGTATATCACGTATGCGTGCGCCAATCTCGGTAAACACTGGTACCTCGCTTACAATCTTGCCCGATTCAATCTTTAGGTGGCGCACTTCCTGATCGACCAATGCACCGACAAAAAGATCCCCCTGCCATTGCGGAAATGCAGCACCGTCATAAATTGCCAAGCCAGATGGCGCAATGCTCGGCACCCAAAAGGTTAAGGGCTCTTCAATTCCTGGGGCTGATTTCAGAGGCGAGACATAAGCACCGGAATAATTAATCCCTTTGGTGACAGCGGGCCAACCATAATTAAGGGCTGGCAATATTACATTCAACTCATCCCCGCCTTGTGCGCCATGCTCGTGCATATAAACGATGCCCGTAGCGTCATCCAACACCAATCCTTGTGGACTTCGATGACCGTAAGACCAGACCTTGGGATCACCCTGCCTGCCATCTGCGTAAGGATTATCGCGGGGCACACTGCCATCTTTGTTAATGCGAATGATCTTTCCTAGCAGACTAAATCTGTCCTGTGCAGCCTCGCGATACTGAAAACCATCACCGGTCGTCATCATTAAGGTTCCGTCTTGCAAGAAGATCATCTTGCCACCGTAGTGAACCGGTGTGTCTTTTAGCGGTGAGACTGTAAATAGGGTC
This sequence comes from Gammaproteobacteria bacterium, assembly GCA_016764875.1. Taxonomy (GTDB): domain Bacteria; phylum Pseudomonadota; class Gammaproteobacteria; order Pseudomonadales; family Pseudohongiellaceae; genus NORP240. The sequence continues at coordinate 3,648 of JAESQX010000070.1, forward strand.
TGAACATTTTCAACCGCCGTGTCACTCAATGTACCCTTAATAATACGGGTGCCGTTTTCAGCGGCAGTGCCATGGGCAAACGAGAGGTAGACGGTTTGATTCGACGCAAAATCAGGGTCTAGCATAATGTCGAAGTAGCCACCCTGACCGGCTACATACGTATCGGGCAATCCCGCCAATGGTTCACTCACTTCTCCTGCTGCGCTTATGCGACGCACTTCTCCGACCCTTAAGGCCACCAGGTAGTCGCCGTTCGGCAGGAAGGTGATGGACCAGGGAAAGTTTAAGCCCTCGGCAATGGTTTCAATTTTGTAACCCGCAGCGGCTTTATCGCTTGATTGAGTAGCAGCATTAACCGCGCCCGTGGGTGCGGAAATCAGCGCTAAGATTATTGCCGTGGCCAATAGTAGATCGCGCATAAGCCTTTCACTCCCAACAAATTCAGGTCATCATAGCAAACACAGTCGGATATGTAGGTTTTTTAAATGGGCAATACCATAGTCAGAAACGTGGGTAGTTTTCTCGCAGCGGTTATCGCTGCCTATGTCCTTGGCGCGATATTTGTTAGCCAAGGCAATATAGCCAGTATTGTCGCGATGGATTTCGACGTCTCTGCAGCACAACGATTTGATGCCGCCCTGCATGATGTGAGGAATATGACAGCTATTTATCTTCCGGTGATCGCCGTGAGTTATCTAATTTCTATGCCGGTTGCCACATTTATCATTAAGTATGTACCTCACCTGCGTATGATCCTCTATGTATTGGCAGGCGCTGCTGGCTTGGTTGCCATTCACCTAATTTTGAAACTGGTCTTGGGAATCCCTGGAATTGCACCCACTCGCACTATAGTTGGTTTGCTTGCACAGGCAATTGCCGGTGGCGTAGGTGGCTATCTGTTTCATGTTATCTCTATGAAGCGAAGCGTTTCAAATTAGCAACTCCCGTTCGATCTTCTTATGCTGCTTACAAATGCCCTACCAGAGGTTTTTCTGGAGAATTTCTACCGGCGGCTTGGGGTCGAAAGAGGTCCTTCAGAGTATTTGCCATGGCCAGCTACCAGACACCCGATTTCCACTTTGAAATCGAATCAACACAAGACCAGTACAGATGCTCCATTTGTCAAAACTTTACATCACAGCCACGTTGAAGGATCAAGGAACGGTGTCAACCTGACGGCAATTCAATGACAACAGAAACTGTCTTACTCACCCAATTGCCAAATACTCCAAACCATTTTCGATCAATCCAACCAAACCTATGTTTGTAGCATTCAGTTCAAGATCGGCTGCAAAAATACCCAGCCCTTCCTGTGTATAGGCACCATTATCAAGCACGGCTGTAAGCCAATTCAATTCCCCCTCCGAAGGGGCCTGCCCATTAAGGTTGTTTAAAATCAGACCAGCGACTTGTGTGTTGCTTGGGTTAGGCCCGAGAAGTGCGCTGAACAGAAAGCCCATCACCGCTTCAGAGCTAGCAGTTTCATTATCGAATACATCCAGTAATGCGCCGACGGTATCCTTATTGTGCCAATTATCTTCGCCAAACGTGATGCCAAGTATTTTGGCTGTTGTTCCTGCATTGCCATCGAGATCAAAGGCAAGAGATTGATCCTGAAAATGTAATCTCTCGACTCCGATTAAGCTATCAATACCGTCGTTAAGTGGTCCTGATACTTCAAGCTGACCAGCATTATTGAGAATTGAGTAGTCCACCAAACCATTCTGGAAGAGAGCATTATCAATATCATCACCCCCGTCCAACACATCATCACCAGCGAATCCCTGGAGCGTATCTTTGCCATCGTTACCCCTCAGAGTGTCATTCCCAATATTCCCCACCAGATTATTATCAAGCTCATCGCCTTCGATTAACAATCCTGATTCCTGATCCGGGGCCTTGAAGTATTCAACTCCTGAGTCTATTAAACCCACAAGATTTATATTTGTAGCATTCAGCTCAAGGTCCGATATTAAAATACCCAGACCTCCCTGTGTGTAGGCACCATTATCAAGCACCCCTGTAAGCCAATTCAATTCCCCCTCCGAAGGGGCCTGCCCGTTAAGGTTGTTTAAAATCAGACCAGCAACTTGTGTGTTGCTTGGGTTGGGCCCGAGAACTTTACTGAACCACTGATCCATCATGGCTTCATAGCTCACTGTACCGTTATCGAGTTGATCTAACCCTATGCCGATCTCTACCTTGTTGTACCAGTTATTCTTGCCAAGCATGATGCCAAGTAGTTTAACTATTTTTCCGGCATTACCATCGAGATCAAACGCCAGGGACTGATCCTGAAAATGTAATCTCTCGACTCCGGTTAAACTATCATCACCGTCGTTAATTGGTCCTGATACGTTAAGTTGCCCAGCGTTGTTGACGATTGAGTAGTACACCAAGTCATTCTGGAAGAGAGCGTTGTCAATATCATCCCCCCCGTCCAACACATCATCACCAGCAAACCCTTGCAGTGTGTCCCGGCCACCATTGCCAACTAGGGTGTCATTGCCCGCATCACCCTCCAGGGTGTCATCGCCAGCCCCTCCAACAATGGACAAATTGTCAAACAGGCCTTCTACGGTAATAGTTACTTCTACAGTGCTAACTAGGCCATCGTCGTCAGTAGCCCGAAAGGAGACCACAGTAGGTCCGTCGGGCAAGGTAATCTGTGGAGTCAGGCCATTGGCTACCACCAGGCCATCAATCAACCAATCCGTCGCTGTGATGGTGCCATCCTGGTCCGTTGCTGTGGCATCGAATGACGCAGTCTCCCCGGGCAATCCATCTGATTCAGATACATTACGATCACCGTCCGTGATAACGACCTGGGGCAGGAATTTCTGCACAATATTGATATTGAAATCTGTGCTGACACTGGCACTGTGGTTGTCTGTGGCGGTAATCCTGACTGCCAGCACACCGTCATCTCCAACACTTGGCATACCGGAAAAAACCAGGCTTTGGTTGTCGAAGTTTAGCCAGTCTGGTAAAGGAGATGAATTTGCCTGTGTGGCGGTAAATGTCAGACTATCCCCCGCGTCCAGATCTACAATAAATCCTTCCGGCACCTGGAAGTTGAACAGCTTATGCTGATCCGTGTTCTGATCAACAACTGGGCTGGTCACTACCGGGCTATCGTTTACGTCGTCCAAGCCACCTTCCTGAATATCGGCAATGTCGCCCAGCGAATCCGCTTCATCTAGGGCTGTATTAATCGAGATAATCTGATTCAGTACATCCGTGGACGCATCGGGTAATATGCCCTGCAACGCTGTTAAATCCGTCAGATCTGCCACACCTGCACCGAGAGACAAAAGGTAACCTACCAAGTCACCAAAGGCGGTGGCACTGTCACCAGACAGCGTGCCAATAATACCGATTTGCGCAGCCAGGGACTGGGCTCGAACTGCCGTGTCATCATTCGGATCTTGTGCCAGGGGATCGTACTGGGTTAGATCTACATCTCCGCTAATACCCAATACGTCCTGAACTAAGGTTTCTGCATCAGCCGATGTACCACCCTGAGAAGCGATCACTCCCTGGATAAGCGAGGTGATAGGGTTGACCACCGTGGCTCCCTGCGGCGCGGAAAGCAGTAAGGTATTAGGTAAACCGGTGTCAATATTAGTGCCACCCACAGCCAGAATAGGCCCTGTTGCCTCATCACCCGGCAATGAAAAGTTGCCGTTTGCGTCCGTAACGACACCGGTATCTTCTTCTGGGTCCGCCACGCCGTCACTGTTATCATCGACGTATATTTTCGCGCCCGATATGTAACCATCGGCAACTACCCCTTCCACTGTGTTCAATACCTGACCGGTGGCAGTACTTGTCACATGTTCATTGGTGCCGCCGCCATCGGTGTAACCGGCGGTGACGGTAATGGTCTTACCTACCTCATTCTGAGTCAGTTCATACGTATTATTCGTGGCGCCGTTAATGGGA
>JAESQX010000071.1 GCA_016764875.1 Gammaproteobacteria bacterium
ATATTGGGGTCAAAAATGATGTCCTGAGGAGGGAATTTAACCTCCTTTACCAGTAGGTCATAACTACGCCGGCAAATATCCATCTTCTTCTGCAGGGAGTCAGCCTGGCCTTGTTCGTCAAATGCCATGACTACTACGGCGGCACCGTAACGTAAGCACAGTCGCGCTCGCGCGATAAATTCTTCCTCACCTTCTTTAAGGCTGATGGAATTTACAATGCCCTTGCCCTGAATGCATTTAAGCCCGGCTTCGATTATTTCCCATTTGGAAGAATCGATCATGATGGGGACTTTACTAATGTCAGGCTCAGAGGCAATCAGAAGCAGAAATCGCTCCATGGCCCCCAGAGAATCCAGCATCCCTTCATCCATGTTTATATCGATAATCTGCGCACCGGATTCCACTTGTTCAAGGGCAACATCCAACGCGGTGTCATAATCCTCTTCCCGTATCAGTCGGGCAAATCGCGCGGAACCAGTGACATTGGTGCGTTCTCCCACATTTACAAACAGAGAGTTTGCATCAATATTCAATGCTTCCAGACCACTTAACCGGCACTTGGGCTCAATGGTGGGGAGCTTGCGTGGTGGGTATTTTTCCACGGCCTTAACGATGGCGCGAATATGCTCCGGGTTGGTCCCGCAACAGCCTCCCACGATATTGAGAAATCCCTGGGATGCAAATTCCTCGATAATTGCCGCCATCTCATCCGGAGACTGATCATATTCACCAAACTCATTAGGCAATCCGGCATTTGGGTGAGTTGACAGGAAGCAGGGCAGCAAGGAAGAGGCTTCTTCTATGTAAGGTCTGAGCTGTTCGGCACCAAGGGCACAATTGAAACCAATCGACAACGCATTGGCGTGCGCCATGGAGTTGCAGAAAGCTTCCACGGTTTGTCCCGACAGTGTTCGGCCACTGGCGTCGGTTATAGTTCCTGAAATCATCACCGGAAGTGTTTGGCCCGCCGCCTCAAAGCATGCCTGCACCGCAAAAATAGCCGCCTTGGCGTTTAAGGTATCAAAAACGGTTTCAATGAGGATGATGTCCACCTTAGCGTCCATCAACCCCCTCACGGCAAGGCTGTAGTCAGTGACCAGGGCCTGGAAACTGGTATTTCGGAAGCCTGGATCATTAACATCCGGAGACAGAGAGGCCGTTTTACTGGTGGGACCCACCACCCCGGCTACAAAGCGAGGTTTGTGGGGTGTCAATTTATTGAATTCGTCGCAAGCCTGTCGGGCCAGGGTGGCTGACTCGAAGTTTAACTCATAGACTAAATCCTGTAGCTGGTAATCAGATTGAGAGCTTGCGCTGGAGTTAAAGGTATTGGTTTCAATGATGTCGGCACCAGCTTCGAGGTATTGCCGATGAATCTGTGTGATGATTTCTGGCCTGGTGAGGCTCAGCAAATCGTTATTGCCCACCAGATCGCAGCCATGATTTTTGAATCTATCCCCTCTGAAATCGCTCTCCTGTAGCTTATAGCCCTGAATCTGGGTGCCCATGGCACCGTCGAGGACAAGGATGCGATCCGCCAGAATAGCGCCTAGAGTTTGATGCTGAGATTCGATGTTCATCTGGGGTAATCCTGGCCCTGGTGATCCGGTAAAAAAGCCGGCATTCTAACAGATTGGTCGTAACTAGATTCAATTTCCTGATAGATAATAACCAACTAAAATACTAGGGTATATAATTTGCCTGACATTTGAGTTAAACTGCCAGCCTCAGCCGCCCGTAGTCGAATAAAGATACGTCCTTAACCCGTTAGAGAAAGTCCTATGCTTACGATCACCGAGCCAGCCCAAGAATACCTGACAGAGTTACTGAAAAAGCAGGATTGCGAAGGTATTGCGGTACGTGTGTTTATAATCGATGCAGGGACACCAAAAGCGGAAACCTGTATCTCGTTCTGTCGGCCCTCAGAAGAGAAAGAGGATGATGAAGTTAAAGAATATAAGGACTTCAAGACATATATCGAGCAGCAGAGCATCCCTTTTCTGGAAGATGCCGTAGTCGACTTTGCCAAGGATTCCATGGGTGGGCAACTGACCATCAAGGCACCTAATTCGCGTCTGCCTAAATTAACTGAAGACAGCCCTATCGCGGATCGCATCAACTACCTGCTTTACAATGAGGTTAATCCTGCACTGGCGTCCCATGGCGGCAATGTGACCCTGGAAGAGGTTTTTGAGGAGACCATTGCTGTGCTTCGTTTTGGCGGTGGATGCCAGGGCTGCGGCATGGTGGATGTCACCTTGAAAAACGGAGTAGAAAAGACTTTGCTGGAGCAGATACCCCAGTTAACCGAGGTCAGGGATGTGACCGATCACACGCAGAAGGAAAATGCCTACTATCAGTAGTTGAACTTCAGGTGGTGGCACTAATGGCGGGATTAAGCTTTCAGACCTGCCCCTGGTAACGAGAGCTTAACGCGGCATACAGGTTGTCCTGAAACTGATCGTCCCGGGCATCCAGCCGTTCCAGAATCTCTACCAGGTGCTCGTTATCTTCCTTGCCATCCCATATCTTGCGGTAGTTACCTTGTTTGTAACCATTGTCCTGCCGGAAAAAATTCAACACATTCTTTCCCACGTACTGCCGGAACAATTCATTCCAGTCCATGTCGCAATCGGCCATGATTGCTTCGAACAGTCCCAGTTCAATGCGCCTTGCCACCGAGGTTCCAATAAGTAATTCAAGCTTGGATATCAGGTTCAGGTTATGGATAGGGTAGGACTTGCCATCAAATTCGAGGATTTGATGATCTTCGGGAGAATCCAGCCCCTGCAGAAGGGAGGTGCAAGCCTGGGCCAGACGGCCTTCGGTCTCCAGCAGCAATTCTGACAACATAAAGTGCCAGATATCAATTAATTCCATTTGCAACTGGGAGCGGTCATGCTCCTGATGTTTCCACCACTTCCAGCCATGATGTTCAATGGCTTCCGCACCCTCAATTACCACTGCTCGCAGATAGGGGTAGCGTGTGGTTAACCAGTTGCTGTCTACTTTGCTGTTCATTCCGTGCTGCAGGGAGAGCATAGCAGTGGCTTGTTTCTTCGACAGCATGGCAATATCCGGATATAGAAGGGGATGAATTGTTATAGATTAACTAAGGTAATAGGTAGTGCGGTCTCAAAGGGGCTGTATTCTAATTATTGAGTGTTGTCCCTGGTATGTTTGTTCAGCGCATTTAGCATTTCGCGCCGGCTGCGCAGCATATCATGGTAGGATTTTCTGACCGCAATGGCCTCAGAATCACTCTTGTTCTTTGTTTTCAGCTCATCCAGCCAGTTTTCAAGAACTCGAATTTCATTACCGAGCTGGCTAATACCTTCTTCAACGAGTTTTTGATCAATATTGATGCTTTTGCTAGCACTACTCTGGAGTTGTTCACTATTTTTCATTCTCTTGTTCTCTTCTCTCTAGAGTCTGACCAGTAATTTATCGACATCAACGTCTCAATCAATAGTCCGTGTACCCTATGATGGGGCTGAATATCAGCATCATAATTGGTATGCAAGGGAAAATTTCCCACGGTGATTATAGAAGTTTTGCCTATAAAAGCAGGTGCTGCTTATTGGTTATTATTATGTTTCAAACGTTCCACAGAATCTCACACCTTATTTTTGCGGTCAAGCATCGTGAGTTTGAGTTGAGGTTCGCTAAAATAATGTCTTCTGGGAAGTGGCTATTTTAACCCAGCTTGAACTATTAAATTGACGGGGATTCAGGTGAGACTCAGGTTTTCCCCATTTATCCAACAAGAGTTTTATATCAGTTTTCTTGATCAGACGCAGTTCCAGATAACCTATAGAAGAATAGGGCATGTCCAGGCTTTGTAATTGATCAAGGTCGAGGAGTTTCAGTTGATTCAGTGTCAGATCCGGCAGACCTTTCACTCGATCATGGAGGAATGCAGCCACAGCAGCAAGGCGGTAGAGGTTCGTCAGGGCATCATCAATGGGCTCATCCTGCTTTTGAAGAGCTTTAATCTGGGCCCTGAGAACAAGCGCCGCTTGCTGATAGGCACTCCACAGGGGATAGGCATTTTCACAAACGGCAAGAGCCCCGTTCAACTTGCCCAGCTTTTTCAGTTTAGCAACCCTTTCGATCCAGGGGATATCCGGCAACTCCTCCTGAGCCGGGTAATCCTGCTTTTGCACTGGCTCTTGAGCAGGTTCAAACTTATCTGCAAGAAAGGGTGGGAGTGTCTTGTCTGGATCAAATTCTGTTACGGGAGGCTTGATGGCTTTGGTGTAGTCGAGGGGTGGGAGCGGCTGGCCTTTGTTTGCATTGCTTTGAGTTACAGACAACTGATATCTATGCAGTGCTATTACCACCAAGGTAAGAAGACCAACGGTGACGATGAAGGCAATGGCTGTACTCACTATTGACAACTACCTGCTTTCTTAAACTGACTTATATATAGAAGCATAATTCGAAGTTAGTGCGGAGTATTGACCGCCATCCTAACAGAGCCCGCGATAAAGATATCTATTGTAAATTTGGCACTGTGACTTTGATCACGTGATTAATCCTGATGAACTTTAGCTGGGAGGCTAATCCACGGTGAAAATAACAGGTGTGATGATTTTCCTTTAACAGAAGAATCCTGTCTAGCTTCACTAAGGGGTATCGCGTTTATCTACGGCAGAAAAGTGAATAAAAGGAGAATTACGAGAAAAAACGGACAATTTAAAAGTTACTGCTTGACTGTTCGGGTGATGCTTTTTAGAATCCACCGCTCTCTCGCTGAGGCTCTTATAGCCGCACAAATGTCCCCTTCGTCTAGAGGCCTAGGACACCGGGTTTTCATCCCGGCAACAGGGGTTCGAAACCCCTAGGGGACGCCATTTCTTCCATGGAAATATCGCGTTGGACAAGCCCTGAAAGGCTCTTGGATGTCTGATCTGCAATCAGGCTGAGTGTTGTCCTGCGCCACTTGGCCAGACCATGTCTCGAATCACACCAGGTCGGTTTCAATTTTCACCACGACACCCAGTACGGCATCTCCTCTACCGAATTCCAGTTTTGTGTAATCCGGATTTAATGCCTTGAGCCAGAGGTGAGGGCCGTCTACCAGGTATTTTCGAAAAAGTGGGCCGGCTTTCTTTGAAACAGCAATAACATAGGACTTATCACCGTAGCTAGCTGTCGGGTCGACAATAAGTATTGTTCCGTCGGGCATCGATGGCCCTCCGTGGGGATTTAACATGGCATCTCCGCTAGCCTGCACAGCAAATGAATCACTGCTGATAGTTCCAGAGATCACTCTGAATTGGGTGGCTTGTTCATTTAAGTTCCTAACCTGGAATTTTTTGTGAAGGGCCTCCATGGTTACCATTGGTACAAGGCGGATCTCTTTTGCCATGGAAGAAGGGGTGCCAGCATCGAGAGTGTGCTTTCCGGTAATTATCCAGCCTGGGCTTACGTTCAGAACCTCGCCCAATTTAATAACGTTTTCACCTCTGGGAGTGGTTTCCTCTCGTTCCCACTGCCCGATGGTAGGGGGGGTTACTCCAATATAACTGGACACAAAAGTTTGCGTCAGACCGAGCTCCTTTCTCTTTGACTTGATTCTGCCACCGTGTCCGGAACTGGATTGATTTCTCTTGGGGCTCATGATTTGCAACTTTAGTTAAGCATGTCTGGGGTACAGTAATAGTCGGTACATTTCAGCAGAAGTTTATCTACGGAAGTCCAGTGCCGCTTGTAATTCGACACTTGTGACCGGGGAATGTGGCTAGTTTCAAAGAGCAATACACGAGGAAATTGTACGGCTGCAAGCCAATTACGAAAGGGGATGGCAAGTTAACTTAATTAGGTTTAAAGAATTCTTTGTATTATTGAGAGTGTTTTTCGGTAAATAAAGTGAACAGGGCGAGTAATTTGCATCAGTTCCAGCGGTTGGAAATAGTGCACTCTGTGAGTGCGAGATTTGATCGCGAACAGGAGAGTCGCTGCGCAGCTTGTCCTTGCAAACCAGCGTTCTGAAACACGGTTATTATGAGCGCCTAATGTTGTGCCGCTCAAGATTTGTCCGGTCGTAGTCAGTATTGGGTATGGCCCGGGAAGAGTGTTTCCAGAGGATCTTATTGCTATTAGACAGTCTAATTGGATTCAAGGGGTCTGATAAGTCTTTTGGGGCAGATTGCAAGGCAGGCTAATTTTGGCCAATCCCCCTCTGGCAATACAAGAACTGTTGGATTAGACTCGAAAAGGTAGGCTATTAATAATATAGCCCTCGCACAGCAAGGCTATATTGAAGCGCCGCCAGTGCTGTCTATATCTGTAGGTTTAAAGGGGATTGATCAGAACATGGCCACAAAAAGAGCACCTAATTGCCCGTCTCTGTCGTTACTGGCAGCGATCGA
>JAESQX010000006.1 GCA_016764875.1 Gammaproteobacteria bacterium
CCATGCACTTGAGCTGGTGGTTCGACAACTCAGAGGGCAATCGTTTTAATCCTGACCCCTCCCAGAATGTCGTATACGGCCCTGCTACTACTGATGAAATGGCTAATGCGCGAATCTACTATGCACCCACCACTCCCCAGGGAATTGTGGTAGGCGGAGAGATTCCAGCCGCTGTGATTGAACGAGCCCGAGAGGAAGACGAGGCACGTAGAGCACGTGGCAAACTGCTGGTCCAGGGTGATGACGATTTTGCCTGGTTGACGGAAGACGAAAACAAGCAACAATAAGCAATACGTCGCCTGCTTTGATAGCGACATGAGCAGCCAGAGCGAATAGCACAATGATTGATTCACGTAGAACACTTCGATTCTACTCAGTGCTATCCGCTTCGGTTCTTGCTCTAGCCCTTTCCAATTTTTCACTTGCTGCAGATAACTGGATCAACGGACGAACCCCCGACGGACAACCTGATTTGCAGGGTGTCTGGGTCAATAAAACCATCACCCCCATGGAACGTCCGGCTGCTCTGGCCGACAAGCCATTTCTCAGCGCCGATGAAGTTACTGATCTGGAAAATCGCGCTGCAGAGCGGCGTGCCAACCGGGACGAAAATATAGTCATTGAAGTCGGTGGCGGCGGCGGAAGGTTCATCAGCTACAATTCTTTCTGGACAGATCCTGGCAGTACTGTACTTTCTACGGGTCAAACTTCACTCATAGTGGACCCACCTTCCGGGCTGGCCCCGATACGCCCAGAGGCAGAAGCGACACGGGACTATAATTTCGCCCACGTAGAAGAGCATTGGACCTACAACACGGTTTGGGATCGCTGCATTACTCGTGGCATCCCAGGTTCCATGCTGCCCGCCGGGTATAATAATGCCTATCAAATTCTACAATCCCCGGACTACGTCACCATTAAATATGAAATGATTCATGATGTGCGGATAATTCCCCTGACTAAGGATGCCCACATCGATTCAAAAATTAAACTGTGGATGGGTGATTCCATCGCCCATTGGGAAGGTGAAACCCTGGTGGTTGATACCACCAACTATAATGATCGCGGCATCATTGCGAGCAGCTCTGCCGGTGCACGGTTAAAAGGGGTGCCCGTTAGCGATCAGCTTCATGTGGTAGAACGATTTACACGGGTAAGTGAAGACACCATTATCTGGTCAGCGAGAATAACGGACCCGGTAAATTTCACCCGACCATTCACTATTTCCATGCCTCTAACCCGCGATGGCGAATACACGTTATACGAATACGCCTGCCACGAAGGCAACCGTTCCGTAGCCAATATACTAAGTGCAGGAAAAGTAGCTGAACAGCAACAATAACGGGCAGAAAAGCCCGAAACCTCGCTCGCGGCTCTCATTCTGATTCACACCTGTGCTATCCCACCAGAGCTAAGTTAGGTAACTGTAACCGGCGTCCAGGATTTATGCCGGGCGGCCACCTTCTCCACCGAGTGTCTACAAACACCGGCTTTATTTATCAATTTGATTTCGCAAATATCACAGCGTACACACTCTTTGAAATCGATGTCCGGGCCGCGAATTGCACCGGTCGGGCAGGCGCCCTCACAAACTTTGCAAACCTGGCATTGGGTGACACGTTTGATACGCCAGGGCGAAATAAGCGCTATTACCCCCAAGGTTGCACCCAGCGGACAGGCATATCGACAGTAGAAACGACTAACCACCGTTGACGCTAGCAGAAAGGCAATGAGTATGCCCCACAATAATATCGACTGACTCTGATAAAAAAGGGTACCGAAAGGTTCAAAGTACTGAAAGATACTGATCTCGCTGTAGCTCAATGTTGTAACAATAAGCAGGGCCAGCACAGCGTACTTGATATATATCGCCTTATCATGAATGGCCTGGGGCAGTTCTTTCTGAAATCGGCGCGGAACAAACCTTGTTATAAAATCTTGCAGCGCCCCAAAAGGACACAGAGAAGAGCAAAATACTCTACCCCAGAACAGTGTGGTAACCAGCGTAAATACCACGATAATCAACAAAGGCAAATCCCTTAGAAATAGTGATGGCCCAAGTTTTATGCCATTGGTTACATGGGATATTGAGAGAAAAGTACCATTTATGAATCCCAGATAAATCAAAGTACAGGCCAGGGTGACCCAACGCAAAGCGGAACTCTTGCGCAGAAAACTGATCATGACTAATGTCAGTAACAGCAACAAGGCTGCCACTTCACCCCAGGGCGCGCTATTTATCAATTTTCCATAAACTCCATCGTCATCATAGCCGTCAGAATCATTAGCCAACAGCTCGGCTGGCAAAGGTGTCCCCTGAACCAAAGCAAGGGGTACAGGAGGAACTTTGTAGGTAGCACCCTCGTATGAAGCTACAGTATTTCCCGTGTCATAAAGAATCTTGAATTCCTGGGTAATATCTATTTGCCGATCCAGCACGATAGCCCCGGCGAAACGAAATTTTCCGGTGATCTTACCCGCCTCGGCACTACCTACGTAAACGAAACGGTCTCGCCTGATCGGGAATATACTCTCACCCTGTTGTACCGCTAACCGTTCCTGACGAAACGGCATACTGGCATTACCGTCAACGCCGACGATCACCATATTGCCACCACGGCCTCGTCGACTTGCTTCTCTTTCTGCGCGAGAGTAGTCCTCAATACCTACCAACTGCTCCCCCATTCCATCATTTCCCATGTAAATAAAGGTAAGCTTTAACTCGGTGAGATCGTCCTGAACTATATCCAGGGTCTCTACCAGACCACTCTCAAGCATCTGCTCCCAGGATTGTTCCGCCAGATAGCGCAGACCCACTGCGCCGCCGCCGGAATTAACCACAAAATCAGAATCCTTCATATAAGCCCGTGCCACCCGACGCCCGGAACTGCGGATACCTCTGGCAACAGCCCAACTGGATATAGTGGCGCGGGATACTCCATCGACATCACGGCCCACGCGAAAACCTTCGCTAATATTTTTGTCCTTGAATTGATCTGGGAATCGCTCAGTCGCCAGAAAATCGCCGCGGATGCTTCTATAGGACTCACGATAAAAAATTATTTTCATGCCGGTTATGGTGCCCTCAATGTCCATACCCACAAGCACCTCAATAGGGGCTGCATAGCCAATTTCCTCCGGAGGCAAATCCGGCGTTACAAACAAATATCCAATCACGCTCGGCTCGGCGCTTCCTTCCACTGATTTGTAGGCACGATAAACCGGCGGATTCCCGGATTTTTCAGAAAAGCTGTCCGCTTCAGGCATTACCTCTTTGAGCAGAGCTTCGTCAATCACCAGGGAGCTATATTGAGCCAGCACTGAGGGCATCACCAGGCAGGTGATTGCTATGGTTAACCCGGAAATGAAAAGTTTAAAGCCACAAAGAAGAGAATTTAGACGACACAACCGCATATTCTTATTATGTTCCTTACCTTATCTAACGGCCCATTATATGGAGATCGATTTGGGGAAGATCGGCCGGTATTTAACCAGATAATAATCTTGAGGTATATAACTAAAAGGCGCTGAATCCTTTAACCAAACAGATCAACGACAAGCCAACAGGCCCGTCCAAAGGCGGCCTGCGACCGATACCAGCATTGCATCTGCTTGACAGGCCGAGCCACGCCTGCGAAAGTGTATCTTGATATCGGAACCGGTTACAGATCAGAGGAGTCGTACCTGTAACCAGAAATTCCCAGGGTATATTTACCGAGCAAAGATCCGTAGGAGGATGAAAAGTGAAACGCAGTATTATTCTCGCATTAACAATAGGCACAGCATTCAGCGGTCTGGCGGTTGCTCAATCTAATGACGATTACAAAGCTCCTCAAACGGATTATGGGCAACCGGATTTACAGGGTGTCTGGAATTTTGCTTCTAATACTCCAATGCAGCGTCCAAAGCGATATGGCGCCCAGGAGTTTTTGACCTCGGAACAAATTGAGGAGGCTGTCGCCCGACAAGAGGCACGAGCAGCCGCAGCGGATGCCGCGGCGGCAATATTGATTATAGACCCTGACGCACCCGAGGCAACCAGTGACCCGGGCATTTATAACGATTTCTGGTTTGAAATTGCCGGAATCGGCGATACTGTTAGAACTTCTATTATCGTATTTCCGACCGATGGGCGGGTTCCGCCAGCCGTTGAAGGCGCTGTTGTTCAGTCTGGGGGTCTTGGCCCGGACGTCCCTGGAACGCGGCCAGTTCGGTATGTGTTCGGTGGTATCGCCAAAAATGGGCCGGAAGACAGAGGAGTATCCGAGCGCTGCCTGGTTGGTTTTAATGCCGGTCCTCCGCTTGAACCTCACGCCTACAATAACAATGTACAAATAGTTCAGAACAGAGATAACGTGGCGATCCTGAGCGAAATGATACATGATATGCGTATCATCCCCATCACTGAAAAACCGGAATTAAATGACGATATCCGAATGTGGTCAGGTGATTCCAGAGGCTATTGGGATGGCGACACCCTGGTGGTTCAGACCAAAAATTTTAATGGCCTGCGCCCGAGCTTCGGCAGTATAGGAACAAATTTTCATATGGTACTCACCGAACGCTTCACTCGTTCTGCCTACGATACGATCACCTATGAGTTCACCATTGACGACCCTGCCTCCTTCACCGACCAAATCTCGGGTGTCCTGCCTTTGACCAAGGTGGGCGGTCAAATTTATGAGTACGCCTGTCATGAAGGTAACTACGCCATGCCCGCCTTATTGCGTGGCGCAAGACTGGAAGAACTCGAAAGCGCAAGCGGCGAGCAATAAGAGCTAAAGACTTAACAAGGTAACGATCATTTTTTACTCTGGCACGAAAATGTCAAACCACCGTTATAACACGGCCATATAATTTAACTAATTCGAAAAATTGCTATGGAGCCAGGCTATGAACCTCCATATGTCGACCTTGGCTGGCGCACTCATGCTCTTCCTGACCCGCGCCACATTTGCACAGGAATACCAATTCCCGCTTACTGAATGGGGCGCTCCGGATTTACAGGGAAACTGGAAAAATGCCACGGTTATGCCATTCCAGCGCCCCAGTGAACTAGGGAATAAACAAGCCTATAGTGAAGAAGAAGCAATTGTATTGGAACGTCGCGTACAATTAGCGGTGGAGGAAGATAATAAACCTCTGGATCCAAATCGTCCCGCCCCAAAAGCCGAAGCACTGCCGCCGGTAGGCAATTATGATCTGTTCTGGACAGATCGAGGGATGTTTCTACCTACGATTAACGGTGAATTCAGAACCTCCGCGATTATTGACCCGCCTAATGGTCGTATTCCTGAGCGAGTGGCTGGATTTCAGGACCGCATGCTCAAGCTGCAAGCCAATAGACCAGATCGCAGTGATGGTCCTGAAGGACGGGCATTGGGAGAACGTTGCCTGCTTTCCTTCGGTTATAGCTCAGGCCCGGTAATGACGCCAGTTTTATACAATAGCCACATGCAAATTGTGCAATCACCCGGATATGTCAACATCATTGTAGAGATGGCACATGATGCTCGCATCATCAAGATAAGCAACAAGCGCAATCCGGCTTCCGAGAAACTCCAAAAATGGATGGGTGATTCCATTGGACATTGGGAAGGTGACACACTGGTAGTCGAGACTAAAAATTATAATCCCGCCACTATCTATCGCGGTGCTCCAACTGAAAATCTGACGGTTATCGAAACATTCAGGCGCGAAGCTAATAACAAGATAGTTTACGGATTCAGCGTCGATGACCCTACGGTCTATAGTGCTCCGTGGGGCGGAGAGTATCCACTGTCCCGGATGGAAGAACCCGTTTATGAATACGCCTGCCACGAAGGCAATTATGCCATTATCGGCATATTGGCCGGAGCGAGACGACTAGAGTCAATCACGACTGCTAAAGCTGAAGATCAATCTCATTAAAGCAGTAGTCAGGAGGAATTAACTTGTCCCAGCGACCACCACCCGAACCATAAATCCCTGGCGAATGTAGTTGCTCTTAGTGTCTGCTGGCGGATATAGTCGTGTTCAACAATAACAGGTGTACTGCGGCGGGAGAGAGTCCATGGCTGACCAGGAAAACTCTGATAATAAAACGGCTGACACGACGCCGAACCCATTAAATCCCAGACAACGCTCCCGGCGTGATTTCCTCCAGGATGCCAGCACGGCTGCCGTGGTTGGCACGGCGGTTCCGGTGCTGGGGATTCGTTCCGCTACGGCACAGCAGCCAGATACGATACCCGCCGCGAAAACCACTATTCAACTGTCGGTAAACGGCAGCAACCACACCGTAGACGTTGAGGATCGCTGGACTCTGGCAGAGTTACTGCGTGATCATCTGCAGTTAACCGGCACCAAAATTGGCTGTGATCGCAGCGAATGTGGTGCCTGCACCGTATTGATGAACGGGGTGCCGGTTTATTCCTGTAGTCAGCTTGCAGTCTGGGCAGAGGGAGCGGAGGTAACTACGGTGGAAGGCTTGATGAGCAAGGGTGAATTGTCACCGTTGCAGCAGGCCTTCGTCGACAACAATGGCCCGCAATGTGGATTCTGCACCCCTGGGCAGTTAATGACCGCAACGGCGCTGCTGAATAGAAATTCGGCGCCCAGCGCACAGCAGGTGAAAACGGCGATGGTGGGTAACCTGTGCCGCTGCTCCAACTACAATGCCATTGTGGAAGCGGTGGTTTCTGTTGCCGGGAAAAGCGGGGGTGTTGCATGACTGAAGCCGTTGAACCACTTACAACTATTGGCAATACCACAGCCAGAGTCGACGCTGTAGATCGGGTAACCGGTGCAGCCAAATACTCTCGGGACGTTAAATTACCTGGAATGCTCTATGCGCAGGTTTTGCGCAGTCCTCATCCTCACGCGCGAATTCGCGCCATCGATGTTTCTGCCGCCGCTCGGTTACCCGGCGTGAAAGCCATTATCAGCCATGAGAATGCTCAGATCGTTTGGGGTGCGGGCTCGGTATCAGGTGGGCGTCAATACAACGATGAACTTAAAAAGGCCACC
>JAESQX010000072.1 GCA_016764875.1 Gammaproteobacteria bacterium
ATCTGGGGGACATCCTGCGTTGCTTCATCGGAATAGAAAAAAATCATCTCGATGGGTTTTTTCAGGTTCGAAACTATATTCCTGGTGCCATCGGAAAGAGAGTAAAGATTGTCTTCGGTCAAATCGATTCTGACCGACGGTAAAAGGCTTATTACCAGTACCGACAAAAGCATAAATACCGCGATTGAAACCAGACCGGCGGCGGAAAAAAGTGACGTGTTTTTCATTAATTAACTCTCAGCATCAGTACTACTATTAATTCGCTTTTTTAATTTCAATAACTATTGCGCTGGCTAACAACCAGGAGAATATAAATATCGCAAAAAACAGAAAATCCCTGATATCCAGCACACCTTTACTGATAGAGTCGAAGTGCGTCAGGAAACCCATCGCAGCAAAGGCATCAACAATGAATTGCGGTGTCCACTGGGGAAATGCATTCAGCACTATTGGTGAACCCATCACCACAAAAAGAAAACAAATACTCACTGTGAGGATAAATGCGATTACCGGATTTTTGGTAGAAGCCGACATGCAGGAACCAATTGCCAGAAAACCTCCAGCCATGAACCAGCTACCCAGGTAGGCAGCCATAATCACACCATTATCAGGATCGCCAAGGTAATTTACTGTAATCCAGAATGGGAAAGTGAGAAATAATGCAATTCCTGTCAGCCCCCAGGCAGCCAGAAATTTACCAAGAACGGCTTCCGATAACTTGATGGGCAGAGTCATCAGAAGCTCTATGGTGCCGGTTTTACGTTCATCGGCCCATAAACCCATAGCCACTGCCGGCACCATGAATAAATATAACCAGGGGTGAAAACTGAAAAACGGCAACAAATCTGCTTGTCCACGCAGATAAAACCCACCCAGATCAAAGGTGAAAATGCCATTCATGATCAAAAAAATGACAATGAAAATATAGGCCAGTGGTGTTGCAAAATAACTGGCCAACTCTCGTCTGAATATTATTCCCAGGTTACCCATTATTTTATCTCCCTATGCAAACCCTGCGTAATGGTTCTGAACACATCTTCCAACTGACCCTTGTTAATATGGAACTCGGATACCGGCCAGTGTTTTGATTGGGCAAGCTCAGAAACAGCTGAAAAAATCGGTTTCCCGTCTTTAGCCAGAATGGTATAGCGAAGAGGGTCTTCACTGTCCTGTTCCACATGATCAACGTCAGGACACCCCGCCAGATCTGCGGCAAGATCATGAGAAGTGGTAAGACGTATACTGACGGCCTGATGGTACCGGGATCGTGATTCCAGTTCAGCAGGCGTACCATCTGCAACGATTTTGCCCTGGTCTATGATAATAGCCCTGGTACACACCGCCGAAACTTCTTCGAGAATATGGGTTGAGATTATCACTATCTTGTCTTTAGCAAGATTCTTGATTAACTCCCGCACATGGTGCTTTTGATTCGGATCGAGACCATCGGTGGGCTCATCCAGAATCAACACCTTTGGGTCATGCATGATAGCCTGGGCCAAACCAACACGCCGTTTGAAACCCTTGGACAACGTATCGATGCTCTGGTGAAAAACTGTCTCCAGAGCGACTTCTTTCACCACCCGGTCAACCCGATTTTTTATTTCCGCCCCCCGATACCCTCTTATCCTGGCAATAAAATAGAGGAATTCCCGGGTAGTCATATCCCCGTAACAGGGTGCACCTTCGGGCAAATAGCCGATGAGGGACTTAGCTTCAATTGGACTGCGGGTAATGTCAAAACCATCAATTTTGACGGTTCCTTCGGTGGGAAACAAAAAGCCGGTTATGACTTTCATCGTTGTCGACTTGCCAGCACCGTTAGGGCCCAGGAATCCTAGCACTTCCCCTTCGACCACTGTAAAGCTTAAATCGCTAATGGCAGTAACCTGGTCAAATTTCTTGGTAAGATGGTCTACTTCAATCATTGGTTTGAGTCCGGCATTGTGATTCTACCTAGGGCCAATTTTGTCCTTCGACAACGGTTTATTGGTTTAAAATGCTACCCGAAACAGAAAAAGGCTTAAATATAGGCATCTGTCCAAGACTTATCAAGCATCTCGAGTCTTTATGTGTAGTTATTCAGCATGTGCTTGCGGGGAATTCGAAGGTATAATGCCCATCTTTTTAACATCCTAGTCTGAACACTGGGCACACTGGGCACAAATAGCAATGAGAAAACTGGCTTGCACAGCCTTGATTGGTGTTTTGGTTCTTGGGCTCTGGGGTTGTGGGCAGAAGGGGCCGTTGCGAAGGCCGCAACAAACCTATTTGGCGCCCTCAACCGCGCAACAGACTATAGCCTATATCTAACTGTCGCCACTGGATCAATCCAGACCCCCAGGGAATTTCTGATTAATCTTCTATGGAAAATTTTACCTACAAAGATGGTGAGTTGTATGCCGAGGCCGTGGCAGTCAAGGATATCGCCGATCAGTATGGCACCCCTTGCTATGTCTATTCAAAAGCCGGAATCGAGCTGAATTACCGGGCTTACGAGCAAGCTGTCGGTACGTACCCCCACCTGATCTGTTACGCCGTGAAGGCTAATCCCAACTTGGCAGTGCTGAATATCCTGGCAAGGATGGGCGCCGGTTTTGACATAGTTTCCGGCGGGGAATTGCAGCGCGTACTCGCAGCCGGAGGCAATCCCGAAAAGGTGATTTTTTCCGGTGTGGGTAAAACCGAGGAAGAAATTGCACAAGCCCTGCAGGCGGGTATTCATTGTTTTAATGTAGAGTCCGCATCTGAACTGGATCGAATCAATACCATAGCCGCCCGGCTCGGTTGCAGGGCTCCCGTGTCGTTGCGTGTAAATCCAGATGTCGATGCCGGAACCCATCCCTATATATCGACGGGCCTGAAGGAAAACAAATTAGGTATCGATTCAAATGAAGCCCTCGGTGTTTATGGCCACGCCGCAAACCTGAGCAATATCGACGTGATCGGAATAGATTGCCACATCGGATCACAGCTTACTGAAATCACTCCCTTTCTGGATGCCCTGGAGCGGCTATTAGTGCTGGTGGACAAGCTCGCTGATGCCGACATTTCCCTTCACCATATCGATATTGGTGGCGGGCTGGGAGTCACCTATCAGTCTGAAACACCTCCCACACCCGATGCGCTGATAAGTGCGGTGCTGGAAAAGATGTCGGGGCGTAAACTTCGCCTGCTGCTGGAACCTGGCCGCTCGATCGTGGCGAATGCGGGAGTGCTTCTGGTACGTGTCGAATATCTCAAGCATACGCCTCACAAAAATTTTGCCATTGTCGATGGTGCCATGAACGATCTGTTACGGCCCGCACTCTATGGTGCCTGGCAGGACATAATTCCGGGTATTAAGTCCGATCAACAATCGACAGTAACGTACGATGTAGTAGGGCCAGTGTGCGAAACCGGGGATTTCCTGGGTAAAGACAGGCCCCTTGCCGTCAACCCTGGAGATTTACTGGCTGTGTGTAGTTGCGGAGCCTACAGCTTCAGCATGAGCTCCAATTACAATTCCCGCAACAGGGCCGCCGAAGTAATGGTTGACGGCGACCTTTCCCATTTGATTCGACAAAGGGAAAGCATTGACGATCAGCTGGCACTCGAACACTTATTACCCGAATAACCCTTGCTGATTCGGCAACAAAAATCGTCAAAATTGTCGATAACCCTTTTATGTTAATTCCATTTACCAAAATGCACGGATTGGGCAACGACTTTATGGTGCTCGATCTGGTGTCAAATGACATCAACCTGACCCGTGATCAGATACGGAAACTGGCTGATCGTCATTTTGGTGTGGGATTCGATCAGCTGTTACAAATTGAACCGCCCTCCAGTACCGATGTGGATTTTAACTACCGCATATTCAATGCCGACGGCAACGAAGTGGAACATTGCGGCAATGGCGCCCGCTGCTTTGCCATGTTCGTCCAGCAGCAGGGCCTTTCAGATAAAAATCCACTCCGGGTTAAAACTATAAACGGTGTACTGGAATTGAAGATTAATGAGGATGGAGGTGTGACTGTCAATATGGGAGCACCTCGCTTTGATACAGCGGACATCCCATTTAACAACCCGGAGAAGGCGCTGACTTATTCTCGAACCCTGATTGATAATGGCACACAAATCACTGTTGAGTTTTCTGCTCTGTCCGTTGGCAATCCACACGCCGTTTTATTGGTTGACGATGTTGACAGCGCTCCGGTAGAACGCATAGGTAAACTGTTAGGAAATCATCCGGACTTTACCGAAGGTGTTAATGTCGGATTCGTGCAAATTGTCAGCCGCAGCGAAATAAGACTGCGCGTATTTGAACGGGGTGCCGGAGAAACCCTGGCGTGTGGAACCGGCGCCTGCGCGGCCGTAGTAGCAGGCCGCACCCGGGGACTTTTAGACGAAACCGTTTTGACAAATCTGCAAGGCGGAAAACTTTCCATCAGCTGGTGTCTGGGTGATAGCCCGGTACTAATGACTGGACCCGCCAGTACTGTATTTAAAGGGAGTATCGAAATATGAGCAATGAATCAGGTACCGCAGAGCAATTACCCGAAGAGGGAAATTCCGAGGTTTCAGAAGACCAGGTGGCCGACTACCTGCGACAGCATGCGGATTTTTTCATCACTCAGCAGGAACTGTTGGCTGATCTCACACTGCCTCATGAAAGTGGCAAAGCAGTTTCATTAATGGAGCGACAAATCAGCATTCTACGGGGCCGAGGTCACGATACGAGAATCAAGCTGAATACTCTACTGAACAATGCCAGGGATAACGATCAGCTTTTTGAAATTACGCGCGATATTGTACTTGCACTATTAGGCGCTCGAGATGTTGCGGAAATAGTCCAGGTTACAGAAGACAAGTTAAGATCCATGGAGAATATAGATGCTTGCGAGATAATTCTCGTGAAAGAAAGAATGGCCGGTGTCCCTGATAGCGTACGCACCTCCTTAGAATCTGTATTGGATAAAGACTATGCTGACGTATTCCGACTTAAACGCACATATTGCGGGTCGTCAACAGACCAACAACTTAAATATCTTTTCGGGACCGAAAATTCCGCTATCAAGTCAACTGCCCTGTGTCCTATTATGGCTAATGGCCAGATATACGCCTTGTTAGCTATAGGGAATACCCAGGAAAATTATTTCAATGTAAATCTGGATACAGTATTTCTGGATTTTATCGGTAATGTTGTGGCCGCAGTCCTGAGGCGCGAACCATGATAGTAACAACTCCACCGGCTATACCTTTGCAGTCTTAATACTTCCTGAGACAGAAGTCCATTTTGAGAAAACCAATTAACAAGGTGGCTTTTGCAGCGAGCATGTTGTTGCTCGGTGCGGTGGTAAGTTACCTGTTTTTTCTCGTACACAGTGAAAAGAAAACACTTGTTGACTCACCGGCGGTGGCCAACACTCAAAACCCCATAGGAAAATTTAATGGCCCGCCCTGCAGGGATGAGAAA
>JAESQX010000073.1 GCA_016764875.1 Gammaproteobacteria bacterium
CTGAGGCTATGAATCAATTCACTCAATTGAAGATCCCTCTCTCGTACAACAGATTCTGCATGTTGATACAGTTCGGTCAGATGTTCAATTTCCCGATCCCGTTGTGCTACCGTTTTCAGGGCTTGAGAGTGGAGATCACCCACCCGAATTTGCTCTGAATAGTTGCTGACTACGGTGTTTGCCAAGTCAACCAGGGCAATTGTAGCCCAATTGGGCAACAGGTTTTCAGGCTCCTCTGCGCTACTGAAATCGCCCTTTCCCAAGCGTAAATAATAGTCGCGCACCCGAGCAGACAATTCGTCTTCTGCTGACACGTCAGCTTCGTTGAAATGATGCCGAAGACTGGAATCCACTATGGTTTCCAGATTGTTTCCCCAGTCGGGGCTCTCCAGCTTTAATTGTCTGAATACAGACACAAGAACTTCTGCCGGCGACTCCAGCAAGGCATCGTAGTCAACCAGGCAGCGAGTCATGCCTTTACTGAAGTGAACCGCATCTTTCATATATCTGGCCCACAGCAGATGGCTGTAGCTCTGTGGAAGACTGTTGCGTCGCAGCAGGGATTTTGCAACCGCCGAGGGAGACCTCGTTATAATGACACAACGCAGCTCGATGTCTGCCGCGCGAAAGGCGGCTACCCAGAAAGGCAGAAGCCGGCAGAGGCGAGGATCTTTTAACACGGCCAGATCTTTATTGCCGTATTGCTCTTCTATGTAGCTGATGGCTGAGGAAAGTTGCTCCTGTACGGGTTTCTGATTTAACCAATTGTGGGGTAAATCTCCAATGTCATACCAGGAGCTATGCAGAATATGGAATAGTTGCTCATTGATCTGCACCACCTGGGCATCTTCCCAGAACCCCCGGGCATTCACTTCCTTATTGTCTTCAACCAGTTGCCCGGCCAGAGACATTCCGCCGGCATGTAAGGCCTCAGCCAGTAGCGACGTTCCACTGCGATGCATTCCCAGGACCAAAGTTGTTATAGCGCGATTACTCATAAGATAGTTCAGTCAAATTCCGGTGTTTACGGATCGCTCTGCCAGATAGGATTTGTACTGTTCAAACACCTCATCGGCGTTTCCGGTTGCCATTGTCCTGCCATTTTCAATCCACAATACTTTATTACACAGTTCCCGAATAACCAGTTCATTGTGAGCCACAACCACGACGGTTTTATCCGATTTCATGCGCTGGCGTATTGCTCGCGATGATTTTTCCTTAAAACTCGCGTCGCCGACAGCCAGCATTTCATCCAACAGCAGCACGTCCGGGTCTATCTGCATGGCAATGGAAAATCCCAGCCGGGCACTCATTCCAGTGGAAAAGGTGCCGATTGGCACATTGGCGGAGTCGGTCAGTTCAGCAAATTCCAGAATTGCATCCAGGCGTGATTCGATTTCCTTGCGACTAAGGCCAAGCAGCATGCCTGCCATGATGGCATTTTCCCGGGCATTGAGATGGTTAAGAAAGCCGACGCGTAAAGATAATAATGTACTACGGCAGGGCTTGCGCTCAATGACTCCCCGGTCAGGAGTGATAATATCTGCCAGCAGCTTGAGCAGGGTGGATTTCCCGACACCATTTCTGCCAATAATCCCAAGGGTATCACCCCGATTTAATGTCATATCTATGTCATTCAAAGCCCATTTTTCTCGATTGCTTTTGAGAAAACTCTGCGATCTATAGCAGACCCCAACATTTTGTAGTTTTATTAGTTCATCGGTCATAGATGGGTTAACTCAGTAAATTAGCCTGGGGTATACGCGATCGAAGCGGCGCAGAATGGCGGCCGCAATTACAAATATGACCGCTGAAAATACTGACATGTAAAAAAGTGGCATCAGTGACGGCCATTGATGGTTGATGAGGACGTCTCTATAGCACTCGATTAAGGAAAAGGCCGGGTTGAGCAGGAAGTACCCGCGAATTGACTCCGGGATAGACTCGGCCGTGTAAAATATTCCTGACATGAAAAACGCCAGGGTCATTACTTTATCGAAAATAATTTTGATATCCGGCAGGAAAGGGGACACCGCCGCAACCAGGCATGCGGCGGAGTAAACCAGCAGCGACTGGACAAAAATCAGTAAAGGCAGCGCAACCCAGTGAAGGCTGATGCCCTTGCCGAATAGATAGGAATACAACAGCAACAGTGCCATGGTCAGACCAAACTTGATGCCATTACTTAAAACACTGACGGAGGGGAAGACTATTTTCGGTAAATAGACCTTATCAATCAATGCGGCATTTTGACTAATAGAATCCATGGAGGAACGCACCGAGGCGTCAATCCATTTCCATACAACCAGCCCAGTCAATAAAACCTGAACGTAATCCTTATCTCCGCGATTAAGCACCAGTGCAAATACGATGTAGAATACTACAAGGTGAAGCAATGGCTCCAGCACCCACCATAAGTATCCCAGGTAGGCGCGCGAAGATTCGCTGCGTAATTGGGCTAGTGACCGATACCAGATAAATTCCAGATAGTGAGTAGATACCTTATATTTACAACGTCTCATAAGATCGATTAGGATGCCCTGCCGCCTGAAGTGCCTGATGCCTGATAAAAGATAGATGATTATACCCAAGCTCAAAATGTGGCTGCAACGCCCTTTTAAACATCCGCGCGTTATTTGTGTCCTTGGCATGCATCGCAGTGGTACCAGTTTTCTGACTGGTTCACTACAACAGGCCGGTGTGGAGTTGCATAAATTCCATAGCGACAACCCCCACAACAGAAAAGGTAATCGAGAGAATCAGGATATTGTGGACCTGAACGAGAGGGTGCTCGCTGATAATGGTGGCAGCTGGGATAACCCGCCTGAAATGGTTGCCTGGAGCGAAAAGCATCTCAATGAAGCGAGGGAAATAGTCTCCCAATACGAAGGATATCCTATCTGGGGGTTCAAGGACCCGCGTACCGTAATTACTTTCGATGGCTGGCACTCGATTCTGCCTGAGCTGGAAAGTGTGGGGATTTTTCGGCACCCTGTGTCGGTTGCCCGATCTTTGCAAACGCGGGATCAAAGTACGTCTATTGACGATGGGCTGGCTCTGTGGGGTTTGTACAATAAAGCGCTGCTCGCCCATTATGACAGACAGAGGTTCCCGATTATCTGCTTTGATAAAGACCTCGATAGTCTGAAAATTGACTTGCGAGCATTGTCGAAGCAGTTAAAGCTTCCGGGGGAAAGGTCGTTTGATTTTTATGAGACGACCCTTGTGCATCACCTGCAAACCGAAAATGCCGTATTGCCGGAAGACATATCCGAAATCTACCAGCGTTTGTTAGCCTGTGCCTTGTGACTGACGTGTCCTCTGCGAAGTATCCAGGTTGCTGTTGTCCAAACCGGGCGTTCGTATTGTGTCAGTGTAAGGATGAGCGTCACTTATCTCCTGGTATTGTAATAGGCTTGACTTACATAGACATGCTGTTAGCTTGATCAAGCGGTAAAAAACAGTCAGTTTATGAAAGCGCTAGCCTTTCGTACTTAGCACAATCAGATTGTTGGAAAGAATCAATAAATCGTCCGGCACGGAGATTTGTTTTCGTGTGGGCATAATAAAAAATCAGGAGCAAAGCTATGCTTTACAAAAATACTAAAATTTTGTTTATGGCGCTTATTTTACTCTCGCTACCGGCTGTGGGTTTTGCGCAATCACTGGAGGGTGTGTGGAAAGGGGTTTCCATACAGTTTATCGGCGGAGATGAACCAAGAACGGAGCAGTTTTCCAATATGAGGATTCTAATTTACACGGAGTCTTTCTTCATGTGGGCATTTGACAATGCAACGGAACCTCGACCACTGCTTTCGCAAAATCCGCAGAATTCATCCGATGCGGAGATCGGGCGTGTGGCGCGCCAGTATCAATCAACGGGCGGCACCTACCAGCTAGATGGTAATACTATTATCTACAATCGTCTGATCGACATGGTGCCGAACGGCATGGCGCCGGAGAATCAGCCATTTATCAGAAATATTCGTATGCTCACTGCGAACCGACTTGAAACCCAGATTACCAACAATGAAGGAAATATCGTAGTGCTGAGATATGTGCGCATGGAGTAATTCCAGAGCCGATGGTAAATGCGTCGCAGGGGCGGTGCCAACTCTACATGGGCTGGCACTGCATAGTTCAACATCCTGCTATACTGTTGGCCTGCAATTGGGCTAAGTGGAGCGAAAAATGAACAATAATTCAATTAAAGTCTTTGTGGGTCCCTTTAAAATAGCGATATTGCTGGGGTTTATCTCTGGTTTTGCAACTGTTGCCAGTGCGCAATCGGACTGGATTCCTGAAATACTCTCTGATGGGCAGCCTGATATTGGAGGGATATGGAACAACGTCGGGGCAACCGCCACACCCCTGGAGCTCCCTGATCAGTTTCAGGGTCGGGTACCGACGCAGGAAGAACTCACTGAGTTCATCCAGACTCGAGATGCCGCGCGCAAGGAAAATGTATGGGACGGGTTTGAGAACAGCCCGGGAGTGGGGGCCTATGGAAACTACTGGTTCGATTGGTTCTGGGAGGATGCCGTGGTTGATGCTCCGGCCCTTATTATCGATCCGCCCAACGGTCGCAGGCCCGAGCTGACAGAAGCGGCCAAGGCCATAAGAGCCTACAATGTTGAGCATGAGCATGACTCGGCGGCCAATGTGGAGTCAGGGGATCGATGTCTGTCGCGCGGGGTATACGGGATGATGATGCCCACCGCTTATAACAACGGCAAACTCATTGTTCAGGCGCCAGGCTACGTGATGATTCACAGTGAGATGATCCACAATGCCCGCATTATTCCAATCGACGCGAGACCGCATCTGGATGACAAAATCTCTCAATGGGAAGGCGATCCCCGTGGTCATTGGGAGGGTAATACACTAATCGTTGAATCTACTAATTTCCGCTATGTTGGCAATATGCGCGCCCCCGGCACTCGCGGGCCGGGAAATGCTCCGCAGCATGAGGGCAGGAAGATGGTGGAAACATTCAGCTTTGTCGACGCGGACACGCTACGCTATACACTCACAGTAGACGACCCTCAAACCTACACCGCGCCATGGACAGTGGCGTTTCCCTACAAACGGGACAATGATTACACGCAATACGAGTATGCCTGTCACGAAGGAAATTACGCCATGGACAGCCGTTTAAGTGGCGCGAGAGTTCAGGAACAAGATTTGCTGGAGAAATAAAAACAAAAAAAACAGCGGGCCCAGTAATCAAGAACGTACCCAGGGCCCTCTGCTGCTTCATCTTTTCTTAAGGAGAAACCCAGGGCTGTCCAATAATAATGGATGGGTCTGCATTCGGCTTTGGCACCATCTTCTGCAATCTTGCTGCCTGATTATCAGCGCCGTAAAGAACCCCGTCTGAGTCAACCGACATCGTATGCATTTCGGTCCAGAAGTCAGGTCCGTCTTTGGGAAGGAGCCAGGAGTAGGCCTGGCTACCGTCCAGGTTAAATTTCACTATTTTTGTTGGCCGTCGGTCACTTACCCAGGCGGCATTATCACTGACAATAATATCCAGTGGCCCACCCAGACCAAGCCAGGTAGTCTGGTATTGGAAGTTTGGGTAGGACTTGGAGCCGTGGGCGGCAGTTTGTTCAAATATTTTTACATTTCGGTTCTTCAGATCTACCGCGTAGAGTCTCTCATTAGGACCTATTTTTATACTATGAATTCGGCCGAATTGATGCGCCGCTTCCCCGGCTTCGCCTATTTCTGAAATATAGCGGCCATCTGCACCGCGAATTACAATGCGTGGTTTTTCAATGCCATCGGCTACGAGAATCGTCCCATCAGGTAAAAAGGTTACATCTTGAGGCCGGGTAAAATGCGCTTCATCTGTTCCTGGCACACCTTTTTCACCCAGAGTCATCAACAGATCTTTGCCATCATTGGAGAGAACGTAAATAACGCTACCGGTTTCGTCAATGAGCCAGATTCGTTTCTCAGGGTCATAAGGACTTATGCGAAGTCGATGGGGGCCGGGGCCTTCTGTCGCGGTGAACAGATGATCCCACTGATCCCATACCTCCAGCACCTTGCCATCGCTATTTATCACGTAAATACAGTTATGCCAGACTTTAGACTCTGGATCACGTACCACATTCCAACCCAGAGACCCGGCAAAGTTAGTGTATTCAGGAGGAATTGGGTCCGGCAACCTGGTTTCACCGCGTTGCAATACAAAAATACGATCAGGTGACTGAACGTGTACTCCGGGAGTTCCGCCCCAGGTGAAGCCATCCCCTGCAAAAGGCTGCATCCAGGTTTGAGTAATGTTTTCGTAGGGGGTAGGTCCGACTATGCCGGTTTCCTGTGCCGACACCGGGCCTGTCATAAAGCCAATTGTCAGGAAAAAAGCGAGATAATTATTTTTTAGCATAAAACATACATTCCATAATAACTGTTAGGGCTCAACGGAAATCGTAACCTCTACATCAGCATATAATCCACCATCATCGGCTCGCCCATGCAACACATAGGTTCCCGCTTCATGAAAGGTGGCCTCGGTTGTCCAGGCTCCATCTTCAGGTGCCTCAGGAACTATCCAGAAAGGTGACCAGGGCGAATTCTGGAACGCACGGGTATCTTCCCAGGGTGCTACTTGTGGTGAGTCAAAACTTACTTCGCCATCACCCCGATAAACGAACCAGGTAAAATGCAGTCCCACCACCTTGGCAACGGTACCTCTCAAAGGAGGCTCAAGTGCAAGCTTCAACATTTCCCGTGGTGTCATATTTTCCGGGTCCCAGGCAGGTCGTCGAGCCAGTTGTCCCGGTGATAGTACTTTAACGGGCGGAAGTCCATCGTCCATTACCTTAACTGCCAACTCGAGAGATTCGCCTACCGCTACTGTTCGATTTGCGCTTCCTTTCAGCGTGACCATGGGTTTGATGTTGGCCCGCAGCTCCGGTGACGTATCCCTGCCACTGCCCGTGGCACCGGTTTCAGACATGATGGTAATGTCATCAAGGAAATAGTCACGGTGTAAAGAACCAAAGGCTTTTTGCGTCACGCCGTCGGTTGTCACCAGGGTCCATACTAATTCTTGTTCGCCAAAATCCGCGGGCACTTGAAACTCAAACACATAGCGATTCCTGCGGGGTAGAAAGTGGGTTGGTTGTCCGCGATCAGCAGGGCCGGGAGAAAACGAATTGTTCGCGCCCACCGGCACATCTATTTCCTCATCCCAATTTTCGTTCATATAGCCGAACATGAGGTTGAATGAACCATCGTCATTGGCGGTCCAGCCCTCGTAGACGGCGGAAACCCCTTGTCCTTGTTCATAGTATGGTCGAGTCTGGGCAAACACGCCGCTGGCCGCAAAAAGCAGAGACAGCAGCATGAAGCGCCGGGCTATGGTGGAAATACGATTCATGTACTTATTCGTCACTACTGTCGTCCTCGGGTCCTAATGGTGGAATATTCGCTCCACATAAGGGGCATCCAAGCAGGTGATCTCCCATGCGCAGCCCCAATCGTTCTCTTCTGCCGGCCATTTCCTGCACGAATTGCTCATCGGTCAGAGACACCTGGTGACCAATGTGAAGGAACATATTTGACACCGACCGATTTCCGGACCCGGACCAGTTTCTGGAGTCCACCACATTAGGATTGCTGGCAGAGTTATCCATATAGGCAATCAAGTGCACTATGGTGCCTTTCGGCAAGAGAGGGGCGTAGTCGTCTTCATAGGTATACTGCTTTACCCAGTTGTGATCGTAACCGCTGCAGGCCAGGGTTTCGATCTGATTTCCCCATATTGCTTCCAGACACACCCGCGCTCCGGGGGCGTGTAGGTGGGGTTCAAAGGAACTGATTTTTGTGTGCTGCTTTAATACCGCGTAACTGTGGAGCTCACTGGCGGGATCGTTGCCGTTAACACTGATATTCAAGCCGTCACCCAGGCCCAGGCGGCCGGGTTTTAACGCTGGCTCATAACCAACCGGCTGCAGATAAAAACCAATTTCCAGATGAGCCGTTGTGTCCTGACCGTTGGAATGCAGGTGCATTACCAGCGGAGAGATACTGGAACCGGCACGTAATAATCGTGCTGCTTTTTCATCGAAAACATCCGGGTTGCGGCCCAGTTCGTGGGTGGGGAAGTCAACACGGGTGTCTTCCTCGCCGGGCACTGTAGTCATCCAGCTCATGTGGTGAACAACCCATCGCCCCCCAACCACAGTTTCTCCCCCTGCATTGGGATCGGCATCATTGACTTCGCGCATCTCAACCGCTGCTACATAGCGATCTTCCGTAAGCCCGGTAGGTATCAAGTCAATTTCACCCCACCAGTCTGGGGAATCACCCTGCACAAAAACTTCGCCGGTTTTTACAATGAGATCTGGCTCCCCCAATTTCCAGTTTCCTGAATCATCGAATTGAGGTACTGCGGGTAAAGCAGCCGGGTTCCCCTGAGGGGCCTCGGCGGCAACCCAATCCGAGATAATCTGTAGTTCTTCTTCGCTGAGTCTTTCGTCATCCTTTACATTCTGGATACCGATATCTCTCTCCAGGTAATACGGTGGCATTGCGCCCATTTTGTCTCGTAATTGTGTCTTGTACTTGATCATTGCGGCCCATGGTCTCACTTCATCGTAGGTGGTGAGCGGCATGGGTGCTACTCCGCCGGCACGATGACAGTGAACGCAGTTGTCGTACAAAATCGGGGCGACGTGTTCAGAGAAGGTCACGTCAGACTGCGCGTTGGCTTCAAATGTCACGAGCATAGTCATTGCTGCGACGGCAGTAAAAGTCAGACAGAATTTCTTGAAAGACATCTTTTTCTCCAAATGTGTAGAAATCACCCTAACAGCACGACGGGCGTATCGCGCTAATACCAGGATAGAAATAACCCGTTGAATCTAGGGAGAATAATCGTCATTTTCCGTGAAGTCCAGCTGGATTAGTGCGCAATTGTTTGCATGGGAGTATATTATCGTTGATACCCGGTTGAACAGCAGGTTAGCCGGTTCAAGAACCAACTCAGGACATCCATCTCTGTAATAAAAGCAGGCCCTGGAACAATGCGTGGATTAATCTTTGGCTTCGCAGGCATTCTTACCCTGTCAGTTGCTGTGTCTGCCTATTCGCAGGAAATAATCGAGACTAAAACCCACCGACTGGAAATCGTGGCTGACGGGGTCTATTTCGCTACCGGCAATGGCGCACTCCATACTATGAGTAATGCGTTGATCATTGAAAGGGATGACGACATTGTATTGGTGGACTCCCATATTACCCCCTCTGCCGGCCGCGCCCTGCTGGAGTCCATCAGAACTGTCAGCGACAAGCCGGTTACTACTCTGATTAACTCGCATTTTCACTATGATCATTCCTATGGTGTTCCCGCCTTTGGCGATATTCAAATAATAGGTCATGAATACACGCGCGAAAAATTAAGCCATGAACCATTGAATGATCCCACCTACCAATTTTCGCTGACTCGGTTTAATAATACGCTTGCCGCCCTGGAGGCACGGCTGGCTGACACTGGCGATCCAACTGAACGAGCTGAAATACAATCCCGGATTGAATATTGGCAGGCGCATATTAAAGCGCAGGAAGAAAACGATCCGGCGCCGCCGACAATATCAATGAGTGATCGAATGACCCTGTTCGCCGGAGGCAGAGAAATTCAAATTCATTTTTTTGGTCGTGCTCATACCGGTGGCGATGTCGCTGTTTATCTGCCACAAGAAAAAATTGTATTTACCGGCGACATGTTGCTTGGAAGGCCCTCATTCATGGGTGATGGTTATGTGTCCGAATGGTCACAAACCCTGGAGAATTTGAAACAGCTGGATTTTGAACTGATTCTGCCCGGACACGGTCCTGCATTCACAGACCGTGAAAGAATTAATCATATTCAAGCCTACTACCGGGATTTTAATACTGAAATCCTCCGCTTGAAGGAAGCCGGCCTAAGCGCCGAGGAGGCAGCCGCGCGTGCCGACCTTCGAGCCTATAAAAATACCCTTGGTATTAATCAACTTGGCGCAGACCTGCGAGCAGTAAAAAGAGTGTACGCGCTCAAAAACAAAAC
This sequence comes from Gammaproteobacteria bacterium, assembly GCA_016764875.1. Classification (GTDB taxonomy): domain Bacteria; phylum Pseudomonadota; class Gammaproteobacteria; order Pseudomonadales; family Pseudohongiellaceae; genus NORP240. The sequence continues at coordinate 10,061 of JAESQX010000073.1, forward strand.
AGCCGATTAGGCAGGAGTGAGAATATGCAAAACAATCGTTTAATATTCAGTTCGCCGGCACTAAACTTCCCCATTTTCTCCACCGTGTTATTAGGGTTACTGTTAGGGGGTTGTGGTGATTCTCAATCAGGCCGGTTAGCTGATGCCATTGTTGAAGATGCCGGGGCCGGTACTATCGTAAGAGTTGATGCGGCGGTGGATGCCCTGATTCCAGCAGGTGCTATGATCGAAAAACTCAGCGGTGGCTTCACCTTCACTGAAGGGCCGGTGTGGCACAGTGGTCCGGGTCATCTCATGTTCAGCGATTTGCGTGGTAATGCCATCAACATCTGGGATGACGCAACCGGTGTCAGAACTTTTATGAACCCAGTCTTTGGGGGCGTAAGTGAGACAAAATCGGTGGGTTCCAATGGTCTCAATATAGATAGTCAGGGTCGTCTGCTCATGATGGAGCACGGTAATCGACGTATTTCCCGGCGTGAACCAAACGGAACTCTGACAGTGATGGTAGACAACTACCAGGGTAAACGTCTCAACAGCCCCAACGATTCAGCCTTCAAGTCAGATGGTTGGCTTTATTTTACTGATCCGCCCTATGGTCTTGCCGGTTTCGAGGATGATCCGAAACGGGAACTGGACTTCAATGGCATCTATCGGCTTAGTCCAACAGGAGATTTGGAGTTGCTGGAAAGCGGCCAGAGCCGACCCAATGGTATTGCGTTTTCCCCCGATGAACGCACGCTTTATGTGGCCAATTCCGATGCGGACAATACAATATGGATGGCCTACGAAGTATTGGAGAATGGTAGATTAGCCAATGGGCGGGTATTTTTCGATGTTAATGATCAGACTGAATCCGGCACCGCTGATGGTTTGAAAGTCGACGTAAATGGTAATGTGTTTGCAACCGGCCCCGGGGGGGTGTGGATTTTCGATGCTGATGGAAACCATCTTGGCAATATCAAACCCGATGAAGTTCCGGCCAACGTCGGCTGGGGTGATGACGGCAGTACGCTATATATGACCGCACGCACCGGGCTGTACAGAATCAAATTATCTACCGCCGGCAAGATTCCATGAGGTACTGCCAGGTGCCCTGGAAATAACTTGTAAATTTTTACCGATACCAGATGCCACCCAGGTTGAATAAATTGTAACCGGCAGCGGATTAAACTAAAACGAAGAAAAAGTTATGGAAACACGAATATTTTTTTTACTGGGAGATCTGTTCTCCTGCATGTTAGTGGCCATTGCCACCGCCGTTATTGGTACTCTGATTTTTTCAGCGGCCTGGCCAATGCCACTACTTATGCCTGTGAGTATGATGTTAGGCATGATCCTGGGGCTGCTTATAGCTGTGCTGGCGGGCCTGATCTATTTCTTTGGTGCCATGGAAGTGATGGTGCCGGCCATGGTAACGGGGATGTTCGCTGGCATGTTTGGGGCTTTGGTGGCAGCTGGAGTCGAATCGGTTGCTGACATTAATTATCTAAAACTCGTAATACAATGTGCGTTGCTAGGCCTGGGAGTCAGCCTTGTTATAAGAGTCTACAGCATGTTGTTGAGTGGCAAAAAAGTGACTTCATAAAATAAAAGTAGCATCGGTTCTATATTGACGCGGGTATTTGACTGCTTTGGGTAATGAAAAATTTAACGGATGAAAAATCATGACCGACCTGGTTACCAAAAAAAAATGGGATAAAGCGGCCAAAAACTTTGACTTTATGGCGGCAAAAGGACCGGAACGACGCTGGGCTGGTTTTAAAAAAGAATTATTTTCTAATATGGATGGCAAAGTGCTTTTCCTTGCGGTGGGAACAGGTCTGGACATTCAGAACTTCCCGTCCGGTAAAGATATTACCGGCATCGACATTAGCTCAGCAATGTTAGAAAAAGCCAAAAACCGTGCTGATACTTATGAAGGCAATCTTGACCTGATCGAGATGGATGTTCACGACATGCCATTCGAAGATAACAGCTTCGACCAGGTTTATACCTCCTGCACCTTCTGTTCAGTACCCAATCCGGTAAAAGGGTTGGAATCTCTCAAAAGGGTGCTCAAGCCAGGGGGTGAAATAAGGATGTTTGAACACACCGGCAGCAAATTCTTTCCCTTCAATTTATTGATGGATATTATGACGCCGCTCAGCAAAAAAGTTGGGCCAGATATGAATAGAAATACGGTTGGAAATGTTGAACTGGCGGGTTTTGAAGTATTGGAAGTTGATAATTTGTTTTTAGACGTAGTGAAAACTATCACTGCCAGAAAACCGCTTTAGCCAGGGAGCCTCTAATTAAATTCAGACATTCACCGCGATGAGATGTGCCCAAAGCCTGCTTCGGGCATCAATTTTCCGGCAGTGCAAATGCCAACAATACATTGCCGTCTCGACCACCGGCGCCACCGTATCCCGAGTTCACAAACACCATACCATCCACCACACTGGCACCGGCAGACATGATGGAAGCACCTTTTGCGGGAACCTGATTCACCGTTTCAAAATCACGGTTGGTATCATATTCCCAAATTAACGCTCCATCCTCAGTGGAATAAGCGCGAAACCCTCCGTCGATTCCTCCCGAGAAAACCACGCCGGGGATTAGGCTCAGGGCACTGGACTTGCCGCGATTGCAGCCGTAGCGCGATTCACCACACAATGGCTTATCCGGAGTTGACAGCCAGTTGCGTTCGCCAGACTCCAGGTCCAGGGAGTACAAAAAGCCTTCCGCGGATAATCTAAAATCATTGACCGGCACATAAACTGATCTATCATCGGCGGTCATTCCCCACATAATCCCGCCAAGAGCACTGCCTTCGCCCACTCTATACTGCCAGATAATCGCACCCTCATTATCTGGATCCAGCGCATAGGCGACACCGGATTTTTGCCCAACCAACAGCATGTCCCTACCCGCGGCAGTCGTTACTGCCATCGCCGAGGTGCCATAGTCAACATCTGGACCAACTTCCCCGCTTGGGCAATTGTCTCCCCTGACACAGCCGGTGGTATACACATCGTTTGGAGTGGTTTGTTGGGTCCAAACTATTTCGCCGTTATCGAGGCCGAGAGCCAAAATGGCATTGGTGGTTGCAGGCTGTGGCTCGGAGTAGGCATTGCCGACACTTACATAAAGCACGCCACGGCTGGCGTCAATAGTGGGTGAAGCCCATATCGCACCTCCTGATGGGCCATACAAAGCCACGCCATTGGCTTTAAATCCGCGCGGCTGCGGCGCATCCACTATGTAGCGCTTCCAAATTTGCGCACCGCTGGTGAGATCCAGTGCCGTGACATTCCCGCGAAAGGTGCAACAGGCATGTTCTTGCAGAGAGCCCTGGCTCTCTTCAAAGGAAGACATTCCGATGTAAACCTTGCCGTCATGAATGGCAGGCGTTCCGGTAATCCGCGCCAGGGGGTGTGAATCAATTTCAACCTGCCACAACAGCTCGCCGGAATCGGCATTCACCGCATAGGCATTACCATCCAGATCCGCAAAAATAGCGGCATAATTCGCCTCAACGCCATCGAAGCTTACGATAGTTACCGCAGTACGCACGGTACTTTGCGTTTTCATCGCCCAATGTATGCAGCCGCTAAGTGCATCAAGGGAATACACTACACCCGCCTGGGAACCGATAAAGAGTCGACCACCAACGATAGTGGGCTGGCTCATGGTTGATGATACGTCCTGATAACCAAAGGCCCATTTAAGCTTTAATCGCGGGATATCGAAAGCCGTTAACCCGGCGGCGTCGGTAGGTTGAAAGCGTTTATTGCCAGCGTCAGGACTCCACCCATTCCAGCCAGGTTTTTTAAACGGATCCTGCAAAGCCGGGCTCGCTACACAGCGACCAACTTCAGAAACCAACTCCTGACCACCGACTTTTCTGCCGGTTAAATAGAAGGCCAGTGCTCGGCGCTGATCCCCGCTTAAGGTATAGCCTTGAGCTCGCATCGGACCGCCATCGCGCAAGGCTCTAACAATCGCCTCTGGCGATAATGCAGCGAGGGCCGATGGGGCTGGTGCCCGAGATTGGTCGAGCGCTGATTCGCGATGGCAGGACGCACAATTGTCGCGAAATAGCACCTCACCATCAGTTTCAAGCTCTTGCGCAGACAAGCTGAACATCAGTGCCGAAAGTAATACTGCCAAACCGATTTTGTCAATAATTGAATTCATATTATGTAATTTCAGTGGTCTGTCTGGTCGACTTTTCTGTCGTAAACACGAGTTAGATTGATAGCTTCGCCAAAGGAATAAGGATGGATCTCCAAATCTACCGCAAGAGCGTTGCCGTCAGCGATCACCTTGTACGTTTCGAGGGCATAACCGTCATCACATGGCTTGACTGCTGCCAGTCAGTAGATAATTCCCTTCTCGGTTTGCCAGAGAAAAATTCTCACCATCGCCACTATTGTTTTTCTATAATCGGAACATCCACAATGACTGACGGCTACTAAAAATACTGGAATTTTTGTGGCTAAGCGCTAATTCGGCAGAGCAAATGCGGTTAACGTAGTTCCCGATGCAATCATCACATGTTGACGACCATCAAGCATAAAGGTAATGGGCGCTGCCCCCCATATTCGGGAGCCGGTCTGATAGTGCCATAGATCCTCTCCACTTGAAGCATCAAAGGCCATGAAATTTCCCTGATGGTCTCCAGCAAATACCAGTCCAGACTCAGTGGTCATGACTCCACCGAAGGACGGTGATGGGTAGGTGAATTCCCATCGCAGTGCGCCGGTATGAATATCCAGTGCCCGCAATGCCCCAGACCCACGCTCCCTATCAATGAGTACAACCCCGCCGGAGGAAGATCTTCCAGGTTCGTACTGAGGTTCGTCTGGAACAAAGGTGGCACAGGTCTCTCTCGCTGTTAAGAAAAACAGCTCCAGTTCTGGATAATACGATGGCGGCATGAAGTTGGTACTGCCCCAGGGGTCGGGGAGACAACCCTTGCTGCCATCATTCAAAACGATAGGCCGACCATCCTTACCAATTTCACGAGCCCAGGTGGTGGCCGTGAACGGTTTGCCTGATAGAAACTCTCCCGTGACCCTGTCCAGCACATAAAAGAAGCCATTGCGGTTTGCCACCATAACGACTCGCCGCGGCTTCCCTTGCCACTCGATGTCTGCCAACACCGGTATGTGATTAGCATCCCAGTCATTAATATCGTGTGGCGTAAACTGATAATGCCAGCGTATCTTGCCAGTGTTGGCCTCAAGGGCGAGCAGGGAATTCGAGTACAGGTTATCTCCGGGTCTTATCTCACCAAAATAATCTGGATTTGGATTACCCACTCCCCAGTAAATCAGATCCAGTTGAGGATCATAACTACCATTCATCCAGGTACCACCGCCACCACGTGCCAGCACCTTGGGATCATCAGGCCAGGTTTCACTGCCAGGTTCACCGGGGCCGGGAATGGTGTGGAATCGCCAAATCTGTTCACCCGAAGCCGGGTCATAGGCAGCAATAAAACCTCGGGTGGCATATTCACCACCGGAGATACCAACGATAACCTTGCCGTCGATAACAAGGGGAGCCAAAGTAGCGGCGTAGCCAATTTTGTAATCTGCAAGAATGACATCCCACAGAATGTCTCCACTGCGACGATCGAATGCCAACAAGTGCGCATCCAGAGTCACCATGAACAGGCTATTGCCCAACATACCAAAACCGCGGTTTACCGGCGCACTGGCGCCGTAGGTTAAATCAGTCGGGAGATCACGCCGGTATTGCCAAAACGCCCTACCGGTTCTGGCATCGATAGCCCAGGCAAAATTGTTTGAACCGGTGACATAAAGCACACCGTCATCCAGCAGTGGCGTGGTTTCGAATCCCCTTCCCCGGGTAGTCGTGCCGGTTTGAAATGTCCACACTGGAGCCAGAGAATCCACATTACTGGTGTCGATCTGCGTAAGGGGGCTATGTCGCTTACCACTGTAATCCCCTGAGTAGGTAAGCCATCGAGAAGGATCATCGAAGCCAAGTAAAATATCGTTATAGGAAGGTCCCGCATCGGCCTGTGCCAATACACCGCCAGAGATCAAGAGTGAAAAACCGATCAGGATTGAGAAGCGTCTTATCATCGTTTTACGCATAATTTGTGTTGGCTGTTAGTAGAGCTGGTTAGCGTTAGTTCTGGAATTAATGAGAGTTAAAAAATCTTCTACATCCTCATCGCTGAGCGCGCTTGACGAAAAGGCTGGCATAATGCGGCCGGTAACACCTATCTTTGATGGTGCGAAATGCCAACTCATTACTGACGCCGCCACGAACCCAAATCAGGCACATCAATACCAGTATATCCACCAATTCCCCTGACTCTCAATTAAGGGTCTCAGGAGAATACCATCAACATCAAGGGGGAGCCAAAAATTAGTTGCACTTTAATAATTGCGTGTTCGCCTGACGGGGTATCTTATTGTAAATCGGTATGGACATGCCGGTAAGGTATATTGCCATTTGACATGAATACGGCATTGATATATTGGTATTCTCACGCAACCATTATAATTAACGTGGAGGTCAATATGTCCAATAAAATTGCTAGTAAACCCAGTCAAATTGATACCAAGAAAAAATCTTCAGTAAGGGAGATTCTCCTGTCTCTGAGCGCAGCTGTAGTATTGGGCTGGCTGGTTCTCGGAGCACAATCAAACTTGAGTTCAGCGGCAGAAAGCCATTTTATGGGTGGTAATCCGCACCGCGGAAACGGCGACAATATAAGAGCATCGCGCCTGGTGTTCCCCGCTGGTGTGCGCTCAAATTGGCACACTCATACCATTGGCCAGCTGCTTATGGTTGAAAAAGGAAGAGCTGTGACTCAGAGTCGC
>JAESQX010000074.1 GCA_016764875.1 Gammaproteobacteria bacterium
AACTCCCAGGAATTAACTGACTGGTTATTCACCATCAATAAAAACGCCCTGGAAAATCGCGATTTCCTGGATATCTTCGAAACCACTATTACCGGCGAGCTTTTCGATTTGCCCGTTGGCACTGGTGGCCCGGTTCTGGCTGCCTTTGGTTATCAATGGCGTGATCTGACACAACAGTTATTCGCTATACCTTTAGACACTATTGGCCACGACTACAATACGGCTGTCGGTTCTCCACTGCCCTTTGATGCCGAGTACACATCGGAAACCAGAGCGGTATTTGCGGAAATCGAGGTGCCTATTCTTGAAACCCTCACTGCGCAGTTTGCGGTGCGCTATGAGGACTTCACTGACTTTGGTATCGATGCAACCACACCTAAAATTGCATTACGATGGGAAGTAATACCAAGTCTGGCATTACGTGCATCCTGGGGAGAAAGTTTTCTGGCTCCCACTCCCGCGCAGGCCCGTCCTTTCGTGAAAAACGAGAATTGTCTGGAAAGTTTTTCAGGAACGGACCCGTTTACTGGCTTCACTCTGACCGGTACCACTCGCTGCGCAGCAGGTAATCCAAATCTACGTCCGGAAACTTCCGAGATTACCAACTTCGGTTTTACCTGGCAGCCAGAAGGTGCTCTTGAAGGGCTGGAAATCAGCCTGGATTATCAGGAGATTGAATATACCGATCGAATCCGCACCTTAACCGAGCAGGATACCGTGGCATTTGAATTTAAAAACATGCTCGCATCTACAGGTATCTCTGAATCAGCTTATGATCCAACGCCTGGTTCAGCTACACGTCTTCAAGCGGAAGCCTGGTATGCCATCCGATCTCAGCAAGCGGGTAGTCCTATCGACAGATTCTCTGACTTTGAACTGGATAGAACTTTTCGCCAGGCACAGAATATCAGTTCGGTGTGGATCGACCTGTTTGATGTCAAGGCCAGCTATAACCTGACCACTAACGACTACGGCAATTTCACTGGCACCGTGCAGGCCACGTATTTCGAAACCTATGAATACGAAGGTCTGGATGGTGAAATTGTAGATGCGGCAGGGCAACAAAATGGCCTTTCCGGCATTGCGCCGCCCTTACCTGAATGGAAGGCAAACATGAGGGTGAACTGGTTCATGGGCAATCACAGTGCGTCGGTATCGGCTAACCTGTGGAGCGAAGTTGTATATGATGACCGTGTGTACGATGCCTACGGCGATGGCTGGACTGCTCCTCCTGGGGGAGTGATCGAAGGCGAAACCCGGGTTAACGTGCGATATAGCTACTTACTCGACCGGTATTTGGACAGTGAGATCACCTTAAGTGGAGGTATCACTAATCTGTTTGAAATCGTACCACAACGCCTGCCGATGATTGGTGGCTTTGATAGTCGCCTGTCGACTCCCTGGGGCCGCCAATTCTGGTTGTCAGTGGATTGGGTGCCTGGCTCTTGAGCCAATGCTTGTGATGTAGCATACGGCTTTGAAAGGGACATTACTGTCCCCTGGTTCGGGCTTTCATCAGGAGAGCCCGAATTTAAGAAGTTGTAGTGCAACTGAGCAGACATTATCTGTAAATATCCCCCGGCCATGCCGGGGGATTATTTACTGAGAAACCACCCCCGCGCCAAACCGTACCTGGCTCGATAATCTCCCTTTCACCTTCCGTACTAATATAAATGACATAGCTGAGCACTCTGAGCTGGCGACATCACCAGGCTCGTAATAATGTTACAAGAATCGGGTATTCAAAGGTCTTAAGACCTTAACGGTGGTTTTATAACTAATGGGAAATGGTGGGTCGTGCGCGACTCGAACGCGCGACCAATTGGTTAAAAGCCAACTGCTCTACCAACTGAGCTAACGACCCATGAGAGGGCGGTATAGTACTATCAAATTGAAAAAACTCAAGTTATCTGTGACATTTCCAGCACTGAACACAACTCGACCGGGACAACCCTGTAGCCAAAATAATTATTCCAGTAATTTGGCGGTTGCCAGACGGTTACGGGACACCCTGAGCCGGGTTATATCCTACTGGTAATGAGTGGGATCAATCATTCCGGCATCCCTGAATCCGCGCTGCCGGAAACGGCAACTGTCACATAGTCCACAGGCACGTCCATGGCTATCTGCCTGGTAACAGGAAACGGTGGGGCCGTAGTCCACCCCGAGCTCAGCGCCAAGCTTTACAATCTCCGCTTTGCATAGATCAATAAGCGGCGTCGCAATTTTGATCCTGTTGCCTTCTACGGCCGCTCTGGTGGCCAGATTCGCCATAGTTTCAAAGGCTTTTATATAATCAGGCCGACAATCGGGATAGCCCGAATAATCCACCGCATTGACCCCGATAAATATCGCCCCAGCCGACAGTACTTCAGCCCATGCCAGAGCGTAGGACAAAAATACCGTGTTGCGAGCAGGCACATAGGTGATAGGAATCCCTTCACTTTCCTGCTCAGGAACCGGTAGGTTGCTGTCCGTGAGTGCCGAGCCGCCAATTTCACTCATGTCCAGCGTGATAACTTTATGTTCCTCAGCAGCAAACACCGCGGCAACTTTTTGTGCTGCCTTGATCTCGCTGGCAGCACGCTGCCCATAGTCGAAACTAAGCGCGAAGATCCTGTAATGCTGACGCCGTGCTATGGCCAGACAAGTGGTTGAATCAATACCGCCTGAAACCAGCACAACGGCTTTTTTTTCGTTTGTTACTTTCACCAATCAACGCCCCGGTTCATTTCCCCAAATCAATTTGTGCATCTGTAGTTGCATGCGCACCTTCAACTTGTCCTCAAGAATCCATTGGGCAAGTTGATCTGGCATCAGCTGCCCAAATGACGGTGAAAACAGGATTTCATCAACCCGTGAGCATAGCTCCAACTGTTGCACTTTGGCTTTCGCCCACTCATAGTCCTGGCGATCACAAATAACAAATTTAACCTGGTCGGCCGATTTCAGATGGCCGATATTTTCTTCCCGGTTTTTTTGCGACTCGGTGGAACCAGGCGTTTTAAGATCCAGCACGATAGATACCCTTTCATCCACATTCTCAATAGGCAGTGCTCCGCTGGTTTCCAGGGATACGGCATAGCCCTTGTCACAAAGCTTGCGCAACAAAGGCAGGCACTCACTTTGAGCCAGCGGTTCTCCTCCGGTTACCGTAACGTAGCCACATTGGTAGTTGGCAACAGTATCTTCGATATCTTCCAGCGACATAATTTCGCCACCGCTAAAGGCATACTCGGTATCACAATACTGACAACGCAAGGGGCAACCGGTGAGTCGAACAAAAACTGTGGGCATCCCGGCCGTAGATGACTCACCTTGCAATGAATAAAAAATTTCCGAAATTCGCAGCATAGGGGAAGAACTCATCTGAGATTAGCCATAATATCAAGCAGATCGGGATATGTTTATTGACTAGCTGGTCAATAAAAGTAGCGACTGATAATCAATCCAGTGAAAGCAGGCGGGTACCGGCGAGATTCGCGACGCCGGTGTTGGGGTATTTGCTGACAATTTCCTGCAATAGTTGACGCGCACGGCGTGTGTCACCCAGGCCTTCGTAAGCCACCCCCAGCCCATACATCGCATCAGGCACCTTGGCGGAATCTGAGTATTGTTGCAGAATAATATCGTAGGCAGCGATGGCCTCATCATAGCGAGACAGATACAGGTAAGCCTGCCCCTTCCAGTAAAAGGCATTAGTGCTGAAGCGGCCATTGGGATAGATACTGAGATACTGATCAAACTCGGCGATAGCACGATCAAATCGGCTGTTGATGGCGGAATCATACGCCATCTGATAAAGCTGCTGTTCACTTAAAACAGCCGGTTCCAGAGAAGGCCGGGATGGCGTGGTTCGAGTGCGAGGCGTGTTAATCGCCGCTACTGAACCGGAAGCAGATCTCACAGAATCTGTACCGCCACCGGGAGTTGGTGTTGCGACTCTTCCATTATTACGGAAATCAGTGGCCCCGGTTGCCTGGGGTGAAATACGGCGAGTATCAGGCAATAGTGATTCAGTACTTGTTGTTGTGGATGCAGTTCCCGCCACACCGGATTGTTCCAGCGCGCTTAGCCTTGAGTCTGTATTGGTATAGCGATCCAGAGACTCTCGCCGTAACTTGCGAACTTCGTACCCCTGCTCTTCAACAAGTGCCCGCAGTGCCTGAACCTCTGCCTGTAAATTCTGGTTCTGCTCCAACAATAACAACAACGCATCATTATTGCTGCTGGTGCCCTGACCAGACGATTCAAACACTCCAGCGGGTGCTGCCACTACGATTGCACTCCAGCCTAAAAAACCAGCCAGAAGTAACATCGGGGACAACACCGGTATGGATTTATTCATAAGTTTTATATAACTAGCCTAGCGGCTGATTACTTCAACCCTTCGATTAGCCTGATAAGCCGCTTCTGTCGTGCCGGTTCTCTCTGGACGTTCCTCGCCATAACTTACCGTTTCAATCTGGGAACGGGAAGCACCGTTAACGATCAGGAAGTTCAAAATCCCATTGGCACGACGCTCACCTAAAGCCAGGTTATATTCTCGCGTACCACGTTCGTCAGCATGTCCCTCAAGACGAATCCGATTGCCTGAATTTGATGCCAGATTACGGGCATGGTAAGTCAGCGTATCGCGATCAGCAGGTTTGAATTCCGCCACATCAAAGTCAAAATAGAAAACCGTGGTGCGTAATGCGGCTTCCATGCGCTGCTCCTCAGCACTTGGTCGAGCGGGCTCGGTGCCCGAACTGGTATTAGCGGATGTAGTCCTTGCCGGGGTGCTCTCTTCCATGGGTTCTTCAACCTCACCGGATGAGCGGCATGCACCAAGTACCAACATGGAAACGAATATAAGGCCTATCTTAAAAAATTGTGTATTTTGCTTGCCCACTTGTTAAGTCCTCCGAAGACTTTTTGACTTTCAGATCTCGCAACTGCGCCGTTAGTTAAAGAACGGAGACCACGAAGGTTCCCGTACATCGCCCTGCGAGGATGGTAAACGGAACTTCACGCGCCCGTCAATGGATACAGCATCCAGCACGCCCTTTCCGTCATATTTCGTTGCATAAATAATCATGCTCCCGTTGGGAGCAATACTGGGTGATTCATCCAGCGAGGTACTCGTTAGTGTCAGCACCCTTAACGTTTCAATATTGAGAATGGCGATACTGTAGTTTCTACTCTGCCGGGTCTCTCTGCGCACATGCACAAGGTTGACTCCGTCCGGCAAAAATTTGCCCTTGGCGCAGTAAAAACAGTCGTAGGTTAATCGCTCCACATCCCAGGAACTGGCTCCCAGTTGAATCTGATAAATTTGTGGTTGCCCGGTTCGGTCAGACATAAATACCAATGAACGCCCATCCGGTGTCCAACTGGGTTCAGTTTCGATTGCCGGATGATCGGTTATCCGGCTCAGCTGGTTTGAAATCAGATCCTGAACGTAGATGTCAGGACTGCCATCTTTGGAAAGCACCATAGCCAGCTTGCTACCATCGGGCGACCAGACCGGTGAGCTGTTTATATTGGGGAAATTAGTAATCTGACGCCTCTGCCCGGTGGCTACAGTCTGAATGTAGATACGGGGAAGATCTGTCTCAAATGATACATAGGCTACCTGGCTTCCATCAGGAGACCAGCTGGGCGACATGATCGGTTCTGTTGACTCCAGCAATACCTGGGCCCGATAGCCATCGTAGTCCGCTTTTTCCAGGCGAAAATTGGTTAGCTCCGGTGAAATAAAATCAGCCACTATGTAAAGAATCTGGGTGGTAAAGGCGCCGGGGATTCCGGAAACCCGCTCAAACACAACATTGCTGACCTCGTGGGCTATATCCCGCAGTTGGGAGACACTGCCGGTAAGGATTTCTCCTTCCAGTTTCAGCTCTCGTCTAACGTCAAAGAATTCATATTGAACCCGAACCAACTGACTGCCGGGCTCACGATTGATATTTCCAATCAGCAGGTAGTCCTGATCAAGGATACGCCAGTCGCGGAAAAATACTTCGCTTTCCTGGCGGGGCATGCTCAACATGTTGGAACGGGATAATGGCAGAAACTCACCAACCTGCTGTAAGTCGTTGGCCACTATTTCGGCGATATCCTCGCTTAAAATACCACTGCCCTCCCAGACAAAGGGCACCACAGCGATCTTAATAGGATTATCAACCCCCTGGGTAATCTGAATGTTCAATTCAGCCTGGGCGCTGGCACTCAGGAGCAAAGCGATTAAAAATAGAATCCTGGCTTTCATGGTCAATTTAATAAATCCTCAGGTCTGAAAGTCAGCAAAAATGTTCTGAAATTCTCGTTAAATATATTTGTCGGCATTCCCTGTAATTCTCTGAATGTTCCGGACCGGTGGATTGCCCGTTCAGCGGCACTGTCAAATGCCGGGTCGCCACTACTTTTCACAATCGCTACATCCAGAACGTCCCCGGTCGGGACCATGCGAATACGAAACACAGCGGTCATGCCGTTTCTGGCGCTGGGTGGTCTGGACCAGTTTTGCTGTACCAGATCGTGAACAATACTACTGTAGGACTGCACCAATTCATATTCAGTTCTGGCCACTTCCACCGCCGCCGAATTGGAGGCTGCTTCTCTTTGCCTTTGTTGCTCAGCTGCCAGCTCCCGCTGTCTTTGCTCTTCGCGTTGCCGCTGCTCCTGTTCCTCTCGCTGCTTTCTCAGTAATTGTGCTTCACGCCGTTCCTTTTCCTGCTGCTCCCTTCGCGCAACGGCCTGCCTCTCTTCCTGCTGCTGAACTTCCTGCTCACGCTCCTGTTCCTTCTGCCGCTGGGCCTCTGCCTGCTGCCGGCGTTGCTGTTCTTCTTCGGTTTGCTGGCGTCGCTGTTCTGCCGCCTGGGCCTGTCGCTGGTCATCCAGGCGAATTAGGCGTTGCTGTTCCAGTAACTCCTCATTTCGCAACTGCGGGTTTTCATTAATCAATATGGCCTTCACGATGGCCGGTTGTACGATGTCCAGCACGTCCGGAGTACGCGAGGTCTGCAAATACAACAAGCCGGCCAGCACCAGGCTATGCATAGTTACAGCGACGAAAACGGAAAGCGGATATCCGTTATAAACTATCATTTTCATCGATGCTTCAACTCTCTGTACGGTTGCAGTAACCCTTTATACTGCGGCCACATTACAGGCTGTTTAATGGCTGTGTAATGAAGTTAGGATTCGCGACTCCAGCGTTCTGCAAGGTAGTTATCAGCCCTATCATCGTACCCCAGTCAGCATTCGTATCACCTTCGACCAGTACCTGGATACTCGGATTGGCATCAATAATACGGGCAACCTGTTCGCCAATAAGATCCAGGCTGACAGATTCCTGGTTCTCACTGGTGGCCCCAAGACTGATGAAGTATTCCTGCTCCGCCGTAACTGACACCACCAGGGTTTCCAGGTTCTCGTCTATATTCAATGCCTCGTTATTGACCTGGGGTAATTCCACTTCTATGCCCTGATTCAGCATCGGTGCAGTAACCATAAATACCACCAGCAGTACCAGCATTACATCAATGTATGGCACTACGTTGATATCACTCATGGGCTTACGTTTTTTGCGAACTAAATCCATAATTTATAAGACCTGGTCGGTTCGATGCTGGTTTACCACCACAACGGGTGAGATTCACTGGCTATATAGCTGACGGTGAAGAATGCTTGAGAATTCATCACTAAAGGTAATATAGGTGCCCGTAATCGACTCAATCTTGGCCGCATATCGATTATAGGCAATCACCGCCGGTATGGCCGCAAACAATCCAATTGCCGTGGCGATCAGGGCTTCTGCGATCCCCGGCGCCACCACTTGAAGAGTGGCCTGGGTCTGGTTCGCAAGACCGAGGAAAGAATTCATTATGCCTATTACAGTGCCTAATAATCCAATATAAGGACTTACCGAACCTACGGTTGCCAGAAAAGCCAGGTGTTTCTCAAGCTTTTCCTCTTCTCTTGCATAAGCCACTCTCATCGCCCGCTGCGAACCATCCATGATGGCATCCTTATCCATTGAGGACTTTTGTCGTAGCCGCATGAATTCCTTAAAGCCCGCACGAAAAAGATTTTCCATACCCACAACCTGTTGGTTTTCCTTGTGCAACTGGGTGCCTTCCTTGTACAACTGACTAAGATCCATACCAGACCAGAAACGCTGTTCAAAGCTGTAGATGCCTTTCTCTGCCGCCGAAAAAACCAGCCAGCGTTGCACGATCATTACCCAGGAAATCACCGAAAGCAAAATCAAAAAGAGCATCACCAATTGAACCGCCGGACTGGCACCCATAATCAAGCGGGTCACGCTCATAGTTTCATTCACAAGTAGTTCTCCATCATCGCCTCAACAGGTTTTTGTCTACACACACCAAAACCCTTGTAATGCCCAAGTGTCATCGATATTAATTCGGCCAAATTTCGGATTAATTTGGTAAAAGTGCATTTAACAGGCTAAATGTAACGTCGAAAGGGTAAATGCTGGTTTCTTACTGACTAAATATGGCGCAATTATGACCTGGGACTAATACAACTGCACAAATTGAACTCAACCTGCGTCAAACAGATCCTTTTTCTGCCGGGGTGACTTGATGCCAAAATAGGAATAGGCATGCTGGGTTACCACCCGGCCCCGGGGGGTTCTCATGATAAATCCCTGCTGAATAAGAAAAGGCTCCAGCACATCCTCTATTGTTTCTCTTTCCTCACTGATGGCAGCGGCAAGGCTGTCGACGCCTACCGGCCCCCCTTCAAATTTCTCAATCATCATCAGCAGCAGACGCCGATCCATTTGATCAAAACCGTTCTCATCGATTCTAAGCATGTCCAGTGCCTTACCAGCACAGTGGGTATCAATCTCACCAGTCCCTTTAACCTCCGAGTAATCGCGGACCCGACGTAATAATCGGTTGGCAATTCTCGGGGTACCCCTGGAGCGGCGTGCGATTTCCTGTGCCCCTTTTTTGTCAATTACACAGTTCAGTATCCTGGCAGAGCGAGTAACGATCTGGCCGAGTTCCTCGGCTGAGTAAAACTCCAGACGCTGGATAATGCCAAACCGATCCCGTAAAGGTGAGGTAAGCAGCCCTGCCCGGGTGGTTGCGCCAACCAGGGTAAAGGGCGGCAGATCCAGTTTTATGGAGCGTGCAGCCGGGCCTTCTCCAATCATGATATCCAGTTGATAGTCTTCCATGGCCGGATAAAGTATTTCCTCGATGACTGGGCTAAGACGATGAATCTCGTCGATAAATAACACGTCACCCTCCTCAAGATTGGTGAGCATGGCGGCCAGGTCTCCTGCTTTTTCCAGCACCGGTCCTGATGTGCTCTTAATTGATACCTGCAGTTCATTGGCAATGATGTGCGCCAGGGTTGTTTTTCCCAGCCCTGGAGGTCCGAATACCAGCGTGTGGTCGAGGGGTTCACTACGTTTTCTCGCCGCGCTAATGAAAATATCCAACTGGTCTTTAACTTCCTGCTGACCTATATAGTCCTGTAAATAGACCGGCCTGATAGTCCGATCCCGCAAGTTCTCATTATCCTGTTCGGTTGCAGTGACCAGGCGTTCTTCGTCATTCATGTTCGCACCATACTTTTCAGTGCCAGCCGAATTAAGGTCTCGCTGTCATCAATATCAGGGTTATCTTTAAGAATCTGCGATACAGCTCTACTGGCTTCAGAGGGTTTATAACCAAGCGCCATCAAGCCAGTTTCAGCTTCCCTGTTGATTTTAGTCAAGCTACCAGGCGCGGAACCTGCCGAAACTTCGGCATTACTGTCCTGGCCCCAGTCACTCAGTCGATCACGCATTTCAATTACCAGCCTTTCCGCTGTCTTCTTACCAACCCCCGGGATCTTCACCAGAGCCGGCACATCGTTGGTACTGACAGTACGGACAAACTCGCCTACAGCCATGCCGGATAAGATCGCCAGCGCAAGTTTCGGCCCTACTCCGCTCACTTTGATCAGTGCACGGAAAAGCATCTTCTGCGCGATATCGATAAAACCATAGAGCGTCTGGGCATCTTCTCTTACCGCCAGATGGGTATGAAGAACCAGTTCCTTACCCACCTCAGGTAGTTGAATCATGGTACTCATGGGTACCTGAATCTCGTAGCCGATGCCATTCACATCCACTTGAATTTCAGCGAGCTGTTTCTCCAGCAGGGTTCCGCGTATTCTGCCTATCATTTTTAGTTAATACCTTAAGCTGGAATTTTTAATACGTCTCTTGTTTCATTTGCATCATTATCAGCGCCGCAATCTTTTCCTGCTGAAGGATTTTGCTCCTGCCATTTTTATCAAACCAGCCTGTGTGTTGGCATGACAGATGGCCACTGCAAGCCCATCAGCTGCATCTTCCTGCAGTTTCTCATTGATGCCAAGTATTGCTTTCACCATGTGCTGAACCTGACTCTTTTCAGCGGCTCCGCGCCCCACCAGGGCCTGTTTTACTTTACGGGCAGAATATTCTTCCAGGGGTAAACCGTGATGCAGGCAGGCAACAATTGCACTGCCCCGCGCCTGTCCCAACTTAATCGCTGCCGACGCATTGCGCCCCATGAACACATCCTCAATAGCGGCCTGTTGCGGCGCATAGCCTTCGATTACTTCGCAGATCCCATTGAATATTTGTAGCAGTCGCTCTGGTAATGCCTCGGAATTGGTCTTGATATATCCACAGTGGACGAAGGCGAGTTTGTTCCCGGTGGCATTAATCAGGCCATAACCGGTTATGCGGGACCCAGGATCTATTCCCAGGATTATCGCCATTGAAGAACCTTGTTCACATGGATAATCAAGTACACAGGCATCTGCTATAGCTGGGTCATTATTTCATCAGAAATATTCGCATTGGTGTATACATTCTGCACGTCGTCCAGTTCTTCCATGTGTTCCACCAACTTTAAAAGTTTTTCGGCCGCTTCCAGATCCTGATCTATTTCATTTTCAGCCAGCATGGTCACTGCTGCATTCACGGGTTCGAAACCAGCTTCCACCAGCGCATCCTTTACGGCCCCGAAAGTTTCAAGTGTAGTCATAACATCAAGACTTTCATCATCATTGGTCACAACATCATGAGCGCCGGCATCCAGCGCCAATTCCAGGATCCTTTCTTCGTCATTGCCCGCTGCATAGGATATTATTCCGGTGCGCTCAAACATATAAGATACAGAACCATTCGTTCCCAAACTGCCGCCGAATTTAACAAACCCATGGCGAACCTCGGCCACGGTACGGTTCTTGTTATCGGTCAGTGTCTCCACCAGCACCGCGATGCCACCGGGACCATATCCTTCGTATACCAGCTCTTCCAGATTTTCGCTTTCTGCAGTTCCTGCACCTCGGGCAACAGCGCGATCCACCGTGTCTCGCGTCATATTGGCCGACAGGGCCTTGTCCACTACAGCTCGCAGCCGGGGATTGTCCGCCACACTGCCACCACCGAGCTTGGCGGCCACGGTTAACTCACGGATGATCTTGGTGAAAGCCTTGCCTCGTTTTGCGTCCTGGCCTGCTTTTCGGTGCTTAATATTGGCCCATTTACTGTGACCCGCCATAGCTGACTCCGTCTAAAATATCCTGCCTTTCCCGAGATAACGGCTTACTTTGATTTCAACTGTGAAGTTGACTCTATTCCTTGATAGGTTCCCGTATCCTGAGATTGAGCTCATTTAACTGCTCCTTCGACACGGCCCCGGGGGCCTGGGTCAACAAACAGGCGGCTGATTGTGTTTTTGGAAAAGCTATCACCTCTCGAATTGAACTGGAGCCAGTCATCAACATGATCAAACGGTCCAGGCCAAAAGCAATGCCGCCGTGTGGTGGGCACCCATAGCTGAGAGCATCCAGTAAGAATCCAAATTTTTCGGTCGCCTCTTCATCGCTGATTCCCAGTACTTTAAATACAAGTTGCTGGGTTTCCGGGGAACTGATTCGAATGGAACCGCCACCCAGTTCAGTCCCGTTAAGTACCATATCGTAAGCCCGCGATAGAGCCTGAACGGGGTTTTCCTCCAACTCCTGCACACTGCACGCCGGAGACGTAAAGGGATGGTGCAACGGCGTCAACGAGCCGTCGCTGGTTTTCTCAAACATGGGGAAATCCACCACCCACAGAGGGGCCCAGCCCTCAGCTACCATGTCAAGGTCTTCAGCTACCTTCACACGCAGAGCGCCAATTGCTTCACTTACAACGTGAGATTTATCGGCTCCAAAGAAAATAATATCCCCGTCTTTAGCACCAAGGCGCTGCATTAAAGACATAATTATATCTTCGGGCATGAATTTTAAAATGGGAGACTGCAGGCCTTGCACTCCGGAAGCGATCTCATTGACTTTAACCCAGGCCAGCCCCCTGGCGCCGTAGATGGAAACAAACTTGGTGTAACCATCTATATCCTTGCGGCTCAAGCTGGCACCACCGGGCACCAGTAATGCTACAACCCTGCTCCCGGGGTCATTTGCAGGCCCACTGAACACTTTAAAGTCCACCGACCTCATCAGGTCAGCAACATCCTTCAACTCCATATCAATGCGCAAATCAGGCTTGTCTGAACCATAACGCTGCATCGCTTCTGCATGGCTCATACAGGGAAACTCGCCCAGGTCGACATCCAGGTGTTTCTTGAACACCTCCCGCATCATTGTTTCGGTTATGGACATTATCTGTTCCTCGTCCACGAACGAGGCTTCTATATCAATCTGAGTAAATTCAGGCTGACGGTCTGCTCTGAGGTCTTCATCTCGGAAGCATTTGGCAATCTGGTAATAACGCTCCATACCCGCGGCCATCAGTATTTGTTTGAACAACTGTGGTGACTGGGGTAAAGCAAAAAATA
>JAESQX010000075.1 GCA_016764875.1 Gammaproteobacteria bacterium
CTTCGCCTATAGTGGCGTAATGTATCTTCACATCTCCATTTTGAGCATAGCCTCTTTCGACGTCATTCCAGATGTCAGCCTGAGATAACGCGGGAGACAAACAAATTAAACCGGCACTGAAGATTCGATAGAATTTTTGTTTGAAGGGCATATTCAACTCCTGTGTTGCAGGGGTGGTTGTTGATCTTGAATTAGAACAGAAGAGGTTAAAAGTTATCAATACAATTCGTATCAGCTCTGCTCAGTTAGGCAATCTGGCCGTTGATATTGATTTATCCCAAACTGGAGTTGACGGTATGGGTTAAACTGGGAATCTTCTGACGAAGCGTTGGGGGTTTCTCGGGGGTGTCAGTGTCGTAAACAGTGGGGGTTTTTATGTTTCAGTTGCGGAAAAAATTCACGGCCAACCGGCTTCGCGGTGTATTAATGTTTGGGACTGTACTGTTGATAAGTTCCTCTTACTCCCAGAATGAGGGGCAGTTAACCGTAGATCAGATAATGAAAGCAATTATTGCCCCCATGACCAGCACTATCTGGGGTGCCTATGATATACAAACCGACGTCCAGTGGAAGGAGCTGGAAAATGCGGCCATTACAGTAATTGCCGCTGGCAATTTGCTTGATACGAACGAAGGTGATGCCGCCAATGCCGACTGGCAGGAATACAATCAGCAAATGATCGCCGCTGCCAGATCAGCATTGAAGGCCATCGGTAAGCAGGATGAAGAGGCTCTGTTTAATGCTGGGAATGATCAACTGTATCCACCGTGTGAAGGTTGCCACCAGAAGTATATGTCTCAATAACCTGGTGAATTGACCATCGAAAAGGCGGTTAGGATTCACGTTTGAAACCTCCCGCTGTTTAGCACAGCTTCCGAGCGAATCTATACAAGGACAAGCCCTCTCTGTATAATGCCGTTTTGTGGAAAGTGAAGTCTTATGTTACGAATTGCTGAAGAAGCCCTAACATTCGATGATGTCCTGCTCGTGCCCGCCTACTCGGCTGTCCTACCTAAAAACGTCAAGCTGAAGACACTGCTGACCAACTCGATCTCTCTGAATATTCCATTGATTTCTGCCGCCATGGATACGGTAACGGAATCAAGGCTGGCTATCGCTATGGCCCAGGAAGGTGGACTAGGTGTCATTCATAAAAGCATGACCGTTGAGAAGCAGGCACGTGAAGTACGTGTCGTAAAAAAATATGAAAGCGGTGTTGTAAAAGATCCTATTACAATTCCTCCAAAGGCCACCGTGCGCGAGCTTATCGGTCTCATGAAGGAAAACGATATTTCGGGAATGCCAGTGGTTAACGGAGCTGACCTGGTGGGGATAGTAACCAGCCGGGACGTTCGTTTTGAAGCCAATCTGGATGCACCTGTTGAATCCATCATGACGGCCAAAGATAGGCTGGTGACAGTTACCGAAGATGCGGATATTGAAGAGGTGAAGATGCTTCTACATCGTCATCGGATTGAGAAAATTCTGGTGGTTAACGATGATTTTGAGTTACGGGGTTTGATAACCCTGAAGGATATCCGAAAATCTGAAGATTTCCCCAACGCCTGTAAAGACGAGCTGGGCCGATTACGGGTTGCCGCCGCTGTGGGAACAGGTGCCGATGCCGTTGAGCGGGTTGATGCTATTGTAGAAGCGGGTGTTGATGTCATAGTGGTTGATACAGCGCATGGGCATTCACAGGGTGTGATTGATCAGGTGAAGCGGATTAAGGATCTTTACCCTGATATTGCGGTAATCGGTGGAAATATCGCTACAGCAGAGGCGGCTCTTGACCTTGCCAAGGCAGGTGCCGATGGGGTTAAGGTAGGCATTGGCCCGGGCTCAATTTGTACGACACGAATAGTGACAGGTGTCGGAGTTCCACAAATCACAGCTGTAGCAAACGTGGTAGAGGCACTTAAAGATACAGATATTTGCGTTATATCTGATGGTGGTATCAGGTTCTCCGGCGATATTGCTAAAGTTGTGGCGGCTGGCGCACATGTAATTATGGTAGGAAGCTTGCTCGCAGGGTCTGAAGAGGCTCCCGGGGAAGTGGAGCTTTTTCAAGGCCGAAGTTACAAGGCGTATCGTGGCATGGGTTCCCTGGGGGCCATGTCTCACGCGGAAGGCTCCAGTGATCGCTATTTTCAGAACATTGATTCTGGAACCGAAAAATTGGTACCGGAAGGCATAGAAGGAAGAGTGCCCTACAAAGGGTCAATGTCAGCTATTGTTCACCAGTTAATGGGCGGATTGCGTTCAAGCATGGGTTATACCGGTTGCATAGATATAGCTGAGATGCGCACAAAACCGCAATTTGTAAAAATCACCGCATCAGGAATGAGCGAGAGTCATGTTCATGACGTCTCTATAGTAAAAGAAGCCCCCAACTATCGTGTTTCGTAATTGGCACGAGGCCCCCTAATTGACAACAACGAATATTCATAACCAGAAAATTCTTATTCTGGACTTTGGATCTCAGTACACACAGCTAATCGCCCGGCGCATACGCGAGCTGGGGGTGTATTGTGAAATCTGGGACTATAACTGTGACCAGCTCCAGGTGGCCCAGTTTAATCCACAAGGTATTATTTTTTCGGGAGGTCCAGAGACAACCATTCAGGCGGATTCTCCCAGGGCACCTGAATTTCTGTTTAGCAGCGGCATTCCCATTCTCGGTATCTGTTATGGTTTGCAGACCATGGCGGAGCAGCTTGGCGGTAAGGTGCAGGCATCGCCACAGTCTGAATTTGGTTACGCCGACGTGGAGGTATGTGCACAGAGTAAATTACTGGATGGTATCGAAGATAGATTTTCTGAAACCGGTGTTGCCCAGCTGGATGTATGGATGAGCCACGGGGATAAAGTAGTTGAGTTGCCACCGGGATTTACAATAATTGCGGTTACTGAAAGTGCCCCTGTAGCGGCAATGGCAGACGAGTCGCGAAATCTTTATGGAATACAATTTCATCCCGAAGTAACCCATACCCTTCAAGGGCAAAGAATACTGGAACGATTTGTCAGAAAAATTTGTCAATGCGAAGCGCTTTGGACAGCCGCTAACATCATTCAGGACGCTATCGAGAAAATCAGAAAAAATGTAGGGGATGACGGCGTATTGCTGGGGCTTTCAGGAGGAGTGGATTCATCCGTGGTGGCCGCCCTGCTACACGAGGCAATAGGCGAGCAGCTTACCTGCGTTTTTGTGGACAATGGACTGCTGCGACTGGGTGAGGGAACTCAGGTCATGGCTACTTTTGATAAGAATATGGGTGTAAAGGTAATTCGTGCCAATGCGGAAAAACGGTTTCTGGATAAGCTCGCAGGTATATCTGACCCGGAACAGAAGCGAAAAATAATCGGTAATACTTTTATCGAAATATTTGATGAAGAAGCCAGCAAACTAACCAATGTTCGCTGGCTGGCCCAGGGGACAATTTACCCGGATGTTATTGAGTCAGCGGGATCGAAAACGGGTAAAGCGCATTTGATCAAGTCTCACCATAATGTCGGAGGACTGCCTGACGACATGAAGCTGGATTTAATCGAACCCCTGCGTGAATTATTCAAGGATGAAGTCAGGAAAATAGGTCTGGAACTGGGACTACCTTACGAGATGGTTCACCGTCATCCATTTCCCGGACCGGGTCTTGGTGTGCGGGTACTGGGAGAGGTACGGAAAGAATATTGCGACATCCTCCGCCAGGCCGATGCCATCTTTATAGAAGAGTTACACAAGGCTGATTATTATCACAAGGTCAGCCAGGCGTTTGCCGTATTTTTGCCGGTAAAATCCGTAGGAGTGGTTGGCGATGCCCGACGTTATTCATACGTGATTACCTTGCGCGCGGTAGAGACTATAGATTTTATGACCGCACGATGGGCTCATTTACCCTACGAACTGCTGGAAACAGTGTCTAACCGTATCATCAATGAAATCAGCGATGTTTCCAGGGTGGGATACGATATCAGCTCGAAACCACCGGCCACGATTGAGTGGGAGTAATCTGCTAACCGGTTACCGGTCAGTAGCAATCTCTCTAATTAATCAAAGGGTATCTGAATGTCTGAAGGAATC
>JAESQX010000076.1 GCA_016764875.1 Gammaproteobacteria bacterium
ACATTTCCCAAGGCGAACTACCAACGCTGCTGGATAAAGAAATAGAAAATGGAACAATCGATCCGGTAATAGTGGTATTTGTCGATAGTCGCAATCCGGACAATCTGGGCGAAAACCGCCGCAATCGACAGTTTTTCTGTAACCAGGACTACGTTGATTTTTTTACCCGGGAGCTTATTCCTGAAATCGATTCAAATTACCCCACCAATTCCAATCGTGAAGGCCGCACCATTCTCGGCCTGTCATTCGGCGGTCGTAACAGCGCCTGCTTCGGCTTGATGGCCACTGACAGTTTTGCCGGCATTGCCATACAGTCGCCAGCCAATACCAACATGGTTGAAGAGCTGATCTCCCGCTATCAACGGATAGACAAGCTGCCACTGAAAATATTCCTCAGTGTTGGCACCATCGGTGACAATACCGAGGCGGGACGAAACCTGAAGGACCTGCTGAATTTCAAAGGTTATGACCTGACCTATAGAGAGGTCAATGAGGGGCATGACTGGGATAACTGGGGTCCACTACTGGATGATGTATTACGAACCTTTTACGGTGAATCAAAACAGCACTGAAATGGGATGTGGTAACGATAATCATTTCGATGCCAGAGAATTATTACCGACCAGTAGCAAGAAACAGCACCGGCGCCGTGCCGCGATCTTTAATCACAAGCGTTACAGACCCAGCTCCTCCCGCAGCTTTGCCATGCACTCGTGGCGTTCGGCAGGGCTGAGTTTCCTTCCTTCTTTTTGTTCCAGGGCCTGAGGAAGTTCAATGTCCAGCTTTTCTCCCTGCATCACGCGCTGGCAAATCTGGTGATAATTGTATTTAAATATTGGCAAGGCCACTGCTTCAGATTCAGTGGATAAAATATACCAGTCACTGGCTTTACCGGCGTGATAAACCGCTTCGTGGCTCCATTTCTGGGCCGCTTTGGGGGATGGGGCGCGGCAGGCCTCAAGATAGGCCTGGCGGGGAGCAGGTAGTCCAAACAACTCTACACCGCTGTCACAGGCTTTAACCACGGCCGACACGGTGGGTAAAAATTCAGATGATTTCACCAGCTTTCTGGCGGCGTGGGTAATCTGTGACGGAGAAAATTCTGCCAGGCAACTCAACCAGTATTCCTTGGCGATGGCGACGCTTTCGTTATCCGGAAAGGCCTTGTGATACTGATTGTGATAGGCAAAGGCAAATTCAGAAAATAACTGGTTGATGGCGTCAATCAGTCCGGCTTCGAACACGCCCGCACCGGTGTTGCCTTGTGAATCAATCGCCGAATTAACCGTGTTATAGCTTACCCCGGCTTTGCTACCAGCGGCGCGCATTCTCGGCCCAGCTACGGTCGGCGAGCTGCCTGAGCCTTTCTTCAACCCGGCGTTGGTTTTGTTCAGCAGGTGATTGATTGTCTCCATGATCTGATTCTACATTGACTGGTGATTGAAGTCGCCTGGCCCAATCCTGTTTTATATATTGTAGAAACATGGTGTTCCATGAAGGCCGGGCCTGCTGGCTATCACGCCAGTACATAACGAACTCGGGGACCTTGCTAATGGCATAGCCCTCATCGATTTCCGCCAGCTGCAATATATCGAAACAGTCGGCACTGGGTTGCCAGTCTTCTGCAATGGGCCTGGGAGTATCGTCGTAACCAAAAGACGAAGAGAATTTTTCCCACTGGCGCCGAATATGATCAATAAACTTGGTATTCCAGGTGCTGATCTCAACACCCCGTTCCTGCCAGTAAAGCACAAATTCCGGAATCGCATCTTCGATAAAAGCCTGGTTTATTCCGGCATTCATAAGAATTTCTACAGCGTCAGCACTGGGGCACCAGTCCTGATGCATACGGCTGGCAAGCTCTCTTACCCCTTTATGGGTTTGTTCCTGCCGCCAGGAACGTAGCACATGTTTGTAAAATGCATTGCCCCATGAAAATCGCGTTTGTCCGCGCTCTCGCCAATAGTTAACGAATTCAGTAACCAGAGAAAGAGTAAATTCATCAGGGATACCGTGTTGACGGCATTGGCTGATCCATTCCTGACCCGGCTGCCAATCGGGAGATATATAGTTGGTATTCCCGGACGGCTGAAATACATTGGTCTGGGTTCGTGCCGGAGACTTTACAACAGGAGCTACCGGCTGCGAACCGCCGCTTACTTTCTCGTTAATAGCATACAGATAACTGTCAGGCTGATCTGTCTGGGCTTGCGTTAATATCATCCCCAATCCGCGCAAACTTGTTTCAACTCGTTTGATGTCCACCAGGGTCCAGAAGGGCAAGGCCTCCACCAGTTCAGGATCGCTGATCTGCACCCAATTCAGCTGGTCGCTGATGCTGCCCTGACGATAAGCTGTTATATCCGCAAGCACTTGTAACAGCACGGCCTCTTCGAGGCCGATAGTGGCAGCCAGGGTCGGCGAAATAATCAGGGGCCTTTCGGGCACCAGTTTTGAAGGCATCTCAAGCGCTCAATGAAAAGAATTAATTCGAATTGTTGTGTCTGTCTGGCTCTGAACTGTGGCCACTGTCAGGCTCAGGGAACCTCTATACAATAACAAAAAGATTCGCACGAAACATCCAGGATTTTATTTATTTCACCATAGCTATTTGTCTGTTGGCAATCGCTTCTGAGCAAGACGAACCCGCTCCCTATATCAGTTCCTCCTGACGGACAATCAAGTCAGTCCTGAATAGCTGCACGCTGTTAATCGGCCGGATTAGTCGCTAAGCTTTATCAATTATTCCAACCACGACTATCGCCCATGTCTAAAATTACCGACTCCCTGACCCAGGCTTTTCTGGCACAGGAGAAATTGCCAGGCAGTTTTGCGGACACCATCGAAGCATGGTACCTGCCCCTGGTGAATCGCCTGTTATCTATACACCGGCAACATGGACCGGGGCTACTGGTTGGCATCAATGGTGCGCAGGGTACGGGCAAATCAACCTTAGCCAAATTCCTGGCTCTTGTATTTCAACAGCAGCAACTTCGGGTGGCAAACCTTTCTCTTGATGACTTCTATCTCAGCCATCACCAGCGGGAGCAGCTGGCTCGACGGGTTCACCCCTTGCTGGTCACCCGCGGTGTGCCTGGGACCCATGACATAGCTTCATTGAATAGCTTGGTTAAACAGCTCCACAATCCGAAAAGTAGCGGCCGCGTTTTACTTCCCCGCTTTAACAAGTTACTTGATAACCCCTGCCCCGAAACTCAGTGGGAAAAAATCCAGCTGCCGGTTGATATCATTTTACTTGAGGGTTGGTTTGTGGGCGTAATGCCTCAGAATGAAGCTGACCTGGTGACTCCGGTAAACCCTCTTGAAGCGGAAAAAGATGAGCAGGGCACCTGGCGTCAATACGTGAACTTGTGCCTTGCTGATTACCAGCCGCTGTTTGACAGTATCGATTTTTTGATCATGCTTGAGGCTCCTTCTTTTGATTGCGTGTACCAGTGGCGTAGCCTGCAGGAGGAAAAGCTTAAAAACCGCATGAAGGTAGCAGATAGCAGGAGCATGGATTCAGAAAATCTAAAACAATTTATCCAGCACTTTGAAAGGTTGACCCTCCATGGGCTGGAGCAATTGCCGGCACGAGCTGATCTGGTGTTTCACCTGGACAGGCAGCACCGGATCAGTAGAATGTCACAGTAAGGGCATTAGCGATTAGAATTAGTTCGGAAATTGTGAGAGGAGAATCTGTATTCTTTTGACTCAAGGGGTAAGGGAACCAAATTTTTCCTGAAGGAAAAGATTTCGCACCCTCACCATCGCACTCCTTGGTCTTTACTGGCTTCGATTTGTC
>JAESQX010000077.1 GCA_016764875.1 Gammaproteobacteria bacterium
ACAAACTGTATAAATTCCTAATTCACAGACAAAAATTCCTGAATTGAAAATCGGCTATCTACTATTTCTCCCGCTTGGCTCTCTGTTACTAGCCAGCCATTCCTATGCCCAGCAGAATGAGCCTGGTGAAACAGTCCTGGATACAGGCCGGGGTACCCCGATTCCATTACAGCGCCTGGAGCAAAATACCGCCGATATTGATATCGATGGGAAAATAAATGAAAGCGCATGGGCTGGCATCAATGTTATCAACAACATGCGAGTCATTAATCCAGACACCCTTGAAGCCGTGCCATACGACACGGATATGCGTATTTTTTACACCAACCGCGGCCTTTATTTGTCCTATGATATGGAGCAGCCCATGGACACCCTGGTGCAGCGAATCAGTACTAGAGACAACCTGCGCCTAACCAGAGATAGAGTCGGTGTAACCCTGGACACTTCGGGCGAGGGTCTATTTGGTTACTGGATGATGCTGGCCCTAGGTGACAACCAGCTTGATGGAACCATCCTGCCGGAACGACAATACCGCAACGAATGGGATGGTGCCTGGTACGGTGCCACTGCTATTACGGACAAGGGATGGTCTGCCGAGTTTTTTATACCCTGGAGCCAAATGGCAATGCCCCTTGAAGACGGTGTTCGCCATATCGGTATCTACACCGAACGCAATGTGGCGTTTCTGGATCAGGCCTGGGCCTGGCCCGCCATACCTCGGTCAGAATCTATTTTTATGGGGACCCTTCCCCTATTGGAGCTTGAAGGTATAAATCCACGACAGCAATGGAGCGTATTTCCCTATGTCTCTTCCACATTTGATGAAATAGATAACAGTTCCAATACCGAGGCAGGATTTGATGTCTTCTGGCGGCCCTCCAGCAACTACCAGTTAACCGCCACTTACAATCCGGACTTTGGCTCAGTGGAGTCGGATAACGTGGTGGTAAACCTGACCGCCAATGAAACCTTTTTTCCTGAGAAACGTTTATTCTTCCAGGAAGGGCAGGAAATTTTCAACACCACTCCCCGATCAACAGGGAGAAACGGCAAACGTCTGAGCATTGTGAATACAAGACGGATCGGAGGAAGACCGAGACCACCAGATCTACCTCCCGGATTTAGCTTTACTACCAGGGAAAGAATCCGGCCGGCAGATCTCGACGGTGCGATGAAGATGACGGGCCAGAGCGGTCGCGTACGGTATGGATTATTAGCAGCTACAGAAGACGACAGTGAATTTAGATTGAGCGACCAGAAATTTTTCCAGAACGGGCGGGATTTCACCACGTTTCGTATGATATATGAGGACAGTGTCGGAGCGGCTTATCGAGGCCTTGGCTACATCGGTTCGTTTGTCGATCACCCGGAATCCAACGCCGAAGTTCATGCGCTGGATTTTCACTACCTGACCAGCGGCGGTCGTGTCAAAATCGATGGCCAGGTAATTGCCTCAGATTCAGTCGATCACGGCAGTGGTCAAGGTGCATTCGCCGACATCGTTTATACTCCCAGTCAGGGTTTGAGTCATACCGTTCTGCTTACCTACTTCGATGACAAAATCGATGTCAACGATTTCGGTTTTCAAGAGCGTAATAATAGCCGTGAAATCTGGTACCGGGTTGAATGGATAAACTCAGATCTATCCTGGGCACGAAACTTTCGATTTTTTCCGTTTCTTCGCTATGAAGAAAACGGTCAGGGAGATCGAACTAATAACGCGCTGCCAGTGATGAACATGAACATTACCCTGAATAATCTTGACCGGGTTGACCTTGGCTTGATGCATTTCCCCAAGCGTTACGATGATCGCAATAGCTTTGGTAATGACACCTTTGAAGTAGCAGAAAGAACCAACTACAGAATTGGCTACACTACAAACCCAGCGAAACCTGTCAGTTATAATGTGAGATTTGACTCTTCAGGTGAATTTGCCGGTGGTACCAACCTTCGGGGAACCGCCGGAATTACCTGGCGCCCCAGAGACAATATAAATCTTTCTGGCGAACTGATTTACAATGATCGCGATGGATGGTTGTTGCATCAGGAAGCGCAAAACCTCACCACATTTCAAGCTTCTCAATTGCGCCTGAACCTCAATCTTGATTATTTCATCTCTGCCAAACAGCAATTCAGGATGGTACTGCAGTGGGCCGGCGTAGAAGCTGAAGAAGATGAGTTTTATTATCTACCTTCTGACGCGATTACCAAGAACCGCGATCTCATCAAGGTGGCCAAACCCCCAGGGCCATCTGACAGCTTTGGTTTATCCCAGCTCAACTTTCAATTGCGCTACCGCTGGCAGATTGCACCCTTTCGGATTTGTTTGTTGTTTATACCAAGGGTGACAATCGTCGGGGTGTCCTCAATGATTTTGACGAGCTGTTCAAGGATTCCTGGGACAACCCACTGGGCGATCAATTGGTAATAAAGCTTCGCTACCGCCTGGGCACATGAGGCCAAAGTCATCATTTGTTGGCTTCCGCCACCAACATTATTTTTAAATATTCCTTGTTAATCTATAAATATCAAAGAGTTAGATACCTGGCACAAATCCTGTCTACCTGTATGTTTATCTGATAGCCTCAGATTAAATCTATAATAGAAATCCGCATGCTTTTGAAAAGCGGCAAAGTAATCTCAGGAAAAAAATATGTCTGACCATAACCAAAAGCCCGGCCATGTGGATGAATTGGCGGAACCAACCCCGGGTATCTGGCCCCAGATCCGTCAATTATTAATTTTTCAGATAAAACTGTACGTCGATGCCTTGAGAGACATCCTCATGAGCCCCTTGTCCTTCATCGTATTGATCATTGATCTTTTGCAGGGAAATAAAGGCGATGACAGCTTGTTTGAGAGCCTGCTAGGTTTTGGTCGCAAAACCGAAAAAGCCATTAACCTGTTTAACCAGCACGACATTCAGGACGACGAATTTAACGGAATTGACTCCATTATCACCCACGTCGAAAAAAGAGTTCGCAAAGATCATAAAGACAGCTCTACTTCCACCCCCGAACAAAACGGCCTGGATGAGACCATCGGTAAGCAGAAAAAGAATAATTAAGGGATCTGAAGATAACGGCTATCAATGGCCGAGTGATTGGGTTTATGAACCAGAAATTAGCACTCTTCAAATTCCTGGTTCGAAAGCAACCTAGCCGTTAAGACTATTAACATAGATACAAATCGGAATTAGCAATTCACCCAGTTGCGTATAAATCATACCTCGATTCATGGGATCATTGATTCCCATTCCGCTGGTAATTGAACACAAATTTTCTATTTCTACTGTCGACTTGCAGATAATATCGGCACTACCTGCATGAATAATTGCCAATTTAAGAGTACACGAATTATTAGTAACTAGTTTTTCTCAATTTCATTTTAGTAACTCGAAATTTCGTGACTCTGCTAACACTCTACTCTACCGATCTGCAATACTATCTGTTTACACTAAGCAGAGCATGACTCTTACTGCTTTTTATAGAATACTTAAAATATATAAACTTCTTAACTAATCACTTAAAAACAACTCAAGGCACTAAGATTTTATATGCAAAATACTCCTCCCCCGAGCAATCCAGATCTGATCAAGATTCAAGTTGATGACATAGAGCTGGGAATGTATATGTCACACCCGGACCGTCCCTGGCTGGAAACACCCTTTCTGTTCCAGGGATTTCTGCTTGATAACCCGGATCTGATTAATCAGGTCAAAAGAGAATGCCGTTTTATTTATGTTGATAATGATAAACGTGTGGAAATAGAAAAACCTGAGACAAGAACCGCTGAAGGCCCGGACCATTACGAAACCAAGACTTTCGTCGAGGTGGAATTTGAGAATGCATTTAACAAGCACCAGGAGACTCTTGAAAGCATCAAGGATGTGCTTAAAAGCGTTCACGAAGGCAAAGGAATAAACGTCACGAGGGTACGCCAATCGGTAAAATCCTGTGTGGAAAGCATCATCGAAAATCCCAATGCTATGTTATGGCTAAGTAAATTGAGGAATCGGGATCAATATACAGCGGAGCACTGTCTTAACGTAGGAATCCTGGCCATTGCCCTTGGTCGGCACCTGGGGCTTGACGAGGACTGTCTTGAAACTGTTGGGTTATGCGGCATGCTACATGATGTTGGCAAAATGAAACTGGACCAGAATATACTCAATAAACCAGACCGACTGACAAAGGACGAGTTCGAAATAATCAAAGCCCACTGCAAATTGGGAAAAGAAATTCTGGAAGAAGACATTAACTTACCACTGGAAGCCATTGAGGTCGCCTTCTCCCATCATGAACGAATTGACGGTACTGGATATCCGCGCTCCATGGAGGCAGGATCACTCAATCTTTATACCCGGATAGTATCTATCGTTGATACCTACGATGCCATCACCACCAATCGCTGCTATGACAATTCTCGACCTGCCACGGAAGCAATAAAAATACTCTTCTCGTTTCGCGACGTTCATTTTGATGGATGGCTGGTAGAGCAATTTATCGAATGTCTTGGAATTTATCCCACGGGCTCCCTGGTGGAACTACACAGCGGTGAATGTGCTGTAGTGATTGACAGTAACAAGACCAGCCGCCTGCATCCGAAAGTCACTATTGTTCTGGATGAGAATAAAAAAAATCGCCAGCCAATTATTGTTGATACCCGGGATTACCAACTTCGCCCCGGTGAGCGTACTATCAAGCAGGTTCTTGACGAAAACGAATTCAATATCGATCTCGATTCCGTTTTCTCACATTTTCGGGCCTAGTTTTTTGTTATATCCAATAAAAAACCCCCGGTCAAATCTGGCCGAGGGTTTTTTATTTAGATGCCTGACAATGACCTACTCTCACATGGGGAGACCCCACACTACCATCGGC
>JAESQX010000078.1 GCA_016764875.1 Gammaproteobacteria bacterium
AACGGAAGATCTACTCGACAAGGGATAATGCAAAGACTGAGATATTCAATTTTATTGAGATGTTCTACAATCCGATTAAGCGGCATAGTCATACTGGAGGCGTTTCTCCAGTGAAATTTGAAGAAGACTATTTTTCCAAGCTAGAAAGTGTCTAGCAGAGTCTGGGAAGTCCAGGTAGTAGTTTTTTCATTGTTGTTAACACCATTTCGGAAATGACCACTTTCATCCTACGCCCCAACATTGATGGGGTCAAAAGGGTAATGGACTTGGTTTGATTTCACGCAATAAAGGAATTGTGCGGTGAACATGATTCTGGGGTGACCCCTAGGTGACCCCGAAGCTGAGAGAGATTGGGCTTCAGGGCTGTAGCCCTTTAAATATGGTAGCTATGGGTAGACTTGAACTACCGACCCCAGCATTATGAATGCTGTGCTCTAACCAGCTGAGCTACATAGCCAAAATTTTTACTGTGAACTCTGATGATACCTCATCGAAAGAACCTTCAGAGCCCTCGCTACCAATTTCAATACTGTTGGTAGCATTTAAAAACAGTGTTCGTCAGAAGGAGGCGAATTCTGGGCATTTTGCCTAAATCTGTCAAACCCCTGTTACGCTAAACGTTAAATCGGAAATGGATAACATCGCCGTTCTGCACGATGTATTCCTTTCCTTCCAGGCGCCATTTTCCTGCTTCGCGCGCCCCTGTTTCGCCATTATTGGTAACGAAGTCATCATAGCCCACGACTTCGGCGCGGATGAAACCTTTTTCAAAATCAGTATGGATCACGCCGGCTGCGTTGGGAGCGGTGGCGCCGATTTTTACAGTCCAGGCGCGCACTTCCTTAACTCCGGCGGTGAAGAAGGTCTGCAATCCCAGGAGCTTGTATCCTGCCCGGATTACACGGTCCAGGCCGGGTTCTTCCATGCCCAAATCCTGCAAGAACTCGAGTTTTTCATCGTCCTGTAATTCAGCTATTTCTGCTTCAAGCTTGTTACAGATGGCAACTACTCCGGCACCTTCTTCTGCCGCGATGCTGGTTACCACATCCAGATACGGGTTGTTCTCAAAACCTGCTTCATCAACATTGGCGACGTACAGTACGGGTTTTATTGTTAACAAGTGCAGTTCATAAAGTGCTTCTGTTTCTTCTTCGGTCAGTGTCAGTGTGCGCGCTGGTTTTGCCTGGTCCAGGTGTGCTTTTACTTTTTCCAGTAACAGGTTTTGTCGTTGCGCGTCCGGATCTCCACTCTTTGCTACCCGTGAAACCCGGTTAATGGTTTTATCTATTGTTTCAAGATCCGCCAGCGCGAGTTCTGTATTAATAGTTTCTATATCCGCCGCCGGATTTATCGTATTGGCAACATGGGTTACATTTTCATCTTCAAAACAACGTACAACATGGGTGATGGCATCTGTCTCCCGGATGGTGGCCAGAAACTGATTGCCCAGGCCCTCGCCCTTGGATGCACCGGCTACCAGGCCTGCTATATCGGTAAATTCAACGGTGGTAGGAATGACCTTTTCCGGGTCGACGATTGTTGCCAGCTTGTCCAGCCGCTCATCAGGTATGGGCACCGCACCTGAATTTGGCTCAATGGTACAGAATGGAAAATTTTCTGCTGCTATTTCCGCCTTTGTGAGCGCATTAAACAGGGTTGATTTTCCCACATTGGGCAAGCCCACTATGCCGCATTTAACACTCATATAATTACTTGGAGATTCCCTGGTTATCTTGTGTGTGTAACAGGCGCAAGGCCTCTTCCCAGTTTCCAGTCACGATCTGGGGCATTACTCTTATGGCGTTATCAATCTCAGCCGATATTACTTCCGCTTCAGATTTCGAAGGATCAGATAATACGTAGTTTGCCACCATGGATTTATGACCGGGGTGTCCAACTCCAATTCTGAGTCGATAAAATTCATTGCGACCACCCAGGGCATTGATAATGTCTCGCATGCCGTTGTGGCCGCCATGGCCGCCGCCTTCCTTGAGGCGGGTAATACCCACGTCAAAGTCAATTTCATCGTAGGCTACCAGCATGTTCTGCGGTTCAATTTTGTAAAAACGACATACGGCCGAAACCGATCTGCCACTGTGATTCATAAAGGTTTTGGGGGACAGTAGCTTAACGTCCCTGCCACCAATATTCACCGTACCGAACTCACCGGCGAATTTGGATTCGTGGCGCAGTTGCCCGTTATAAACGCGACAAAGTTCATGCAGGAATATGGCGCCGGCATTGTGACGGTTGGACTGATATTGTGGGCCCGGATTACCCAGGCCCACGATCAGATCGACGGAATTTCCTTGCATAGGGATTCCCTGCGCAGAGGTTGGTTAAAACTAGTTGCCGTCTTCTTCAGGATTTTCTTCTTCACCAGCGGCAGGTGCTTCCGTATCTTCGCCCGCAGCTTCCTCACCAGCTTCTTCTATCTCTGCCTTCGGCGCCTGGACGATAGCTATAGCCTGGTCAGCACCCTCACCACCATGGCTCAGGGAGACACTGGTAACGTTTTCCGGGAAGACAACATCGCTGATATGTACTGACTCACCCAGATCCACTTCCAGCATATCCACTTCCAGATATTCCGGCAGATCTTTTGGCAGGCAGGAAACCTCAATTTCCGGCAGGGTATGGAGGATGCTACCGCCGCCGAGTTTGACGCCTATACACTTGTCCGGATTGAGAAAGTGCACGGGAACCTTAACGACAATCACTTCATCGGCGCTGACACGCAGAAAGTCGGCATGCATGATAAACGGCTTGGCCGGGTGTCGTTGCAGTGCCTTGATAATAACCTGTTCGGATTTTTTTCCCACATTCAAGCTAATGATATGGGAGAAAAATGCCTCGTTCTCAATAGCATGGGAAATTTCATTGTGAGCTATTGTTATAGCAACAGGCTCTTTGTTACCACCATAGATTATGGCAGGTATTTCATCGTTCAGACGACGCAGGCGGCGGCTCGCACCTTTCCCCAGGTCAGTCCGAACTTTGACATTTAATTCAAAAGCAGTAGACGTAGACATAGATATCTCCGAGTTTTACTGGCCCTGTATTGTAGAGTTTAAGGAAGCACTGTTACTGTGTTTCCGGGCACTCATTTACCTGACCATTTAATCTGTAATCAGTTTGCGACCAACAGGATTACAGGGTTTAAAAAAAGAGACAGACCAATTTGATCTGTCTCACTTTATCCGCGCGTGTTTACCTGACTCAGGTATTTTCAAACATCGCACTGATGGATTCTTCGTTGCTAACCCGACGGATTGATTCCGCCAGTAACTTGGCCATACTAAGTTGCCGAATTTTCAGGCAGGTAGCACCTTCCTCTGACAAGGGTATAGTATCCGTTACCACCAGTGAGTCTATGCTGGATTGCTCTATATTCTGAATAGCAGGTCCGGACAGAACTGGATGAGTGCAGTAGGCAACTACCTTGGCGGCACCTTGATCCTTCAGGGCATCGGCGGCCTTGCAAAGTGTCCCGGCTGTGTCGACGATATCATCAACAATAAGGCAGGTTCTGTTTTCCACGTCACCGATTATATTCATTATCTGGGCTTCATTGGCCTGGGGACGCCGTTTATCAATAATAGCCAGGTCTACATTTAACTGCTTTGCCACGGCCCGGGCTCTTACCACACCCCCCACATCGGGTGAAACTACCAGCAGGTTTTTGTATTGTTGCCGCTCTATATCATCTGTCAGCACCGGTGAACCATAAACATTATCTACCGGGATGCTGAAAAACCCCTGGATCTGTTCGGCATGCAGATCCACTGTAAGTGCCCGGTTTACTCCTACCGTGCTCACCATGTCGGCGATCACTTTGGAGCTGATGGCAACGCGGGCTGAGCGAACCCGTCGATCTTGCCTGGCATACCCAAAATAGGGAATCACCGCGGTTATTCTATTGGCGGAGGCCCGGTGCAGGGCATCGGCCATTAACAGCAGCTCCATGATGTTGTCGTTGGTTGGTGCGCAGGTGGGCTGAATAATAAAAACATCCTTGCCGCGCACGTTTTCGTTTAGTTCAACCGATATTTCACCGTCACTAAACTTGCCGATACTGGCATTGCCCAGGGGGATACTAATATTTTTGGCAATATTTTCAGCCAGTACCGGATTAGCATTTCCGGTAAACACCATTAAATTATTTACCACAGTCGTTTACCTTTTGAGGCAGGAACTACTATTGTTGTATGGAAATTGGCTGGGGTGGCTGGATTCGAACCAACGCATGCAAGGATCAAAAC
Organism: Gammaproteobacteria bacterium; assembly: GCA_016764875.1. Taxonomy (GTDB): domain Bacteria; phylum Pseudomonadota; class Gammaproteobacteria; order Pseudomonadales; family Pseudohongiellaceae; genus NORP240. Next base: position 4,263 of record JAESQX010000078.1, read on the forward strand.
CTTGTGCCTTACCACTTGGCTACACCCCAGTAATGCCGTTTTCTTTACCTGAAAAATCTATAAAATCATATCGCTGGCAGAGCCGGCGACTTGTCTAATCCTGTAGCAACGAACCCCATAAACCTGTCAGGCACTTTGGCTAACGCTGTCTCGGCATCCGCGACGTTCTCGAAACTGACAAATACACAGGAACCAGTTCCGGTTAATCTTGCCTGTCCATACTGGCCCAGCCAGTTAAACGCCTCATCGACCTCTGGATACAGCCTGCGAACAATAGGTTCGCAATCATTTCGGACCGTGCCAGCGAGAAAGTCGGCAATTTTGATGGCAGTTGAGTCCCGTGTCAAACTTTCCTGCGAAAATATTTCGGCGGTGGAAACAGTAACTCCGGGCCATATAATCAGGTAATGGTGTCGGGGCAATTCCATTGGCTCCAGTATTTCCCCCACTCCCTCGGCCCAGGCCGATTCACCTTGGATAAACAGGGGCACATCAGCGCCCAGTTCGAGTCCTATGTCGCACAGCTGCGGTTGCGATAAATGGATGTCCCATAGCTTGTTAAGTGCCAGCAAAGTCGTGGCTGCATCGGAACTTCCGCCACCAAGTCCGGCACCGGCGGGGATACGTTTATGCAGGTAGATACTGGCACTGGCATCGGGGAGGCCAGCCACTTCCCGCAATCGCCTCGCCGCCCGTAAAACCAGATTATTGTCCAGTGGCACATCAGGATCGTCACAGCGCAGGCTCAACAGGCCAGGCAGGATCTGCCCGGGTACTTCGAATTCCAGGGTGTCACACAGATCCACCAGTTGAAACAGGGTCTGCAGTTCATGGTATCCATCGGGCCGGCGTCCGGTTATATGCAGGAACAGGTTAAGTTTTGCGGGGGATTTACAGATCAGGGCAGGGTCATTCATCAGGAAATATTAATCAAGGATTCCTTAGTTTGGCGACTCTTCAATGGTCCAGTTCAGGCCAATGAACAGTAGGCGGATGTTATTTTCTTCCCGGCTCATTTCGATGCGCCGGGGCAGGCTGTAGGGGCCGAACAGGCGATAATCGGTGTAGCTCAAGCTCCATCCTGACTGTTCAAGGCGCACAACCTGATTGAATTCCCCCAGCTCCATCTGGCGCTCTTCATCTGGAGTGGGCAGACCCCTGATCCAGTAGTTGAGCTGAGAGACTGGAAGTTCATAGCCCAGCTGTTCCAGGATAAGAATCTCCGGAGATGTGGCTGTTCTGGTTTCGCCGCCCTGATTGAAGGTTACATGGCCCGGCTGGCCCTTTATCAGTGTGGCACCTGCATTAAGAGTACCCCATAGTCGGATGCTGTATTCGTCGGCATTTTGTTGCCAGCGGATGCGTGGAGTATGGGATTCGTTCTGGTAACGGGCATTAACCCGGCCCTGTAGTTGCCAGTTATCCAGGGCTAACAGCTCTGCTTCCCGCACTGACCATGGGGTTGACTGGCTCAGCCTTGGGGATGAATTACAGGCGATTAACAGCAATGACAGAATCAGGACTGTTGCAGATGTGCGTAAGGCTGGTGGATTATTCACAATGGAAAAGCTCAGGGATTCAGGCGTTGCATGGCTTCTTTTATTAAATCACTGTCAGGCGTTTCTTTCAGGGCGTCACGCCATACTCGCATCGCCTCGGATTCCTGGCCCGATACCCACAGCACTTCACCCAGATGAGAGGCTACCTCATGATCAGGAAAGGTAGCGAAAGCGCGCCGCAAATTTTTCAGGGACTCTTCATAGCGCCCCAGTTTGTATTGCGCCCAGGCAAGGCTGTCGATAATCGCAGCGTCATCGGGGGAAATAGTGATGGCTCGCTCAATCAGATCAAGGGCTTCGGCATAGCGGGTGGTACGGTCTGCAAGCATGTAGCCCAGGTGATTCAGCGCCCTCGCATCTTCAGGTTGCAATGCGATAATACGCTGCAGATCCTGCTCAGAATTGACTATGTCATCCATTGCGTCATGTAGCATAACCCGGGTGAACAACATGTCTGTATTATCGGGAAATCGTTGCAGCATCTCGTTTAACACCACCATGGCACGATCGAACTCTTGTGCCTGCATAAGGAAGGTGGTTTCGATATTGGTAAACAATACTTCAAGCCGAGGTCGTCCCCGGGACAGGTCAACCAGCCAGTCATGGGCTTCGTCATACTGCTCAAGCTCAATGGCAAAACGGGTGGCCTGTTGTTGCGCCGTGATAAAGTTTGCTGCACCGGCCTCAACAGTGCGGTAATGGCCTATTGCCTGTTGCAGTTTCTGCTCTTTTTCACTGATGAAGCCAAGATAAAAGCGGCTTTCATTGACCCGGTGATCCACATCGATGAGACGGGAGAACTGCGCCCGGGCTTCATCAAAGGCTTCCATCTCCACGTCCAGCAGGGCGATGGAGTAAAGGGTTTCATGATCATCCGGATCCTGTTCAATCAGAATCTCAAATTGTCGCCTGGCTTTATTCAGTTCCTCGTCCTGAATCAGCAGCCGGGCGTAATTAAAGCGCAGTAATTTGTCTTCAGGGAAACTGCGTATACCATTTCGCAATACACGTCGGGACTGGTCCAGCTGCTCAAGTTTTTGTAACAGTTGTGCTTCAATCAACAAGGAGCGAGGGCTGTTACCGTAGTTTTGCCGTAATATCTGCAATTCCACAATGGCATCCTGGGCCTGCTGGTTCTGATCCAGCAATTCGACCACGGCATACTGGATTGATGATTGGTCTGGATAAAGCCTGTGCAGCTGGCGCAGGTTTTCGATCAGCCGCGCTCGGCGGTCGGCTGGTAAACGTTGGGTCCTGGCAGAGACGGCGGCGAAATCAATTTGGCCCCCCATATTAATTACATCGGCCATATGGTTTACGGCATCCTCGAAACGGCCGGCGTCCAGTAGCTGAAAGCTGAGCATAAGGTGTGGCGCAACTTCTTCGGGTTGCTGTTCTGCCCACAGCAGCCCAAGTTGTACTACACCGTTAATGTCGCCGCCAACGGAGGCGAACTGGATAGCCCGGCGGATAATTCCCAGGTCTTTGGTTTCAAACGCCAGCTTGAAGTAAGTATCACTGGCACCTTTCAGGTTGCCCTGCTGACCACTCATTTCGCCAACGATTGTCTGGTAAAGTTGTTCTTCGGTGAACGCGCCGTATTCAATGTCCTGCTCGGGAACCGGGCTCGGCGTGGGAATTGCTTCGGCGCTACTGATATCAGCATCAACCGGTGCGGTGCTGGTGCAACCGTACAGGGCGCTGCCCAGGACAGTTATGGCGAAGATTTTACGTAAAAAAGGCATGATTCAAACTTCGTTACAGGTAGCTGTGTCCACACAAGAGTCGATGATTGTAGCAGCTTGCCAGCACTGCAACACGTCTTTTCAGCTTAGGCATGGGCCAAGGGAAAGGGGTTGTTAACAGCGGATTAATGGACTTATAGCCCGCCTAACTTGTAACATAGCGCCCCTTTTTTAGATATGATCGCAGTTTCAAGCAAAAGCTTTCCAGGTAACTCATGGCGCTGGTCCTTGCAGGCATAAATCACAACACAGCAAATGTTGCCTTACGAGAAAAAGTAGCATTTCCCCCAGAGATTGTGGCTAAAGCAATCGAGCAACTCAGTGGGCTGGAAAATGTGGAAGAGGTTGTCATAGTTTCCACCTGCAACCGCACTGAACTGTATTTGTCGCTGAATCTGGCAACTGATCCACAGACCGTTGATGGGCGTCCGGCGAAGGAGCTGGGGCAAGAGTCTGATCTGGCAGATACGCAGTCCATAGTTATTAACTGGCTTGCACATTTCCACCAGGTAGATGTCGATGAACTGCAAGGATGCAGTTATTTTCACTGGCAGGAAGACGTGGTCAGGCATCTAATGAAAGTGTGCTGTGGACTTGATTCCATGGTTCTGGGTGAGCCACAAATTTTGGGTCAGATTAAATCCTCCTTTGCGGTTTCAAAGGAACTGGATGTCATTGGGGTAAATCTGGGCAAGGTTTTCCAGGAAGCCTTTTCAATTGCCAAAGAAGTGAGAACTGATACCGCTATCGGTGAGAACCCGGTGTCGGTTGCCTATGCCGCCGTCACTCTGGCGGAACGAATATTTTCCGATCTGCCCAGCCTGTCAGCACTACTCATTGGTGCGGGAAGAACGATCGAGCTGGTAGCTCGACATTTAAACGAAAAGGGATTGAATAACATCGTGGTGGCAAATCGAACCCTGGAGAGGGCGGTGGAACTGGGTAGCAAATTTGCGGGTCATGGTGTGCTGCTGTCTGATATACCCCAGCAGCTGGTTAAGGCTGATATTGTGGTGTCGTCAACCAACAGTCAGTTACCGCTGCTGGGTAAGGGTGCCGTGGAAAATGCTATCAAGCACAGGCGCCACAAACCCATGCTGCTGATTGATCTGGCGGTGCCGCGAGACATTGAAGCGGAGGTGGGGGAAATACCCGATGCCTATCTGTATTGTATTGACGATATTTCAAGTGTTATAGAGGACAATGTAAAAAGCCGGGCGGAGGCGGCATCCGAGGCTCATTCAATAATTGAGCGGGGTGTCAGTGACTATCAAAGTCATGTGCGTTCCCTCAATGCGGTCTCCACTTTAAGGGCATTCAGGGACAAAGCCGAAGATATTCGCACTACAGAAATGGACAAGGCAATGCGCGCACTGGAAAAAGGGGAATCCGTGGAAGTTATATTGGATGCTCTGGCGCGCGGGATTACCAATAAACTGATTCATTCTCCCACGGTAAAAATGAAACACGCCAGTGCCGAAGGGCGTGATGAGTTACTGGAACTGGTGCAGGAATTGTTCGATCTGGAAAACAAACAGTGAAATGAAAGACTCAATACGCACCAAACTGGAAACACTGAGAGACCGCTTTGACGAATTGGAAGCGTTGCTCAGTGATGCTGAAATTATAGCTGATCAGAATCGTTTTCGTGATCTGTCTAAAGAGTACGCCGAAATTGAACCGGTGGTGAAAAGCTATGACCGGTTTCTGCAGGTCCTGGATAATTTGCAGGACGCAAGGGAGATGCAGAAAGATTCAGACGCCGAGATCAGGGCCATGGCGGAGGAAGAAACTATGGCCGGTGAAGCCGAACTGGAGAGCCTGGAAGCTGACTTGCAAAAATTGCTGCTGCCGAAGGACACCAAAGACAGTTGCAATGTCTTCCTTGAAATTCGCGCCGGTACCGGTGGCGATGAGGCGGCGATTTTTTCCGGAGACCTGTTTCGTATGTACCAGCGATTTTCCGAGCGCTGTGGCTGGAAGACTGAAGTGATTACCGAGCGGGCAGGCGAGCATGGGGGTTACAAGGAAATTATCATGCGCATAGAAGGCCGGGACGTGTATGAGAAACTGAAGTTCGAGTCGGGGGCCCATCGAGTGCAACGGGTACCTGAAACCGAAGCCCAGGGGCGTATTCATACCTCAGCCTGTACAGTCGCCATCATGCCCGAGATGGAAGATGTGGATGAAGTGGATATCAATAAAGGTGATCTGCGCATTGACACTTTTCGGGCCAGCGGAGCCGGTGGCCAGCACGTTAACAAAACCGATTCTGCCATTCGCATTACTCACCTGCCAAGCGGTATCGTGGTTGAGTGCCAGGATGAGCGCTCGCAACACAAAAACCGGGCCCGGGCAATGTCATTACTGCGGGCAAAATTGCTTGATGAGGCTCAACAGGCCCAGGCCCGGGAAGAATCTGATACCCGGCGCAAGCTGGTGGGAAGCGGTGATCGATCGGAAAAAATCCGCACCTATAATTATCCCCAGGGGCGGGTGACTGACCACCGAATCAAGTTAACGCTGTATAACCTGCCGGAAGTGATGGAGGGGGAATTGAACTCGGTGATCCAGCCTCTGATTAATGAATACCAGGCTGATTTGCTGGCCTCTCTGGCTACAGAAGCTTAACTATGAGTAACGCCATGGGCTATTCAGTAGCTGATATGGTCACCGGGGCAGCCGTGCTGAGTGAGGTCAGCGAGAGCTGGAGGCTGGACGCCCAATTGTTGCTGGCGGCCGCCATGCAGTGCTCCCGGGAATCATTACTGGCCAGACCCGGGCAGCCATTGACCGATAGCCAGCGGGAGAAATATGAGGGCACTTTGCAGCGTCGACTGCAAGGAGAACCGATTGCCTATATTCTGGGCAGGAAGGGGTTCTGGGATTTTGAACTGGCGGTGGATCAGCGTGTACTGATCCCCAGACCGGAAACAGAACTGCTGGTGGAGCTCGCTCTGGCTCGCCTTTCAGGTCGTGAAAACGAGAAACTAACACTGGCTGATCTGGGTACGGGCAGTGGTGCCATAGCCATAGCGCTGGCCAGGCACAGTGATCAGTGGCAAGTGACGGCTATCGATAAAAGCAGTGAGGCCCTGGCCGTGGCCCGGCACAATGCCGCATCATTAAACCTTGCTAACATCGATTTCCTGCAATCGTCCTGGTGCGAAAATCTTCAGCACGCACGGTTCGATATGATTGTCAGCAATCCTCCCTACATAGCACCGTCGGATCCACACCTGAAAAAGGACGGTCTGGCGTTTGAACCGGATCTTGCACTAATAGCAGAGGCTCAAGGTCTGGCAGATTTATCAAGTATTGTTATGCAAACCCCGGGCTATTTAAAAAACAATGCATGGTTAATACTGGAACATGGATTCCAGCAAGGTGAGCAGGTGGGCGAAATGTTAATGGAGAATGGTTTTGCGGACATTTCTCTGTGGCAGGATCTGTCAGGATTGGATAGAGTTACCGCTTCACGTAATGTGAGTAAAGCCTGAGGCACCCATGGAAGACCAACAACTACTGCGTTACAGTCGTCAGATAATGTTGCCAGAGCTCGATGTGGCTGGTCAGCAAAAACTGCAGGAAGCAACGGTGCTCATTATTGGTATGGGTGGGCTGGGTTGCCCTGTGGCGATGTACCTGGCAGCGGCCGGCGTAGGTCATTTGATCATCGCCGATGATGATACGGTTGAGCTTACCAACCTGCAAAGACAAATCGCCCATAGCCAGGCAGATATCGGAAAATCAAAAGTAACATCCGCCAGTGACACCTTGAAAGGGCTGAATCCAGAAGTTCAATTAAGCTTGATTGACGAAAGGCTGCAAGGAGAAAATCTGGAACGCAATGTAAAAATAGCAACCGTAGTGGTTGATGCCACGGATAATTTCAAAACCCGGTTTTCTATTAACCAGGCCTGTCTCAAGTTCAGGGTGCCTCTGGTTTCCGGTGCCGCAATCAGGATGGAAGGGCAGGTCGCTGTATTTGACAGCAATCAGCAAGACAGCCCCTGTTATCAGTGTCTATATCGAGAAGGAGATGAGGAAGAGGCCAGTTGTTCACAAAATGGTGTGATGGCCCCGGTGGTGGGCATAGTCGGTTCGGTACAGGCGATGGAGACGTTGAAAATTATAACGGGGATTGGTGAGCCTCTGGTGGGGCGGCTGTTGCTATTGGACGCCAGATCCATGCAGTGGCGAGAGTTAAAACTGCCCCGCGACCCACATTGCTCGGCCTGTGGCAAAATTGATGGTTATTTACTATTACTCTACCCCCTAACTCGGTTATCATCCCCCCGCGTTTTAAACCGCGCCGCAACAACTTCGCTCACCCATTAAAGAAAACCCGATGGAATCTGACAGCAGTTCACAGCAAGTATCGTTCGATAGTTTCGATATAAAGGAATCTATTCATAAGGCAATAGCAGATCTGGGATTTGAGTATTGCACACCGATTCAGGCACAAAGCCTGCATTATACCCTGCAGGGCAATGACGTAATCGGCAAAGCACAAACCGGTACCGGTAAGACGGCTGCATTCCTGATAACCATAATTAATGACCAGCTTAATAATCCGCTTGATGAAGGCAGGTTTATTTCCGAACCCCGAGCATTGATCATCGCACCAACCCGCGAACTTGCCATTCAAATTGCGGCCGATGCAGATAAGCTTGGCAAGTATTCGGGCACACACACTGTCACCCTGGTGGGTGGAGAAGATTACAACAAGCAATTTCGGGCGTTGGAAAAGAATCCGGTGGATATAGTGGTTGCCACTCCTGGGCGGTTACTGGATTTTGTGCAGAACGACAATCTTTATCTGGGGCTGGTGGAAGTGCTGGTTATAGATGAGGCGGATCGTATGCTGGACATGGGTTTTATTCCCCAGGTGCGCAGGGTTATTGCACAGACTCCCAGAAAAGAATGCCGTCAGACTTTGTTATTCAGTGCAACCTTTACCTCTGAAGTTCTGGAACTGGGTTCTCGTTGGGCAATGGACCCGATTCTTGTTGAAGTCGAACCGGAAAAAGTGGCAACTGACACGGTTGATCAAAAAGTTTACCTGGTAACGACCGGAGAAAAATACAACCTGTTGTATAACCTTATTGCAGAACCCGGAGCGGATCGGATCATTATATTCAGTAACCGCAGAGATCAGGTGAGAAAACTGGCTGATAATCTTTATCGCAATGGGATTGACTGCGGAATGCTTTCCGGCGAAGTGGCTCAGAACAAGCGAATTCGTACTTTGGAGTCCTTCAAGGAGGGTAAATTCAAGGTGCTGGTTGCCACCGATGTGGCAGGCAGGGGATTACATATAGACAATGTGACCCATGTGATTAACTATGTTCTGCCGGAAGAGCCGGAAGACTATGTTCATCGCATCGGCAGAACGGGCAGGGCAGGTGCCATTGGTACATCTATCAGTTTTGCCTGCGAAGAAGACTCTTTTCTGTTGCCGGATATAGAAGAGAAACTCGGTTACAAGCTGGCATGTATTCATCCCGAGCAGCGGTTGCTGGAAAAAGCGCCATCTTTTACCCGGGCTTCAATATTCAAAGAAGCTCCCAGGAGCGGTGGCTACCAGAAAAAGCGGTAGACCCTCCAGAACACATTCCTGTTGAATATGCCAGGTAGTACCTGACTAACCATGGCTTCTCTTCGCACCTGCTTCTTCAAGGGCAGCTATATATTCCGCACTGCGACGGTGTTGCGAGATATGATCCAGAATGGTGCTGCCGTCAGCCAGTGGGCTATTAAGATCGCGACCATCTTCAACGAAGAATTCAATGAAACGCTGGAATAGATCAGCGGTCATGCCGCGGTATGCTTTAAGCACAACAGTGTAGTCTGCCGGCATGTCATCTGGCGGCTCCAGGTTTAAAAACCCTTTGACCCGTTCATCGCTCCAGGTTTCGTCCCGGGTAGCGAGCTGGGTTCGTTCTGATCCAACTTTCTTTTGTTCTGTCACTTCAATTTTTCTCTCAACAGTGAATTAACCTGGGTGGGGTTTGCCTTGCCTTTTGACAGGCGCATCGCCTGTCCCACAAGAAAACCAAAGACCTGTTCCTTACCATCCCGAAATTGTTGCACCTGGTTCGGGTTGTTGGTGATTACTTCTTCAATCAGTTTTTCAATTTCGCTGCTGTCTGTTACCTGCTTCAGACCCTTGCTCTGGATTATACCATCCACGGTGCTGTCATCTTCTATCATGGCTTCGAAAACAGTCTTGGCTATCTTGCCGGAAATGGTGTTGTCCTTGATGCGTGCGATTAATGTTCCCAGGCGCTTTGCCGAGATGGGTGAGTCAGGAAACGCCTGGCCATTTTTGTTCAATAACCCCAGCAAATCACCCGTAACCCAGTTAGCCGCCAGTTTCGGATCATCACAAATCCCGGTTACCTGCTCATAGTATTCGGCCATTTCACGATTGCTCACCAACACCCCGGCGTCATAGGGGCTCAAACTAAACTCAGCCACAAAACGTTCAGATTTCTGGTCAGGTAATTCGGGTAAAGTTTTTTCAAGCTCATGAATGTACGCATCATCGATTACCACGGGCAGCAAGTCTGGCTCAGGAAAGTAACGATAGTCGTTCTCCACTTCCTTGCTGCGCATGGGGCGCGTTTCATCCTTGTCACTGTCATACAGGCGGGTCTCCTGTACGATGCGGCCACCGTCTTCCAGTACTTCTCGTTGTCGGAGTATTTCGTAGTTAATAGCCTTTTCCACGAAACGGAAAGAGTTGATGTTCTTAACTTCCGTTCGAGTGCCGAGTTTGTTATCCCCGCTTCGGCGAATTGATACATTGGCATCGCAGCGCATGGAGCCCTGAGCCATGTTGCCATCGGAAATATCCAGGTAGCAGATAATGGAATGGAGTTTTTTCAGATAAGCGACCGCCTCTTTTGCATTGCGCAGGTCTGGTTCGGATACAATCTCAAGTAATGGAGTACCGGCCCGGTTCAAATCAATGCCGGAGCAGTTGTTAAACTGTTCATGTAAAGATTTGCCAGCATCTTCTTCCATATGGGCGCGGGTCACCCCGATTATTTTTTCAGTGCCATCATCGAGGGTAATCGTCAGAGAACCCTTTCCCACGGTGGGAAAATCCAGCTGAGTGACCTGATAGCCTTTGGGCAGGTCCGGATAAAAATAATTTTTACGATCAAATACAGAACGTTTGCCAATTTCAGCACCTATGGCCAGACCGAAGCGCACGGCCATTTTTAAGGCTGTTTCATTCAGTACCGGTAATGTGCCCGGAAGAGCCAGATCATAAATATTGGCTTGAGTATTTGGCTGCGCCCCGAAGCGCGTAGCACTGCCGGAAAAAAGCTTACTGTTGGTAGACAGTTGCACGTGAACTTCGAGACCGATTACAGTTTCCCATGCCATGGCTTAACCCTCCTGTGGTATCAGGTTGGGTTTTTGGGTATGCCACTGTGTGTGTTGCTGGAATTGATGAGCTACATTGAGCAGCCTGGCTTCCTCGAAATCTCCGGCAACAATCTGTAATCCAATGGGAAGACCATCGCAGAATCCCGCCGGAATGGAAATTCCCGGCAAGCCGGCCAGATTCACGGCAATGGTATATATATCTTCCAGGTACATCGCTACGGGGTCCGATTTGGCACCCAGTTCAAATGCGCCATGGGGTGACGTAGGGCCCATAATGACGTCCACTTGTTTAAATGCGTCAAGAAAATCCTGCTTGATCAGTCGACGAATTTTTTGCGCCTTGCGGTAATAGGCGTCGTAAAAACCAGCGGACAAGGCATAGGTGCCAACCAGTATTCTTCGTTTCACTTCATCCCCGAAGCCTTCACTGCGGGTACGCTTGTACATGTCTTCCAGGTCCACAGGGTCATCGCAACGATAGCCGTAGCGTACTCCGTCATAGCGTGAGAGGTTGGCCGAGGCCTCAGCGGGTGCAATAACATAATAGGAGGAAATGGAAAGATGGTTGTTGGGCAGGTCAATGTCCACCAGGGTGGCACCGAGTTTTTCATACTCCCGCAGTGCTTCTCGTACCAGTTGTTCAACGGACGGCGATAGACCTTTGGCAAAATGTTGGGTGGGAATACCTATGCGCAGTCCTTCAATGGAATCATTCAGTGAAGCTGTGTAATCAGGAACTGCCAGATCGGCACTGGTGGAATCTTTCAAATCCAGGCCAGCCATCGCGTTAAGCATGATGGCAGCATCTTCTGCACTTTTGCAGATGGGGCCGGCCTGATCAAGGCTGGAGGCAAAGGCAATCATGCCCCAGCGAGACACCCTGCCGTAGCTTGGTTTGAATCCGGTTACGCCACAGAAGGCGGCAGGTTGACGAATGGAGCCGCCGGTATCTGTGCCCGTTGCCATGGCACAAAAATCGGCGGCGACGGCGGCAGCAGAACCGCCGGATGAGCCGCCGGGTACTCGCTGCAGATCCCACGGGTTTTTAACCGGACCAAAATAGCTGGTTTCGTTGGAGGAACCCATGGCGAATTCATCCATGTTGGTCTTGCCCAGAGTGACTACACCTGAGGCGTTAAAATTGTCGACAACGGTGGCATCGTAGGGGGAGACAAAATTGGCAAGCATTCTGGAGCCACAGGTGGTGGTGATACCACTGGTACAGAAAATGTCTTTATGGGCCAGTGGAATTCCACATAGTCTGCCCGCATCGCCGGATGCCAGTCGGATATCAGCGGCCCGGGCCTGGGCCAGGGCGGAGTCTTCACAGACCGTAATAAAAGAATTGAGGGAGCCGTCCATTTGTTTGATTCGATTGAGGTAGGCCTGGGTGAGTTCCACGCTGGATATGTCTCGAGCTGCCAGGGCTCGAGATAACTCGGCGACTGTTTTACCGATCATGGTTGGATGG
>JAESQX010000079.1 GCA_016764875.1 Gammaproteobacteria bacterium
AGGAACCAGTCGCAGGTGGTGAATCCAGAGGCCACCGTCGCGTCTGGAAGAGGCCCATATTTCTTCGTTGCTATTACCGCTTATGCGGATTCCCATGGGAGGAATCTGACGCAGTTGAGGCTCACTTTTCTTGCTGCCACCTTTTCCTGAGCCCTTGCCGCCTTTAGTGCCACTTTTCCCTTTGACCTTGTCGCCGCCGTCAGTGGTTCCACCATCAGTTCCGCCATCGGTAGTACCGCCGTCAGTAGTACCGCCAGATCCGCCATCGGTGGCGCCATCCAGGCTTGTGTTATAGCTGTTGTAATTTTCCAGTGAGGAATAAATTACATCAAGAAAGTCGTAGTCATGAGCATTGGGCCACTGGCTGGCCCAATCATTGGAATAATCCATGCAGCTTTGCTGACTTGTTCCATTTTCGCTGGTATGACCAAGGCCAAACAGATGGCCAATTTCCTGACACATTACATGATTTTTTAACGCTTGATCTTTCCAGTTCGAGGAGTAGCTGTCATTCAACATGGCAACACCGCGGTCTATATGACCTTTGTTATCGATGCCGATAGAGGCCAGGCCAAGCCAGCCGGTATCGCCATAAGAATAATTACAAACCCGAATCTGGCCGGCGACCATGCCGCAGATCTGGCGGGCGCTTTGGGAATTATCTGTTTTAGTTATTTGAAGATCCAATACATTTGAAGCAGACCATTTGGTCAGTGTTTCATCCAGCTCAGTCCACCAATTGTCGGAGACACTGTCCACTACCATCAAAGTGAAAGAATTGGATGTTTTTGCCCAGGTAAAATTGTTCCAGCTGTGACCCGCGTAGGCCCCTATTGTCAGCATGCCCAGTGCAAGCAGGGATGTGGTCTTTACGATAAAACGACAATTCATCTTTGTTTCTCCTTGGATTCAGCTCACCACAAGTCAGGTAAGCCAGATAAGGAGAATTTTAGGCACTATAAAAAATTAAAAGTGAGAACTGAGCTGCAATTTTCACTAATGATTGAATATAGTTTTTGCGAAATCGTGAAAGCGGAGCACCGTCAATTCAGCCCGGTGTTTCATGTTTGAAAGTATAGTGAGCCTGGCGGTTGTACAGGGGCAGAGAAGGGGAACTAGCGCTGAACAGGATTGGGTTTTTCCGGATCAACATCAACTTGTTTCAGTAAGCTTTGCAGTCTCTTCTTACTAATGGAATTTGTCTTGTGAAGATCCACCAGGGCAGTATGAACAATATGGTCGCTACTGATCTCAAAGTAGTTTCTAAGTTCTTCTCTTGACTCACTAAGGCCATAACCGTCGGTACCGAGCACCGAGTAATTGCCAGGAATCCAGGTTGAAATACTGCTGGCAAGGGATTTCATGTAATCTGTAACGGCAACAAATATTCCCGGCTGCTCAGCAAAGATTCTACTTATATAACATTGTTGCTGATTTTTAAAGGGATTCAAACGGTTCCACCTGTCACACTTTTCACCATCACGGCACAGTTCGGTATAACTGGTAACGCTATAAATATTGACAGTAAGGCCCATGTTATTAAGTTTTTCTGCTGCGCCGAGTACCTGTTGCATGATTGAGCCGCTGCCCAGCAGGTTGACCGTTGGCGAATCCTTGTCACTGTCGCTTACCAGCGTTTTGAACAAATAGGCTCCGTTGATTATGTCTGCTTCAAGGGAAGGAGCCGCTGACTCCGCTGGCATCGCCGGCATCAGGTAATTTTCATTGTAGGTGGTGATGTAATAGAAAATATTTTCCTGCAACTGGTACATGCGCCTGATGCCATCCCTGATAATGACGGTAATCTCATAAGAAAACGCCGGGTCATAACTTTTCAGATTGGGATAGGTGCTGGCCAGAATTTGTGAGTGGCCGTCCTGGTGCTGCAATCCCTCACCGTTGAGGGTGGTGCGGCCGGCCGTCCCGCCGATCAGAAACCCGCGGCACATCATATCGCCGCAACTCCAGATCATATCGCCGACACGCTGAAAGCCGAAGATGGAATAAAAGAAGTAAAAGGGGATCATGGGCAGGCCGTGAATGGAATAAGCTGTACCGGCGGCGAGAAAAGACGCGATGGCACCAGTTTCACAAATGCCCTCCTGTAGTATCTGTCCGTCTTCGGCTTCCCGGTAGGCAATGATGCTGTCGGCGTCCACCGGGATGTACTGCTGACCACTGGCTGAATAGATACCGGCTACTTTAAACAGCGCGTCGAGCCCGAAGGTGCGCGCTTCATCCGGCACAATGGGCACAATGTACCGGCCCAGGTTTTCGTGCTTGAGCAGCGAAGCTAAAAGGCGCACGGTAGCTCCCGTGGTGGATTGGGTCTTGTCTCTGGAGCCTCCGGTGATTGATGCAAAGTAGTCCAGGTCAGGGGCGTCAATAGACTGGCAGTTCAGTTCCCGTTTTGGAACCGGGCCACCGAGTTTTTCGCGGTGGTTTTTCAGATAATTGATCTCCGGGCTGTCCTCATCCGGGCGGTAAAACTGAGCTGAGATGATCGCTTCGTCCGATAAGGGAATGGCAAAATTACGAGCGCATTCCAGACGTTCTTCAGGGCCCAGATTCTTTTTCTGATGTGCGGTGTTCTTGCCTTCCGCACTGGCACCCATGCCATCTCCCTTGACTGTCTTGATCAGTACAACAGTCGGCTTATCCACTGACTCCAGCGCCATCGCATAACCGGCAAATATTTTTTGTGCGTCCTGGCCACCGCGTTTTATCTCTTTTACCTGATCATCGCTAAGAGAATTCATCATACGTTCCAGTTCCGGATTGCCGTCCACCCAATGCTCCCGCTGGCGGTTACCGGGCAAGACGGAGTAGCGTTGATAGTCTCCGTCGACACATTCTTCCATGCGCTTTCGCAGGGTGTCGTTTACGTCCTGGGCAAGCAACGTATCCCAGCCGCCGCCCCATATCACCTTGATTACGTTCCAGCCGGCACCGCGAAACGAGGCTTCCAGTTCCTGGATAATTTTGCCGTTGCCCCTCACCGGGCCATCCAACCGTTGCAGGTTGCAGTTAACCACCAGGATCAGATTATCGAGTTTTTCTCTGGCCGCAATATTAATGGTTCCCAGTACTTCTGGCTCGTCACATTCACCATCACCAAGAAAACACCATACCTTGCCTCCTTTCCTGTCTTTCAGGCCCCGGTTTTCCAGGTATTTTACAAACCTGGCCTGGTATATGGCCGTGGGTGTGGACAGCCCCATGGAGGCATTGGGAACCTGCCAGAAGTCGGGCAGGGAAAGTGGATGGGGGTAGGAAGGTAATCCGCCTCCCGGTTGCAGTTCCCGCCTGTAATTGTGCAGTTGCTCCGCTTTGATGCGGCCTTCAAGAAAGGCCCTGGCATAAACCCCGGGAGAGGCGTGGGGTTGCAACATTACCAGGTCACCGCCGTATTCTTCATCCTGATTGCGAAAGAAATGGTTGAAGCCTACTTCCATCAGGGTGGCAGCTGATGCATAAGTCGCAATGTGACCACCCACCCCTGAACCGCCGTCCTGCTGTTGTAACACCATGGCCATGGCATTCCAGCGGTTGATGTTTTCGATGCGTTTTTCCATTTCCAAATTGCCGGGGTAAGCTGGCTGATCTGTCAGGGAAATAGAATTGAGGTAGGGGGTGTTCAGTTGCACCTGTTGCAGAGGAATATTATTGGCGTAACTCCAGTCCCTGAGTTCATTGAGAATTTCGTTCACTCCCTCCTTGCCATAATGATTGTAAATATTGACCAGGGCTTCGAGCCATTCTTCCTTGTCGGATTCAATACCGGGTTCTGTTGAATGCTGTTGTTTCATTATTTTTAATTCACTGTGGCTTGACGGATTCAGAGTCTGGATTGGATTATACTCAATCTCCTCAATACAGGATTGCAAACTATGCTAAATATGACGTATAAAATGGCATAAAATAGAATAAATACCATAAATAGAGGCATAATATGGCTGAAATAGCGCTGGATAGGACTGATTATAAAATTCTCCATCACCTGCAGAACAATGGACGAATTTCCAATGCTGAGCTTGCAGAGCTGGTAGATCTGTCACCGTCCCCCTGCCTCAGGCGGGTCAAGGCGCTGGAAAATGCCGGCATTATAAAACGCTATGCCGCCATAATTGATGCCAAGAGCGTAGGGTTGCCTATCAGTATTTTCGTGAATGTCAGCCTGCACAGCCAGGAGCGCAGCTCACTGGAGAAGTTCGAGGCACGCATTGCCCAGTATGCGGAGATTCTGGAGTGCTACCTTATGACCGGCAGCTTTGATTACGTGTTGAGGATTGTAGTGCCGGATCTGGAAAGTTATGAACATTTTCTGGCAGAAAAACTGACTCGCACGCCAGGTGTCGCCAATATACAGTCCAGTTTTACCCTGAAGCAGGTCGTCTACAAAACAGAACTTCCGTTGCAAAACCACAGATAAGGCCATTTCATAACAGGCGCTGAGCATTATGGATGATTGTCAGTCACAGCCTGTTTGATATCTGCAACCGGAATTATGTTGTCAGTGGTGAATTATTTGCTTTTACAGAGTACAATGACAACATGTTTCCAATAATGGTGAGTTAATAGCCGTATTTGATATCTACCAGGCTTGCCCCGAATTTAATCCAGCCAACCACTCAATTTGTCGTCAAACAACATGGTTCATTCTCCTAAACGAAAGGTGTTTCTTGACCTGGTACTTTCTCTCTTCCGACTGAACGGTTTGTTGATTGCGGAAGGAGATAGCATGACCGACGACCTGGGTCTGACCAGTGCCCGGTGGCGGGTAATAGGCGCGGTGGCTTTGTCCAGTTCCGGTCTTACGGTACCCGGAATAGCCAGGGTGCTGGGTCAGTCTCGTCAGGCAGTACAGCGTATTACGGACGTAATGGCTGAAGATGGCCTGTTAAAATATTCTTTTAATCCCAAACACAGGAAGTCAAAGCTGGTAAACCTTACCGAAGAAGGCAAGAGGGCCTATAACCTGTTGCGTGAAGTTCAGGACCCCTGGGCGCTAACAACCGCTGATGATATTAGTCAGGAAGATTTACAGACTTCTCTCTTCGTTATCCGGCGCCTGATACAGAAATTTGACAAAAAGTAAGAGCAGATGACCCACATGAGAAGCCGTTTACCCAGAGCACTTTACCAGGCCTCCCAGGCAAGGGAGCTGGATCGAATCGCCATTGAAGAGTGTGGCATTGACAGCTTTTCCCTGATGCAACAGGCCGCCTCCGTGGCCTTTGCTGCCTTGCTGGACAAATGGCCCCAGGTAAAACATGTGCAGGTATTCGTTGGCACTGGCAACAACGGTGGTGATGGCTATGTGCTTGCAGGTCTTGCCCGGGATAATGGTCTCAATTCTGAACTGGTTCAATTGGGAGATCATAATAAGCTGAATGGTGATGCCTTGAAGGCTCAGCAATTTGCCGAGCAGCGCAAGGTGCCCTGCAGCAGGTTCGACCGCTCTGGATTCGTGGCTAATGACAACTGCCCTGCAGGTCACACAGTCATTGTGGATGCCTTGCTGGGCACCGGGCTTGATCGTCCTGTCAGTGATACTTACGCCGATGCTATTGCAACTATCAACGAGTTGGATTTCCCGGTTCTGGCAATCGATGTGCCATCGGGTTTGTGCAGTAATACCGGGAATATTCTGGGTGTGGCAGTGCAGGCACAACTGACTACTACTTTTATCGGTCTCAAGCAGGGCTTGCTTACGTTCCATGGCCTGGATAGCTGTGGCGAGCTTGTCTATCACAATCTCGATGTTCCCGATAAGGTTTTTTCCGGGGACAATTCCCCGCGTCCCAGTTGTCGACGTATTGATGTGAGCCAGATGTCGCGGCTGCTTCTACCAAGGCAAGCCTCGGCCCATAAGGGAGACTTCGGGCATACAGTCATCCTGGCAGGAGACTATGGTTTCGGCGGTGCTGCCCTGATGGCCGCGGAAGCGGCCGTTAGAGCCGGCAGTGGCATGGTCAGTGTCGTAACCCGCTCAGTTCACCGCACCGCCATTTTATCCAGACGACCGGAAATAATGGTGCTGGGAACAGAGGACACAACGGACGAAGAATCTGCCCCGGCAGAACGTGAAGCGGATAGAATAGGCGATCTGCTTGAGCGGGCATCGGTAATCGTTGTGGGTCCTGGCCTGGGGAAATCAAACTGGTCGCGCAAATTATTGCAGCGTGCCATGCAAGCACAACTGGCGCAGGGGCTACCCCTGGTGGTGGACGCAGATGGACTTAATCTGCTGGCAGAAAGACGAGATCAAAGTAGTCACAGAAAAAGGGATAACTGGATACTTACACCCCACCCGGCCGAAGCCGCAAGATTGCTTGGCGGCGAAACGGGAGAGGTACAAGCAGATCGGTTTGCTGCTGTGGCTACTATGCAACAGGACTGGGGAGGTGTATGCCTGCTGAAAGGCGCCGGCAGCCTGGTTTGTTACGTTGCGGATGGAGAACCCTGCATCGAACTTTGCAGTGAAGGGAATCCGGGCATGGCCAGTGGCGGCATGGGAGATGTTTTAAGTGGCATCATCGGGGCTCTGGTGGCGCAGAAATTTTCACTGGCTGACAGCTTGCGGTTAGCTGTTTGCGTACATGGTGAAAGTGCTGATCTGGCATCTGCCGCAGGAGGTCAGCGGGGCATGGCGGCTACAGATTTATATCCTTATATTCGTCAATTAATGAGCCCTGAAACTTAAAACTCTCAATAAGACATACCCGGTTTTCTTAATGGTTCCTCACATGCAGTCGGATACAATTTTTCTCGAGAATGAAGCGGCTACGGAGCGATTTGGCCAAATGCTTGCGTGGTCTACCAGCTCGCGGCCGGTGGATGAAAAACGTCATAATGGGACTGATGCGCTATCAACCCTGGGTGGCAGGATTTACCTCAACGGTGAGCTGGGTGCCGGAAAAACTACCCTGGCCCGTGGGTTGATGCGGGGTTATGGCTATCAGGGTGCGGTGAAAAGCCCCACCTATACACTGGTGGAACCCTACGAATTCCCCCTATTCAATATCTACCATTTTGATCTTTATCGTCTTTCGGACCCCCGGGAGGTGGAATTTCTGGGGGTTTCGGAATATTTTGAAACGGAAAACCTGTGTTTGTTTGAGTGGCCTCTGAATGGAAAGTCAGCTATTCCCGAGCCGGATCTGAACATAGAGCTCTGTATACAAGGGCAGGGCAGGCAGTTAAGCTGGCAAGCGAAGACTCCCCGAGGCCAGATTATTGCTGAAAGATTAGTGAAATTTTGCCGAAACCTTTAGACGACGGTAAATTTGTCGAACTTACTGAGCTTTGTAGCATGCGCGACTGTATTAACAACATAATATGCCGATTTACCGGTGGCCTGGCCGCGTTGCTGGTTTTGTGGTCGGTTGTGTTTATGCAGGCTCCGGTAAACGCGGCTGAGGTGGAAGCCGTACGACTATGGCAGGCGCCGGATCATACCAGGCTGGTGTTTGATTTAAGCGGGGGCATCAGCTACAACATTTTCAATCTCGACAACCCTGACCGGGTAGTGATTGATATTGCCAATTCCACCATGAGAACAGATTTTTCCGGGCTGGATTATTCAGATAGTCCTATTCGATCCATTCGCAGCAGTATCCGTGACGGCAATGACCTTCGTGTTGTGCTGGATTTGAAAAGCAGGGTTGATCACAGCAATTTCACCCTCGGTGCCAACGGAGAGTTCCGTGACCGCCTGGTAATGGACCTTTATGATCCTCAGGGCACCGACGTAACCACCACCCGCACCGTGCCCACGGCAAGGCAATCGGATAAACGGGATTTACTGGTGGCTGTGGTGGCGGGACACGGGGGAGAAGATCCCGGTGCTCCCAGTTTTAATCGCCAGTTCTGGGAGAAAGATGTCACTCTGTCGATTTCCCGGGCCATTGAAGACCGCCTGCGGCTGACGCCCGGCTACACACCGGTAATGATTCGGAAAGGAGATTACTCCCTGGATTTGAAGTCCAGGCCAATCATTGCCCGCGACAAACGAGTCGATATTTATATCTCCATTCACGCGGATTCCTACCGGGGAAGTAGCGTACAGGGCGTAACGATTTATGCATTGTCGGGTGAGACGGCCGATCGGGAAAATATTCGCCGCATTGAACAGAAAGAAAACCGGGCTGATTTGCTCGGGGGTATCGCCGGTGATACCAGGATCTCTGATGTGGATGACGATCTGGCGTTTACCTTGCTGGATTTATCCATGGCCTGGAGTATGGAGCAAAGCGTGGAGCTTGGAACCCAGGTGCTGGCATCTCTCGATGGCGTTGCCCGTCTTCGCAAAAGCAAGGTGCAGGGAGGGAACCTCTGGGAATTACGTTCGCCGGACATACCCTCCATTCTCATTGAAACCGGCTACCTGTCCAATCCATCCGAAGCCAGGAAACTGGCCAGCACCGGTTATCAGAATAAGCTTGCCGACGCTATCGTGCAGGGGGTAAAAAATTACTTTTACGAAAACCCACCGGACGGCACCCTGGTGGCCTGGCAAAAGGAAAATGGTATCGTTCCCGAATCCTATGTGGTTAAAAGAGGAGATAGTCTTTCCAGGATTGCCCAGCGATTCAGGGTCAGCCTCAACCAGTTGAAATTGGCCAATAGTCTGCGCGGAAATGTCATTCAGATCGGGCAGACTTTAACTATTCCAGGCGAAGCCGGCATGTCCAGATCTTCCGAGCACAGAATCACCCGAGGTGAAACATTGTCAGGAATTGCCCAACGTTATCGTGTCAGCCTCGCTAGTCTCAGACGGGTCAACAACATTAACGGTGACAAGATCATGGTAGGCCAGGTTCTCAAGATTCCCGCTTCCTGATTATCTCAACCCGGCGATAGTCCCGTCCTCCATTGATAATGCTACAATGAAGTGCGTTGTTCGTTATTGTCTATTGAATACTTCTGCATGGGAAAGATCGCTCTTCTTAGTCAAAGGTTGGCCAACCAGATTGCTGCTGGCGAAGTGGTTGAACGCCCTGCTTCCGTTATAAAGGAACTACTGGAAAACAGCCTGGATGCGGGGGCCTCTCGTATTGATATTGATGTTGCCAGTGGTGGCAGCAAGCTGATGCGAGTACGTGATGACGGCGGGGGAATGGACAAGCAGGATCTGGCACTCTCCCTGAGTCGTCATGCAACCAGTAAAATCTTCAGCCTTGATGACCTGGAACAGATTGCCAGTCTGGGGTTCAGGGGCGAGGCCCTTGCCAGTGTCAGTTCGGTTTCCCGCCTCAGTATTACCTCACGCTGCCAGGACAGCACTGATGACAGCGCCTGGAAAGTGGAGGCTCACCAGGGCCAGGAAATGGACACGGCTCTGACACCAGCGGCACATGCTCAGGGCACTACGGTGGAAGTGCGTGATCTGTTCTTTAATACCCCGGCCAGAAGGAAATTCCTGCGAACTGAGAAAACCGAATTCTCCAGAATCGAGGAGATAGTGAAACGCATTGCTCTGAGTCGTTTTGATGTGTCCTTTACCTTGAAACACAATCAACGTGCTATTTATAATCTTCGCTCCGCCGAGTCTGATCAGGAAAAGCAAAGACGGGTTGCCACCGTATGCGGGCCAGCTTTTGTTGAAAACTCCGTTGCCATTGATATAGAGGGGCCAGGTTTACGACTTTGGGGTTGGGTGAGTCTGCCTACTTTTTCCCGAAGCCAGGCAGACCTGCAGTATTTCTATGTCAATGGCAGGGTGATCCGGGACAAGCTGGTATCCCATGCCATAAAACAGGCCTATCGTGATGTATTGTTCCACGGTCGTCATCCGGCGTTTGTGCTGTATCTCGAACTGGATCCGGCACTGGTGGACGTTAATGTCCACCCCACCAAGCATGAGGTGCGCTTCAGAGACAGCCGCTTGGTTCATGATTTTCTTTTCAGGTCTACGCATCGCGCGCTGGCTGACGTTACCCCCCAGGATCAAATGGATAACCGGGAGATAATGACTACTGGCGAGTCTGCGCAACACGTAGAACAGGTGTCAGGGGCCGGGCTGAGAGAGCAGGCCAACCTTGGACTGTATGAGCGCCCGGGAACCGGCCGAGCTGCTTTTCAGGCAGGGAGCAGAGGTTTCATCAGTGGTGCGAATAGAGTACAGGAGCAGTTGCAGGCCTATAAAAAACTCAGCGAAGATGAAGAGGTACCACCGCTTGGTTACGCTATTGCCCAGCTTCACGGTATTTACATACTCTCGCAAAACAAGGAAGGCCTGATCATCGTTGATATGCATGCTGCTCATGAGCGCATTACCTATGAGCGCATGAAAACCGCCTGTGCCAATGAAGAACTGAAAGTACAACCGCTGCTGGTACCGCTATCCCTGTCAGTGAGCAAGGCGGAAGCTGATTGTGCGGATGAACAAAAACAGGTGCTGGAAAATATCGGCGTTGGACTTGAACGAGTCGCGGACGAATCTATTGTGGTACGCCAGATCCCTTCAATTTTACGCGAAGCCAATATTGAACAATTGGTTCGTGACGTGTTATCCGACGTCAAGGAATTTGGCCGCAGTGAGCGGATTCAAGCCCACCAGGATGAATTGCTGGCAACCATGGCCTGCCACAATTCCGTTCGCGCCAATCGGCAACTCACCGTGGCTGAAATGAATGCACTGCTGCGGGATATGGAAGCAACCGAGCGTAGTGGGCAGTGTAACCACGGCAGACCTACCTGGGTTTTTCAAAGTCTGGATGAGCTGGATAAATTGTTCCTCCGTGGACAGTAAACCAGCCAGGATAACTTGATGGTGTTGGAGGTAAACGGGCGCAAACCCGATGTTTTCTGTCTGATGGGGCCCACTGCGTCAGGTAAAACGGCGCTTGCCGTGGAGCTGGTGCAGCGATTTCCGTTTGAGATCATCAGTGTTGATTCAGCGCAGGTCTATCGTGGGATGGATATTGGCAGCGGTAAGCCGGATGCGGAAATCCTGAAGATTGCGCCCCATCGCCTCATTGATATCAACGATCCGTCTGACCCCTATTCAGCCGCTGATTTTCGGCGCGATGCACTCGAACATATAGAAGATATTGTCAGTCAGCAACGGGTTCCCCTGCTGGTGGGCGGCACCATGTTGTATTTCAGGATTCTGAGGGATGGGTTGGCGCAACTGCCTGAGGCTGACCCCCGGGTACGCGCTGAAATTGAGAAACTGGGGGAAACAGAAGGTTGGGAAAATGTACACAGGCGTCTGGCAGAAGTGGACCCTGAATCGGCCAGACGTATACACCCCAATGATCCGCAGCGGCTGCAAAGGGCGCTGGAAGTGTTCAGGTTAACCGGTCGCACCATGACTGAATTGCACCGGGAAGGGCAGGCGATGTTGGCAGAGAATAAAAGTCTGCCGTTCAATTTGCACTTTATGGCAATTCAGCCGGAACAAAGAGACGTATTACACGCTCTAATAAAGCAGCGATTCAAACAAATGTTGCAGGCCGGATTGGTGGAGGAGGTGGAGGTCTTGTATAAAAGGGACGATTTGTCACCGACTTTACCCTCTATCAAATCCGTTGGATACCGTCAGGTATGGCAGTATTTATCCGGTGAGTTAAGCTATGATGAAATGCTAGAAAGAGGTATTATTGCCACTAGACAGTTGGCTAAGCGGCAGTTTACCTGGTTGCGGAGTTGGCCCGAATTGCACGATGCAGGTAGTGATAAAAATAAATTCCTGGGTAATGTCTTGAAAATTGTGAATGCTGCCAAGATATAGTCTCTAGTGTGTCAGGAATCTAACTGAGTACGTGTAAACTTAAATTAAGGAGAAAACCAATGTCAAAAGGGCATGCTTTACAAGACCCTTTCTTGAATGCGCTTCGGAAAGAGCGAATACCCGTATCCATTTACCTGGTAAGCGGGATCAAACTGCAGGGGCAGATAGAATCTTTTGATCAGTTTGTAATCCTGCTTAAAAATGCTGTTAATCAGATGGTTTACAAGCATGCTATCTCCACTGTGGTGCCGTCACGCACAGTGAAAATCACTTCCCAGGTTCCGGGTGAAAGTAATGATGGGGACGAGTCGGACGATGTGGCCGGCAATACGGCTTAACTCGGGGGTGACTTATTGTTTTTTGAAAGGCCTGAAGCCGGCGAAGTAGCGATTCTTGTTCATATTGCGATTGATTCCAGCGCAGAGCAGGAAGATCCCCAGGAATTTGAAGAACTGGTATTATCTGCCGGAGGTGACCCGGCAAGTTTCATAACCGGAAGTCGCAAACAACCTTCACCCGGTTACTTCGTCGGATCTGGCAAACTACAGGAAATTGAAGAGGCAGTTGCCTTCCACGATGCCCGGTTAGTTATCTTTAATCACACCCTTTCTCCCAGTCAGGAAAGAAACCTGGAAAAACATCTCAAGTGCAGGGTATTGGATCGTACTGGTCTGATACTGGATATTTTTGCCCAGCGGGCCCGCAGTCACGAAGGAAAGCTACAGGTTGAATTAGCACAGCTGCAACATTTGAGTACCCGCTTGAAGCGGGGATGGACTCACCTTGATCGGCAGAAAGGGGGTATTGGCCTCAGGGGTGCGGGTGAAACACAGCTGGAACTTGATCAACGAATGATCCGTCAGCGGATCAAGTCTATTAATAAAGGATTGTCCAAAGTTCGTGCCCAGCGTAATCAGGGCAGACGATCTCGAAAACGGGCGGAGGTACCCACCATATCCCTCGCCGGTTATACCAATGCTGGAAAGTCTTCATTATTTAATGCCCTGACAAATGCCGGCATTTACACCGCAGACCAGTTATTTGCCACCCTGGATTCCACTCTGCGCTCGCTCTCGGTGCCGTCATTTGGCAATGCGGTAATTGTCGATACGGTGGGATTTATCAGCCACCTGCCACACCAGTTGGTAGAAGCGTTCAGGGCGACACTGGAAGAAACGGCCGAAGCGAGTTTGTTGCTCCATGTAGTTGATGCGAGCAATGAGATGCATGATTCCCTGATGCACGAGGTTGATGTGGTGCTGAAGGAAATTGGAGCCGATGAAACGCCTACTTTGCTGGTGTTTAATAAGATCGATCTGATTCCCCACAGAAAGCCGGCCATAGACCGTGACACCAGCGGCCGACCTGTTAGAGTCTGGGTATCAGCAAAAACCGGTGCAGGGACGGATTTACTGTTAGATGCCATATCCGAAATTCTGGCCGGCGAAATGGTACAGCAGACCCTGGTATTGTTGCCGGAGCATGCGCGTCTGCGAAGCCGGTTGTATGCCAGGGGTGCCGTTCAGGAAGAGACGGTGGATGATCAGGGTCTGTTTCATCTGAAGGTAAGGCTGGCGCCGGAGAATCTGACACGAATCATTCATGAGGAAGGTTTGCAATTAGATGCGGATTTTTGCGTTAATAAGCGGCTGGCAAACCCGGAAAGTTCACTGACTATGACCTCGGCAGAGCAGTTCGAGTAGCTTTTACAGGTAAATTTGGGCCACTATTAAGCCAGGAACACCTGAATAATCGATTTCAGTTTTGCAATTGTCATGAAACACTGTGTTAAACCCTAATTATTAGCTAAAATCGCGCTCTTGCGTCGAATAAGCTACGGAGAAGCTAATGGCTTGGAATGAACCTGGAAATAAAGATGACAACAACGACCCCTGGGGTGCTGGTGGCCGCCGTGGAAACAATGATGGGCCCCCGGATATTGAAGAGGTTCTTAAGAACCTGACCAAAAAGTTCAATTCGCTGTTTGGGGGAGGGTCAGGTAAACCCGCCGGTGATTCAGGTGGCACGGGTGGGAAGGGTAATGCCCAATTCTCAGCTGGGCTTATCGGTGGGTTGCTGGCTACAGTAGCGATTATCTGGGGGTTCATGGGTTTCTACTCGGTGGATGAGGCAGAGCGCGGCGTAGTGTTACGTTTCGGCAGCATACGAAGTCAAGTAGTACAGCCGGGCCTGCATTGGAATCCTCCACTTGTGGATGAAGTTACCAAGGTTAATATTCAGCAGTTGAATACGCGTTCGTATCGTAACGATATGCTGACCACGGATGAAAACATTCTCAACATAGCGGTAGCAGTGCAGTATCGGATTGCTGACCCGGTGGCCTATGTAATCTCTGTGCAGGACCCGGAACGTAGCCTGGATAATGCTACCCAGTCTGCCATTCGTCACGTGGTGGGTGGTAACTACATGGATCAGATCCTGACAACAGGTCGTGCCGCTGTGGCTGATGCCGTGGAAGAACGCTTGCAGCAATATATGAATGTTTATAACACCGGCATTCTGGTGAGCCAGGTGAACGTTGTTGATGCACAGCCCCCCGATCCGGTGCGGCCGGCATTTGACGATGTGATTCGAGCCCGGGAAGATGAACAACGCTCACAAAACCAGGCAGAGCAATATTCGAACCAGGTTATCCCGCAGGCAAGAGGTGAGGCACAGCAGGCCATGGAGCAGGCTAACGCCTACAAAGCAGAGGTAATTGCCAGAGCGGCTGGTGATGCATCGCGCTTTAATCAGTTGTTGGCAGAGTATCAAAAAGCTCCAGAGGTAACTCGTCAGCGGCTTTATATTGATTCCATTGAGGATGTCATGACCAGCGCCAGTAAAATCATGATTGATGTAGAAGGCGGTAATAACATGCTTTATTTGCCTTTGGATAAAATACTGGAACAAAGCGGAACCGGGGCATCGCGCTCCAACCGGGATCTTCAGGATTTGGCCAATGATCTGGCCCCTTACTTACCGGCACCGGGCACCAGTAATTCGGTGGATCGTTCCCGTATAACCAATACCACAAGAGGACGTTGATATGAGAAATTTCATTGCGGTGGGATTAATGTTTCTGCTGATTCTGGTGGCGGGTAACAGCCTGTTTGTAATCAAGGAAACAGAGCGGGCTGTTATGTTGCGTTTTGGTGAATTGGTCCAGGGGGACATTCAGCCCGGCTTGCATGTAAAAGTACCCTGGGTGAATACAGTCAGAAAATTTGATGCCAGAATACTGACGGAAGATTCACCGCCACAAAGATTCCTCACCCTGGAACAGAAAGCCTTGCTGGTTGATTCCTATGCCAAGTGGCGCATAGTTGATGTGGCCCAGTTCTATGTGGCGGCTAGAGGCGATACTGTTATTGCTGGCAGCCTGCTGGCCGAACGTATTAACGATGGTTTGCGTGACCAGTTTGGTGCCAGAACCCTGCAGGAGGTGGTTGCCGGAGAGCGTGATGCGCTGATGGTCGCTCTGACCGAGGAGCTGAATGAAACCACGGCGGCTGATATTGGCATCGAAGTTATCGATGTGCGGGTAAAAAGAATAGACTTGCCTGACGATGTTCGTTCATCAGTTTATGAGCGGATGACTACGGAGCGGAACCGGGAAGCGCAGGAGTTACGTTCTCGTGGTGACGAATTAGCCATTGGTATTCGCGCTGATGCAGATCGGCAGGTAACCATTTATCTGGCCGAGGCGTATAGGGATGCTGAGATAATTCGAGGACAAGGTGATGCAGAGGCCACTTCGGTTTATGCAGACGCCTATTCCAAAGATCCGGAATTTTTTGCTTTTACCCGCAGCTTGAAATCTTATCGGGCTGCTTTCAGCAACAAGAGCGATATCATGTTGTTGGACCCTCAAAGTGACTATTTCAAATATTTGAAAAACGGCCCGGTGCAAAATTAATCTCCGGCTCCCGGTAGCCTTGTCAGAATGGGTTTGAGAACGGGAGCCTGATTATTTATGCTACATAATCTGGCTGTTGCGTTCTGCTTAATGTTGGTGATCGAAGGTATTCTTCCCTTTTTGGCGCCGGGAAGATGGCGAAAAATGCTTGAAGCCGTAGAGCAGGTCGATGATAACACCGTACGTTTGTTGGGATTCGGCAGCATGATTGTCGGCACAGTCCTGTTATATATTGTTAACTAACCTGCCAGGTTTTGTGCGGTAGACTGGAATTAAAAGTGACTTCTGCTGATCGATGGTTGTTGCCGGAAGGCGTCGAAGAAATATTGCCGGAGGAAGCCTTTACTCTGGAGTCCCTGCGTAGACAGATACTGGACCTGTATGCCAGTTGGGGCTATCAACTGGTGATAACTCCCCTTATTGAATATCTGGATTCCCTGCTGGTGGGTTCGTCCCACGATCTGGATTTGCACACCTTTAAACTTACCGATCAACTCAGTGGCCGCATGATGGGTATCCGGGCGGATATGACTCCCCAGGTCGCCAGGATTGACGCCCACTGCCTCAATCGAACTGGTCCGGTTCGACTTTGTTATGCAGACAGTGTTCTTCACACCAGACCAAGGGGCCTGCTCACATCGAGAGTGCCAATTCGTGTTGGCGCTGAATTATTCGGGCATTCGGGAGTAGAGGCCGATGTTGAATTGATCTGTCTCATGCATCAGACATTGGCTAAAGCCGAGATTGCAGATATACACCTCGTGCTGGGTCATGTTGGAATTTTTAGAACCCTGGTTGATGCAGCCAAGCTGGATAGTGAAACAGAGAGCGAATTGTTCGCCGCTTTACAACGGAAAGCCTACGCGGAAATTGATGTGCTGTTACAACAGTCGGTTTCCGACGACGCATTGCGATCCATGCTTTACCAATTTTCCCGGCTTAGCGGCGATTTCGATACTTTGCAACAAGCATTGGAAGCATTTAAAAATGCACCCGCTGCTGTGCGCCGAGAGATCGAGGAGCTGGAGGCTATCGCCAACGGGGTATGTGAGAGAATTCCAGATGTGGCCCTGTGTTTCGATCTTTGCGAACTTCGCGGTTATGAGTATCACACGGGAATTGTTTTTGCCGCTTACACGCCGGAATATGGCAGGGCTGTTGCCAAGGGTGGTCGTTACGATGACATAGGTGAAGTTTTCGGCCGTGCCAGGCCGGCTTCCGGTTTTGATTGTGATCTGAAAACTCTTGCAAAACTGACTCATAAAACCTTTAAAAGGAGCCCGGCTATTCTGGCTCCGGCGGATTCCAATAATAAGTTAATGGCACTGGTTGATGATCTACGTCAACAGGGTGAAACTGTCATTATCAACTTATCTGCCGACACCGCATCACCAGACGAGATTGCCGAACTTGATTGTGACCGCCGGATAACATTGCAGGATGGTTGCTGGATTGTTGAAAGTATTGAGTAGGCAATATCGAGCACGTCGTAATCTATTTCCTTTGAATTGTATTAATCACTGACACTGTGTTGGATTAAAGAGTATGGGTAAGAGTGTAGTTGTTTTAGGGTCTCAATGGGGCGACGAAGGCAAAGGCAAAATAGTTGATTTACTGACTGAGCAAGTTGCCGTGGTCGCGCGTTTCCAGGGTGGACATAACGCTGGCCATACCCTTGTCATCGATGGTGAAAAGACGGTATTGCATTTATTGCCCTCGGGTATTCTTCGTGATGGTGTGCAGTGCGTAATTGGCAACGGCGTGGTCTTAAGCCTTGAGGCATTATGGAAGGAAATAACTGAGCTGGAAAACAGGGGCATGCCGGTACAGGAACGTCTTCGGATTAGCGGTGCCTGTCCTCTTATTTTACCCACCCATGTTGCACTCGATAAGGCTCGGGACGGTAGGCTGGGTACCACAGGAAGAGGCATTGGTCCTGCCTACGAAGACAAGGCAGCTAGGCGAGGTATCCGGCTGGCGGAAGCTTTAAATGAACAGCAATTTTCCGAGAAGCTGGCGGGATTGATGGACTACCACAATTTTGTATTGCAAAAATACTATGAGAGTGAGCCGGTTGATTTTCAGGAAACCCTGGATACCTGCCTGCAACTTATTAAGAACATCGCCCCCATGGTGGCAGACACCATTGATATTTTGCATAACTTCCGCAACAACGGCGACAATATACTTTTCGAAGGTGCACAGGGTTCCCTGCTGGATATCGACCATGGCACTTACCCCTTTGTAACTTCTTCCAATACCACCTCGGGCGGGGCTGCAACAGGAAGTGGCTTCGGTCCTCTTTATCTGGACTACGTACTGGGTATTACCAAGGCTTACACTACCCGGGTTGGCACCGGACCGTTTCCCACAGAGTTGTTTGACGAGGTAGGCGCGCACCTGGCTTCGGTTGGTAAGGAAAAAGGGGCAACCACAGGTCGGGATCGACGCTGTGGCTGGTTCGATGCGGCGGCAGGGCGGCAGGCAATTCGTGTGAGCAGTATTTCCGGAATTTGTTTAACCAAGCTTGATGTGTTGGATGGCCTGGACACCGTGAAGGTATGTACCGGGTATACCACTGGCGAATCTGGGGAGAAAGGAAGCATATCTTCCTGGTTAATGAATGTTGATGGTCAAGACTCCCCACAACCAGTCTATGAGGAATTACCAGGCTGGAGCGAATCTACAGGCGGTGTCAGGAATATTGACCAGTTGCCGCAAAACGCCCGCGCTTATATTCGGTTTATAGAAGAGATGATTGAGGCGCCAGTTGACATTATTTCCACTGGACCTGATCGGGAGGAAACGATTATTCTCCGACACCCATTTAATGACTGAGAAAAAATTATATTGCCCAGAGACAGGCAGCACCTCTAGCACCACTGGCGTCACCGAAGACAGGTCTGACAAATCGGGTTTCCACGCTATCGCTGAAAATGTAATTCAGCATTAATTCCGGTACTTTTTCATAAATAGCATCGATGTTTGACAAACCTCCGCCAAATACGATGAGCTGCGGGTCAACGATATTGACCACGGTGGACAAGCAGGCAGCCAGTTGGTTGCAGTAAATATGTAGCGCTTCATTGGCAAGTTGATTTCCCTCGGAACTCTTTTTGGAAATTGTTTCAGCAAGGAGCGGCGCACCGCCAAGCTCTACAAAAGTCTGCTCAAGGCCTTTGCCACACAAAAAGGATTCGACACAGTTGCTGCGCCCACAATAACAGCGGCGTCGGCCTGGGAACAGAGTATCAGTGTACGGTGGTACCTGATTGTGTCCCCATTCGCCAACAATAGCATTGGGCCCGGTCAGTAGCTGCTTGCCAATGATCAGACCGCCACCGACACCTGTTCCGAGTATTACGCCAAATACGCTGTGAGATTCCTTGCCGGCTCCGTAACGGGCTTCTGACAAGGCAAAACAGTTTGCATCATTTTCCACCTTCACTTCCCGCTGCAACGTTTGTTCCAGATCGTGTTTTAAAGTGTGGTGGTTAAGGCAGGTGGAATTGCAGTTTTTCATACGCCCGGTGAGGTGGGATATTGTCCCGGGTGTGCCAATGCCTACATTCAGAGCTCGGCCGGCTTGTTTCTCCAGTTGAGAGACAATCTTGCCTATAGATTCAATTGTCTGTTGGTAGTCATCTATTGGAGTAGCCACACGAATACGGTGCAGTATCTCGCCGGTATCGCTGAGAATGATACCTTCTATTTTAGTACCACCCAGATCGATACCAGCTCGCACTTAATGGACTCCGTGTCAGTGTCACTTTTTAATCTGGCTTTGATTCTAATAGGAAACACTCTAAAATCAACGGTTCGCCTCTGAAAAAAGATTAATAATTGAAGGAACAAGAGTCAGATAATGACCCGTGCCCGAAACCAGCAAGTGTCGCTGAACGATACCCCGTATTACCACTGCATATCACGCTGTGTGAGGCGCGCCTATTTGTGTGGTGATGATCCGCTAACCGGTGTGAACTTTGATCATCGCAAAGTCTGGCTGGTGGAAAGAATAAAAAAGCTGGCTTCGGTTTTCTCCATTGATATTTGTGCCTACGCGGTAATGAGTAATCATTATCATCTGGTGCTTTATGTTGATGAAAAGCAGGCAAAAGGGTGGACCCAACAGGAAGTGATAGAGCGCTGGACTGGCTTGTTCTCTCGAAATGCCCTGGTGCTTGAAACCTTGAAGTTGAACCAGTCAGCCAAGGCGGCGCGGGAGCACCGCCGCAAGGTGATAGATGAGTGGCGTAACCGACTGACCGATATTAGCTGGTTTATGCGATGTCTGAATGAAAATATTGCCCGGCGTGCAAACGTCGAAGACGACTGTACTGGAAGATTCTGGGAAGGGCGTTTCAAGAGTCAGGCTCTGCTGGACGAGAAAGCACTGGTGACGTGTATGGCCTATGTTGATCTGAATCCAGTGAGGGCGGGTATCAGCAGCTCTCCACAAGAAAGTGATTTTACTTCCATTCAGGAAAGGCTGGTGGTGCATGCCAGGCGGGTCAAAAATAAGAGTCGGCCACAAAAATCATTGCTCCGGCATTACCGCCATTATTTTCAAAACAAGCAGGAACTGACCGATGGCAATGCGCGGTTGATGCCAATGCACCCTGGCGGCCGATCTCCCAATGGAGAGACTATTCCTATTACCCGACAGGAATATTTTGACTTGTTGCAGTGGAGCGCCAGTGAGATTACAGGTGGTAGACAGAATGTGCCACCGCAGGCCAGATTCGCCAGCAAGAAAATCCTGTCGGACCTGGGTGTTGTTCCATCCGGTTGGATAAAGGGGATTACCGAGTTTGAAAAACACTTCTACCTTGCCGCCGGATCTCCTGAGTCGCTGCAACTGTTTCAGGAAAAACGCGCTAAATCCAACCTGGTCAAGTACACGAGAAAGTGGGTCCGGGGCATAGTCCCCGCCGCACAGTTGTACGGAACATAACCACACCACCCACTTACAAACCTAGCCAGCCGAATTTACTGCGCCCCCTTGGCGGGTATAACGATTGGCAAGATCGTGCAGGGCGTTACCGCTCGCCAGGTGATGGTCAAATAGATTTTAAAACGATTTTCACAAAACTAACAGAATACGCTTGTGATGTTTGGGCCGTTATGGAATGGGAATGTTG